>DIFC01000063.1:0-48987 GCA_002418945.1 Deltaproteobacteria bacterium UBA5758 | reverse complement strand
TGGCTGTGGGCAAAGGTAGAAACAATAATGGACAGGGTCGGGGACGGGGATTCAAGGCCGCTCCTCAAGGGTGGGGGCAAAGGGGCAAGGGGCCTGCTCAGCAAAAGGCTCCATCTCTATGCCCGGACAGCGGACATGCTCGTCAGCACTGAAGATAAAAGCCCTGAAGATATCGTGAAGAGGATATGTGATGAGATTCGTATCAGCGTCGACCATTAACGGGACCGTCGCTGCCCCTCCTTCGAAGAGCATGACAGGCAGGGCGATTGCCGCAGCGCTTTTAGCGGGAGGGAACTCCGTGATCTCAAACCCTTCATCGTGCGACGATTCCCTCGCCGCGCTCCGCGTTGCAGAGGTCATGGGTGCAGAGGTGACTAAAAGAGGAAGTGAGATTGTTATAAGAGGCAACGGGGCATTGCGCGACAGCATGGAAGAGAGGGTGCTCAACTGCGGGGAATCGGGTCTCTGTATGAGGATGTTCGCGCCTATCGTCACGTTGACCGGTGGAGAGGTGATCCTTACCGGGACCGGCTCGCTCCTTAAAAGGCCGATGGACATGGTCGAAGAGATTGCGGGATTGGGTGTACTATGTACGACGAACAACGGGTACGCCCCAATAAAAATAAAAGGCCCTGCCAGGGGAGGCACCGTGCACGTTGATGCCTCGGAGAGCTCCCAGTTCCTGACGGGTTTGCTTATGGCCCTTCCTTTGTGCAGGGAAGATTCCCTTGTTACGGTCTCCAATCTCCGAAGCGGGCCCTACGTAGCGATGACCCTTTCGCTTCTTAGCCATTACGGGATCCACATCGCCGTCGAGGAAGGTTTTGAAGGATTTTCCATCCGGGGGAATCAGTCATACAGGGCATGCGTTTACCGTGTTGAAGGCGACTGGTCGGCTGCGGCCTTTCTTCTGGTCGCAGGCGCAACGGCAGGAGGCGTAAAGGTAACGGGGCTGGATCCCGATTCCTTCCAGGCAGATAAGGCAATTATGGAGGCGCTGGAGATGACAGGCGCGGATCTTGCAATTGGGAGAGACCATGTTTTGGTTGAAAGGAATGCACTGAAGGCATTTGAGTTTGACGCACGGGATTGCCCTGATCTTTTTCCCCCGTTGGTCGCCCTTGCAAGCTCCTGTTCAGGGACAAGCATAGTCCACGGTGCGCAGCGTTTAAGACACAAGGAGAGCGACCGGGCCCATGCATTGTGTTCCGAGTTCGGCAGGCTCGGGATTGCGATTGAACTGTCTGGAGACACCATGAAGGTACACGGGGGAAAGGTGACAGGCGCCACTGTGGACTCGCATAATGATCACAGGATCGCCATGGCTTGCGCAATCGCGGCGTTGAACGGCGAGGGGAAAACGGCCATAGAACATTGGGAGTGCGTCTCAAAATCCTATCCAGGTTTCTTCACCGATATAGAAAGATTACAGGAGAAAAGATGAACACATTCGGCAGACTATTCAGGATAAGCATACTGGGCGAATCACACGGTGAATGCGTGGGCGTCCTCGTAGACGGATGTCCGGCCGGGCAGCCTCTCTCGGAGAAGGATCTCCTTGCCGACCTTGGCCGGAGAAAGAGCGGGCGGCAGGGCACCACGGCGAGGATGGAAGAGGACGTCCCGTTGATAAAGGGCGGCGTCTTCAACGGAAAGACCACCGGGGCGCCGGTACTGATCCTCTTCGAGAACAAGGATACCGATCCGGGGGCATACGAGAGGATCAAGGATACCCCCCGGCCCAGCCACGCGGATTTTGTTGCCTTTTGCAAATATGGCGGGTACAACGATTACCGCGGAGGAGGAGCCTTCTCCGGCAGGTTGACGGCAGGGCTTGTCGCCGCGGGGGTTATCGCAAAGATGCTTATCCACCCCATAGAGATCGAGGCAAATCTCACAGAGGTCGGGGGGTCGGATGATATCGAAGGTGCGGTCCGGTCGGCAATTGAAAACAGAGATACTGTCGGAGGGATCGTGGAATGCAGGGTAAAGGGGCTGCCGGTCGGACTCGGCGAACCATTCTTCGATTCTTTGGAGTCGCTTCTCAGCCACATCGTTTTTTCCGTGCCGGGTATCAAGGGGATAGAATTCGGCGCAGGTTTTGCCGCCTCGAAAATGGCCGGGAGCGCATACAACGATATCATCCTCGACATAGGAGGGGCCACAAAGACAAACAATGCCGGGGGCATAAACGGGGGTATAACGAACGGCAACGAACTCCTCTTCAGGGTTGCCGTCAAGCCGGCATCGGGCATCCAGGGGAAGCAGCAGACGGTGGACCTGAAGACAGGGAAGCCTGCCGAGCTTGTCATCGGCGGGAGACACGACACGTGCATAGCGTTGCGGGTGCCCGTTATCATGGAGGCGGTTGCCGCTATAGTATTGGCGGATTTGATGAGTATAGGGCGGATGATGCCCGCGATTGTAAGGTGATTAATATGGACATACAGGAGATACGGAAAAGGATCGATCTGATTGATTGTGAGACCATCAACATGCTGCATAGGAGGATGGAGCTGGCGCTGAGATTGAGAAGGCTGAAGGGCAGCGTCTTCGAGCCTGAACGGGAGGCGGAAGTCCTCGGGAACGTCCGCAGGTATTCGAGGGGCGTCATAGGGCCTGAATTTGCAGAGCGTCTGTACGCGGAGATAATAGGGGAATCCAGGCGGATCCAGCAGCAGGAACTGAGGCTCATGGGTTTTCAGGGGGAGCACGGCGCATACAGCGAGGTCGCTTCCATTGCATATGATCCGTCTTTGATGCCTATCCCGTGCAGGGAATTCCGGGAGGTCTTCGAAGAGGTCGGAACAGGCCAGCTTGATTTCGGCATCGTCCCTGTGGAGAATTCCCTCGAAGGCGCAATCACCCAGGTCAACGATCTCCTGATCGAAACAGAATTGAAGATCGCAGGAGAGACCAGCATTCCGATCCACCACTGCCTCCTTGCCCTGCCGGGAGTGGAATACAGGAATCTGAGGGTTGTCTATTCACACTCCCAGGCCCTTGCCCAGTGTCGTGGATTTATAGCGAGACACGGGCTTGAGCCGAGACCATTTTACGACACTGCCGGAGCTGCTAGGATGCTGTCCGATGTGAGGCCGCAGGATGCAGGCGTCATTGCAAGCAGACTCTGCGCAGAGCTTTACCATCTGGAGGTCATGAAGGAAGACATAGAAGATCATGAATCGAATGTCACGCGTTTTATAGTTCTGTCAAAGTACGCGGACACCGAAGAGGGAAACAAGTGTTCCGTAATATTTTCGTTAAGGCACGAGGCGGGGACGCTCTTTTCCGTTATGAAGATATTCTCCGACGCAGGGATCAATCTTACGAGGATAGAATCGCGACCAATGAGGACCGCCCCGGGTGATTACGCATTCTTCCTTGATTTTGAAGGGTCCGACAAGGACGAAAGGGTGGCCGGAGCGCTGGACAAGATCAGAAAGGGTGTACCGATGTTTAAATTTCTTGGCTGTTACAAAAGGAAGATAGCATGAAGATTGCAATATCAGGGATCGGACATATGGGAGCGTGGCTTGCGAAGGAGCTTCGCAGGGATCATGAGATTGCCCTATACGACAGGGATGAAGGGAGGTCGGGGGCCATTGAATGCGTGACGGTGCTCCCCCTGCCTTCCTGGCTGGCAGACTTTAAACCGGAGCTTTTTATCAACGCGGTGAGCCTCAGGAACACCATCTCCGCCTTTGAAGAATCTGTACCTTATCTCCCGAAGGACTGCATCATCTGCGATGTCCTGTCGATAAAGACGGACATGCCGGATTATTACAGGGAGAGCCCCTTCAGTTTTGTCTCGATGCACCCGATGTTCGGCCCCACCTTTGCAAACATGGATTCGCTCAGGGAAGAGAACGTTGTAATCATCAGCGAGTCGGACCGGGAAGGCGCGGAATTCTTCAAGGGATTCTTTACCGGCCTGGGCCTTAAGATATTTGAATATTCCTTTCAGGAGCACGACAGGATGATGGCCCATTCCCTGACGCTCCCGTTCATAGCGTCCATGGTGTTTGCGGCAAGCGTCGATGCAAGGGCGGTCCCCGGGACCACCTTCAAGAAACACATGGCCATTACAAAAGGACTTTTATCCGAAGACGACAGCCTCCTGACAGAGATCCTCTTTAATCCCTATTCTATCGCAGAGGTGGAAAAGGCCACCTCCCGTCTGGAATTTCTGAAGCATGTCATACGGGGGAAGGACGACGAGGAACTGGCAGCATTTTTTAAAAAATTGCGGAATAACATCTTATGAGATAACAATATTTTGTTTTATACACCTTCGATCTATAAATTATGTGCTTGACGGCACTGTATTAAAATTAGTACAATATCGCTCATGAACAATATGTCGTCCATAGAGAATCAGATGTTGAATATATGGTGGTGGGATAGCTAAGACGCTGTCCCGTAAAGAGTAGACCGTTTAAGCTCTTGGGCCGGCTGTCCCGGAGGGTTTAGACGGTTTTTTTATTTTTGGCCGTTTTAAGACCTCCCTGCAAGGGTTTTCTTAAAACGGTTTTTTTTATGCCGGAGCGGAGGTTATATGTATCCATCTTTTGAAAGGTTCAAGGAATTAAAGAAGGAATTTAACAGGATCACCCTTTACAAAGAGACGGACGGCGATATGGATACGCCTGTATCGATATTATTGAGGCTTCTCAGTTCAGGCAATGCGATCCTTCTCGAAAGCGCAAAGGAGAATAAGGTCTACAGCAGGTTTTCGTTCCTCGCCTTTGACTTAAAGGAACGGCTTGTCCTGAGGGGTGACGGTTTTTACGGGAACGGCGGACCGATCGGGGACATTTCGCATCTGCAAGATATTCTGTCGAAAAATTCGGCGCCGCCTTCTGATCTCTTCGGTGATTTCACCGGCGGGTACATAGGATATTTCAATTTTGAATTCGTCGAGAGGTGCGGGATTCTGAGGACTCCTCTTCTGAAGAGGAACGACGTCGCAGGGGTACTCTATCTCGTCGAGAGGTTCTGCGTCTACGACAACTACACGAACAGGCTCTATATCGCAATCTCAAAAGGCATTAACCGCAGCGTGCCCGCAGAAGAGGAATACGACAGCATACGAAGGGAACTGGACGACGCGGAAAGATGGATGAAATGCCTTCCCGCAGCGGATGTCCCGGTCCCCGGAGACCCGGTTGTCGTCAGGAGGATCCCGAGGGACGGTTTTATGAGCAAGGTCAAAAGGATAAAGGAGATGATCGGGGACGGGGAGGCGATACAGGTCGTGTTGAGCGATTTCATGGAAATCGACAACATCAATCCCTTCGCATTTTACAGAACCCTCCGGAAGATAAACCCGTCCCCGTATATGTATTTCATCAAGGACGGAGACTCCTTTATAGTCGGCTCGAGCCCCGAGGTCCACATAAAGATCAGGAACAGGGTTGCGACCCTGAGGCCCATTGCCGGGACGATGCCGAGGGAAGGATCCGCCGGGATCGAGGATATCATCGCGGCGCTGAAGAACGACGAGAAGGAGAAGGCCGAACACCTGATGCTCGTGGACCTCGCAAGGAACGACCTGGGGAGGATTTGCAAAACAGGGAGCGTTGAGGTCGAGAGCTTCATGGAACCGGAGATATATTCCCACGTCATCCACCTCGTGTCACAGGTAAAGGGGCAGCTCAACGATGGAACGGACGTGATCGACGTCATGGGACAGACGTTCCCGGCAGGCACCGTATCCGGTGCGCCCAAGACGAGGGCCATCGAGATCATCGACGAGCTTGAGGAGGAGATGCGGGGCCCCTATGCGGGATGCACGGGCTACATAGGCTTTAACGGGAACGTGGATATGGCGATAACGATCAGGACCGCCGTATTCAAGGGACGAAAGGCCCGCCTGCGGGCGGGCGCGGGCATTGTCTACGACAGTGTGCCCGAAAGGGAGTACGAAGAGGTGATGAACAAACTCAAGGCATTGATAAGATCGGGAGGGATCGATGATAGCATTGATAGATAATTATGATTCTTTTACCTACAACATATACCACTATCTGAGCGAATACTGCGAGGTCAGGGTCTTCAGGAATACAGAGGGCCTCGACAGCGTAAAAGGCCTCGATATAAAGGGGCTGGTCATCTCGCCGGGCCCCTCCCATCCTGCCAATTCCCTCCTGAGCCTTGATGTGATCGATCATTTCAGGGGCAAGGTCCCAATGCTCGGCATCTGCCTCGGCATGCAGGCCATGGCCTATCATTCCGGAGACCCTGTAAGAAAGGCAAGGAGCGTGATGCACGGAAAGGTCGATACAATGGAGAATTACGGCGGCATCCTCTTCAAAGGTATCGGGAGGAGGTTTTCGGCAGTGAGGTACCATTCTCTCGTCGTGGAGAACGATAAGAAAAGATTCAGCACCTGCGCGGTCTCTGAAAGCGACGGAGAGATCATGGCAATCGAGAACACAGCGCTGAAGATGTTTGGGTTGCAGTTCCACCCTGAGTCTTACTCAACACAAAACGGGATCCTATTCATAAAAAATTTTGTGGAGGTATGCAATGGAGGCGCTTGAAAGGCTGCGAAGCGGCAGGGACCTGCGGTTCGAAGAGGCGACGACGATGTTCAATGAGATACTGGACGGCAGGATGAAAGAAGAGCACATCGAAGAGATCCTGTTGCTGCTGGCGGAAAAAGGGGAGACAAGGGAGGAGATAGCGGCCTCTGCCGGAGCGCTGCTGGGGCATGCGATAAGGCTGGAAGACCACGGGTTCGAGCGGCTTTTGGATGTCGTCGGTACCGGGGGTGACGGAAGCGGGAGCTTCAACATATCTACTGCGGCGGCAATTGTATGCAGCCTCTTCATCGCCGTAGCGAAGCACGGGAACAGGGCGGCAAGCTCGAAATCCGGGTCGGCGGATTTCCTGGAGGCCTTAAACGTTCCGATAGACCTGGATATGGAAGATGCGTCGCGATTCCTCAAGGAGAAAAACTTTGTCTTTCTCTTTGCCCAGAGGTACCACCCGGCCATGAAGACCGTTGCGAACGTGAGGAGGAGGCTGGGGAAGAGGACGATCTTCAATCTCCTCGGACCGCTTTGCAACCCTGCCGGGCCGAAGTATCAGTTGATCGGAGTCTTCAGAGACGATTTTATGGAGAGGTACGTGGGGGCGATCGGACTCCTCGGTATCCCTAACGCCATGGTCGTATCGAGCCGTGACGGAATGGATGAGATCAGCATATCGGATACAACCGTCTGTTACCATAAAAAGGGCTGCTCTGTTGAGAGGTTTGAATTTGACCCCAGGCAGTTCGGCATTTACGCGGGCAGGGATGCCGTCAGAGGGTATGAACCTGAGATGAACGCGAAGATCATGAAAGAGGCCTTTCAGGGTGAACACGAAGGCCTTATCAATGCAATTGCCATAAACGCTGCGTTTGCACTGGTGCTGGCAGAGGTCGAAGGGGATCTGCGAAGGGCGTTCACGCTTGCCAGGGATGCCATAAAGGACGGGAGGGCCCATGAAAAGCTGATGGAGCTTTCATCATGATAGATGCAATCCTTGAAATGAAGAGAAAGGAGATAGAGGGGCTGAAGGGCCGCCAATGTCCGCCGAGGAAAAAACCCTTCATACCCCTTGTGTTTGGGGACGGTGTCAATATCATCGCGGAACTAAAAAGAAGATCGCCGTCAGCGGGGACCATAGCGGAGATCGATGAAGAGAGGATCGCCGTATATTCGAGATACGCAAAGGGGATCAGCGTTCTCACTGATACCACTTATTTCGGCGGGAGTTTCGAACTCCTCGAAAAGGTGGCAGAAAAGACCCCTCTGCCGATTCTCTGCAAAGACTTTATCATCGACGAGTCGCAGATAGAACTTGCCTGTTCGATGGGGGCCGATATCGTCCTGCTCATCGCGAGGATCCTCGATAAAGAGAGGCTGAAGACCCTTTACCTTTACGCAAGAGAACTTGGTCTGAACTGTCTTGTGGAGATTCATCGGAAGGAAGAGATCGACAGAATCGACGTACTACAACCTGAGATAATCGGCGTCAATGCGAGGGACCTGGATACCTTCAGGATTGATCTCGGCCTGGTGGAGGATATGCTCTCCTGCGTGGACGCGCCAATGAGGATAGCCGAAAGCGGCATAAAGTCGAGGCGGGATATAAAAAGGCTCAGCGGGGCAAACGGTTTTCTGATCGGGGAGGCGTTGATGAAGTCACGGGAGCCGGAGAGTGTATTCCGGGAGTTGCTTTATGTTTAAGATAAAATTCTGCGGGATGACGAACATTGATGACTGCTTTGCGGCCGTTGACCTGTCGGTGGACTTTATTGGTTTTGTTTTCTACAGGAAGAGTGCAAGGTATATCGAGCCGAAGACAGCAAGGAGGATCACGGAGCGGCTTGCCGGGAAGGTCAAAACGGTCGGCGTATTCGTAGAGGAGACCGGGGATGAGGTCCGGGAGATAATCGATTACTGCGATTTAGATTTCGCCCAGGTCTATGGTGGGACAGTCTGCGATGAGGTAAAGGCAGAAAAGAAGATATCGGCATACAGGATCGGGGACAAACTCCCCGGTGTGGCTGCCGACGGGCTCGTCCTCTTCGACAGTTTTACAAACGGGTTCGGCGGATCGGGCGTGCCGTTTAACATCAATCTGCTGAAGGGCCACAGCGCCCTTGACAGGGCTTTTATCGCGGGTGGTGTGAGCGAAGAGAACGTTGCCGGTGTCCTGCAATTAAGGCCCTTCGGCATCGACCTCGTCAGCTCCATTGAAAAGTACAAAGGGAAGAAGGATGTGCGAAAAATGAAAAACCTTGTAGAAAAGGTGAGGAGTGCGGAGATATGAAGGGATATTTCGGAAGATACGGAGGCCAGTTTGTGCCTGAGACCTTGATCCCGGCTCTTGATGAGCTTGAAGGTGCATACAGAGAGTTCAGAAAGGACAAAGTATATCAGGGACAACTAAAGACCCTCCTTAAGGATTTTGCAGGGAGGCCTACGCCGTTATATTATGCGGAGCGTTTAAGCGGATACCTGTCCATGAAGGTCTACCTGAAGAGGGAGGACCTCCTGCATACAGGAGCCCACAAGATCAACAACACCCTGGGCCAGATAATGCTGGCAAGGTTCATGGGGAAGAAACGGATCATCGCCGAGACAGGGGCCGGCCAGCACGGAGTGGCAACGGCGACGGTCTGCGCCCTCCTGGGTATCGGGTGTGTGGTGTACATGGGAAGGACGGACGTGGAGAGACAGCATATCAACGTCGAGAGGATGAAGCTTCTCGGTGCAGAGGTCGTGTCTGTGGAAAAGGGCAGTGCAACGCTGAAGAGCGCCGTCAACGAGGCGCTACGCGACTGGGTGAAGAGCGTGAGGACCACACACTATCTCATCGGGAGCGTTGTCGGCCCACATCCCTTCCCGACCATAGTTGCCGATTTCCAGTCAGTGATCGGGGAAGAGGCAAGGGCGCAGATCCTGAAAAGGGAGCGGAGGCTGCCCGATCATGTGATCGCCTGCATCGGCGGCGGGAGCAATGCCATAGGCATCTTCAAGGGGTTTGTGAAAGACCGGTCGGTGGACATCAGGGGGGTAGAGGCAGGAGGGACCTCCCTTGATCTCGGCCGCCACTCGGCGACATTGACAAAGGGGAGGCCGGGGATACTGCACGGGACATTGAGCTATCTTCTGCAGGATGGATCAGGGCAGGTGGCTGATGCCCATTCCGTAGCCCCCGGGCTCGATTACCCTGGAGTCGGCCCTGAACACAGTTGGCTAAAGGATCGAAGGAGGGTGCAATACGGTGTCTGTTACGACAGGGAGGCCCTCCACGCATTCTCTGTCCTGAGCAGGCTGGAGGGAATCTTGCCCGCCCTGGAGAGCGCGCACGCGCTGGGATATCTCATTGAGCACAAAAACGAATTCAACGGTAAGACGGTTATTATCAACCTGTCAGGGAGAGGAGACAAGGATATGGATATAGTCAGGAAGGGAGGTGAATACCATGGGTAAGCTCGGCATATATCTGCTCGCTGACTATCCTTCGAAGGGGCTTTTTATTGAAGCCGTCAAGGTCTGCCGGGATTTCAACGTAGATTTTCTCGAGATAGGCTTTCCCTTTTCAGACCCCATCGCGGATGGCGACGTTCTCGAAAAGGCGTCCTATGAAACCTTGAAGCGATACGACCTCGATGATTTTATCGCTGGCCTGAAAGAGGCCCGGGAGATATTCAAGGGAAGGATCTACGTTATGACCTATGCGAACATCGTGTACAGTTCCGGTGTCGGCAACTTCCTCGAAAGGGTGGGTGATGTATCCGGCGTGATCATTGCCGATCTGCCCTTAAGAGAGGTGGGGTTGTTCGAGAAGGAATTCAGGCGGCGCTCAATCAGCCTTATCAGGTTTCTGACCCCGGAGAGCAGGGTTGAGGACATAGAATCCGCCATACAGGGCGCGGAAGTATCCGGGTTTATCTATTTTATTTCGAAGAGGGGGACAACGGGAGGGGACTTTAGTCTTGATGAGGAGACGATAGAGAAGATCACCCGTGCAAAAGGCCGGGGCGTGGATGTATATGTCGGTTTCGGCATAAAGGATAGGAAGGACGTGAAATCAGCCTATAAAGTGGCGGATGGGGCGATTGTCGGGACGAAGGCGGTGAGCGAGCTGGAACTGGGGATAGATGCCTTCAGAGATTTTATAAGATACATTACCGGCGCAGAATGAGAACAGGAGAACAGAGGAGAACAGGGACGAGAACAGACGAGAACAGGGACGTTGGTAACTTTGGTAACTAACTTGAGAACAGGGACGTTGGTAACTTTGGTAACTAACTTGCTGTCGCCAGAGGTATACAGTCAGTTTACGAAGCGGTCCTTCAGACCGGAATTTCTCACTTTGAGGCATTAGGGATGGGAGAGGATCATGAGTAAGTTACAAAAGTTACCAACGTCCCTGATTGCGGGAGGATTATAGGATTGCTGATTGATAATTTTAAGGAACGGCATACGGACGGCCCTGATCGTTGCCGAAGCAGCATTCACGAACCGTGAAAGCAGGGGCGCCCATTATATCAAATAGATTTACTTTAAAGTTATTTAATTTCTTAAGAACGTCCCCTTGTAGATGAAAAATGCCGATGCCTCGAGGCTGCTCGTCAGCATATACGCCTCTTCAAGCGTATCGCCTCGGGCAAAGCTTCCGTGCCCCCGCACAAGAATGGCCTTGTGGTCCTTCATACCCTTGCCGATCATGTCGGCGGCATCTTTTTTGCCGCCTCTTTTCCCGGGCATTAACACCGGTATCTTCTTGAAGAAATACGAACCTTCCCAGTCCACGGGGATGAGCAGGTCTTCCGTAATCGACAGGAGTGTCGCATAGGGAGGGTGTGCGTGCACGATCGCGAGCGCGCCGGTCTCCCGGTAGATCGCCCTGTGAACGGGCGCCTCTGATGAAGGCCCGCGCGCGGCGTCGCGGTCATCGCTGCCGATGTCGATGGAGACGATGTCGCCCCGCTCCAACCTCCCCAGCATGGCACCTCTTCCTGTAATGTGTATTCTGTTGCCGATGCGGGCGCTCATGTTTCCCGCGTGAGAGCTGATCAATCCCCGCAGGAAGAGGTCTCTCCCGAACTCCTTGAATTGGCGAAAAAGGGTTTTTTCAGAGACGTTTTTCATGACGGGATACTCGAATGTGGCACACAGGAAGCACTCAGTTTTTTTATTGAATACGAGGGCATCGGTGCCGGGCTTTCCCAAATTAATGGTATTTGGTTATTCATCATCCGTGCGGTTTAATGATGACCTTCAGGCAGTTCTTGCCTTCAGATGCGGTCTTAAATCCTTTTGCGATATCCTGGAGTCCGAACCTGTGAGTTATCATGTCTTTGATGTCAATATTCCCGGCCCTGATAAGCTCGATGGCCTGTATGTTGTCAAGGGGCGCTGCCCCGTAACAGGTCTTAAAGCTCACGTCGTTCCTCCAGAAAGGGTTCAGGTCTATATCAACGGCCTCTCCGGGATTGGGCACTGCGAAGAACAGGATCGTCCCTCCCCGTTCGACTGACCCCAGCGACTGCCTTGCTGCAGACAGTGCCCCGGCGCAGACTATTACCTTATCGGCCAGGCGGCCATGATTTACCGCCTTGATGGCAGCCGGTATGTCGGCATCAGCACGGACGATATGTGCGGCGCCGAATCTTCGCGCCGCTTCCAGCCTGTAGCCGTCGATATCCGTAGCGATGATCCTACCTGCCCCCAGCGCCCTTGCCAGCTTGATCATGAGCAGGCCTGCCAGCCCGCACCCGATCACCATGAGCGTATTGCCCGGCTTCAGGTCAAGCGCTCTCAGCCCCCTTACCACTGTCCCCAGAGGTTCAACGAACGACCCTTCCTCATAGGACATTTCGTCAGGGAGAAGGAGCGTGCCCGTGTCGATGCTTTTGCCGGACACCTTGAGATATTCCGAAAACCCTCCTGGATCGAAATTGTTCTTTGTCTGAAAGACCTGGCACGCCGTCTGGTGGCCCGTAAGGCAAAAGTGGCACTCGTCGCAAGGGACGTGGTGCGTCGTGAAGACCCTGTCGCCTTTTTTGAACTTTGCTACATCTTTTCCCACGTCGACGATCTCGCCGCTCACTTCATGGCCGAGGACGAGAGGGGCCTTTTTGATGCGGTACCACTCGAGGACATCGCTGCCGCATATCCCGCTCGCGATCACCTTGATGAGAATATCCCGTGGACCGACGATGGGGGCCGGCATCTCTTCCACTTCTACCTTGCTGTTGCTGTAGTACATCCCCACGCGCATGCAGATGCTATCCTTTTTTCGCCCTGTTCTTCTCCGCGAGGAAGAGATCATAGGCCTCTTTTGGCTTAACGCCGTCATGGACGACCTTTCGTATGGCCTTTATCATGGCGACAGGAGATTCGGACTGGAAGATGTTGCGCCCCATATCGACGCCCGCCGCCCCGTCCTGGATGGCATTGTAGGCCATGGTGAGCGCCTCGAGCTCGGGCATCTTCTTCCCGCCGGCAATAACGATGGGCACAGGGCAGGACGCCACCACGGTGTCAAAATCTTCCGGCACGTAGTAGGTCTTTACATAAGTGACGCCGAGCTCCGCTACGATCCGCGAAGCAAGCCGCATATATTTGGCATCCCTCGCCATATCCTTGCCTACGGCCGTTACGCCGAGAACAGGGATGCCGTATCGGTTGCCCCAATCCACGAGGCGCGTCATGTTGTGTACGGACTGCGTCTCGTATTGCCCGCCGATGAAGACCTGGACGGCCATGGCAGAGACGTTGAGACGTATTGCCTCGTCTATGTCTATGGCTATCTGTTCGTTCGAAAGCTCGTTGAGGATGCTCGGCCCCCCGCTTGCCCGAAGGACTATGCCCTTGTCATATGCAGGCGGGATGATCGAACGGAGGATGCCCCGGGTGAGCATCAGGGTATCGGCGTACTGTAAAAGAGGCAGGATGGTGACGTCAACACGCTCAAGCCCTGTGGTCGGGCCCTGGAAGTATCCGTGGTCGATGGCCAGCATAACGGTCTTGCCGGATCTCGGGTTGAATATCCTCGACAGACGGTTTTTCATGCCCCAGTCCAGAGAGTTGCAGCCCTTCAGAAAGAAGGGCCTGCTCTTTGCGGGGACATCCACGTAAAACTGTTTTTCCTTTTCTGATACGTCAGCTTCCGGCATGGCTTTTACTCCTTAAAAGTGAAATGTGAAACGTGAAAACCTTGTCCATCATTACTCGATGCTTGTTACCGGTTTGAACCAGTATCCCGCATCGAGAGGCCAGCATCGAGCATCCAGCATCTGGCTTGCTATGAGCCGAGTATGCTGGTTAAATTTATCCCTCCCCATGGTCTTTGTCAATTGAAATCCGGGATCTCCTTTCGGTCCTTTAACAACGCTATCTTCTGGCTGTCATCGATATGCGCGAGAAACTCCTTCAAGGGCCTTTTATAGAGAGGATGGACGATCTCCCCATCGATCTCCACGCATGGCACAATAGCAAATTTCCGTTTATGGAGCTCGGGGTGGGGCACGGTGAGACGTCTTTCGCGGATGACGCTGTCGCCGAAGAGGAGTATATCGAGGTCGATGACCCTGGGGCCGTTCCTGATGCCCCGCTGCCTTCCCATCGCCGCCTCTGTTCTGTTGAGAAGGTCCAGCAATCCAAATGCCGTGTCATCCCAGTCGATGGACAGGGCACAATTCACAAAGTCTTCCTGAACCATTTCGGAAACAGGGGAGGTGAGGTACATGGAGGAGGCGTCCCGCACGTATGCTCTGTTGTCGGCCGCGATGGACCTGATGCCGTCAATACAGTTCCCGATCTTGTCGCCGATATTGGATCCGATGCCTATAAAGATCTTGCGGTTCACGGTGCCCTTTCAGGCAGGTTTATTCTTGTCGGAATCTTCTTGAGGAGGAGGGTTCTTCTTTTCGTCAGGTTCCTGGGATGCCTTTTTGAAGCTTTTAATGCCCTTGCCGATCGCGCCGCCGATTTCGGGGAGTTTGCCTGCACCAAAGATCATTATGACAATGACAAGGATAATAATAAGTTCTGGAAATCCAAGGCCAAACATAATTAACAATACCACTTCCCCCTTTGTCGAGTCAATGCTTTTTGAAATACCGCAGGAAAAAATGTTCTTGATTGCGTTAAGTTGTCGTTGTAAAAGATAGCAGCAGGAAAGGCACGGATATGAAAAAGGACATGGAGCATTTGAACAAGATGGCGGTGAGCCAGAAAGCAAAGCGAATGATCCAGAAGTCCGGCGAAGAACTTCAGCATGATTGCTTCTACTGCGTTCAGCTAGCCCGCTGGGCAATCGACAACGGGCACGTGATGGTGGAGCATGATGTTGATGAAACGATAAAGGCCATGATGACCTGGCGTCCGGCAAGGATCATGAACTTTTTTATGGTTGCCGTCGGCGAAGAATACGGCCCCGACGGTTGGGAGCGAGCAATGGACGAACAGGAGTTGGCCTCGTTGATCATCGAGGATATCGAAGAAAAGATGGTAACCCATTTTCCGTGGTACAGGTTTGCAGAATTGTAAAAAACAGCTTACGACACATAGGCAGAGAGCATCGGAGACCGGGCATCTATGTGCCGAACAAACATTGACTATCCCTTCAATATGTTTTACAAATAGTATATGGCATTTATTGAGATAAGGACAATTCCCGACCCGGTGCTTAGAAAGATCTCCTCACCTGTTGCAAACATCACCGACGAGATCACGCGGCTTTCCGAAGATATGATCGAGACCATGAAGCTCTCAAACGGCGCAGGCCTTGCCGCCAACCAGGTCGGCTTCCCGATCCGGCTGATCACCATCGATGAACATGTCAACAAGCAGGGGAACCGGCATATCATCCTCATCAACCCCGAGATTGTTGAGGCCGATTCCGAGGAGACCGCCGAGGAGGGATGTCTGAGCGTGCCCAATTTTTATGAGTACGTAAAGAGGGCGAAGAAGGTCCTCGCACGGGGCGTGAGCCTGGAGGGTGAAACGATCGAGCTTGAGTGCGAAGGCCAGCTTGCGAGGGCGCTCCAGCACGAGATCGATCACCTGAACGGGGTTCTCTTTATTGACCATCTGAGCCCTGTAAAGAAAAATCTCTTTAAGAAAAAATATCAAAAAAGGCAGTAAATGAAGATCGTCTTTTTCGGGTCCTCCGGCTTTTCAGTACCCCCTCTGAGATCGATCTCTGAACGCGTAACATGCGTTGTCACAAAAAGATCCAAGCCGAAGGGCAGGGGATACCTCCTGGATGACAACGAGGTAAAGAAGGCGGCTCAGGATCTTCGGCTGCCCCTCATAGAGATAGCTTCCTTTAAAGATGAAGAGGCGCAAAGGATCGGGGATTTCAAACCAGATCTCTTCGTTGTTGTTTCCTTTGGGCTGATCGTTCCCAAATGGGTTCTTGGCCTGCCTGCGATAGGGCCTGTCAATGTCCATCCGTCGCTCCTCCCTATGTACCGGGGGCCGTCGCCCATGCAGTGGGCTATCTTGAACGGCGACGAGGAGACGGGCATTACGCTGATCATCATGAACGAGAAGATGGATGAGGGCAGGATCATGTACCAGGAGCGTACCCTCATAAACAAGGGAGAGAACATGGCAGATCTCTCAGACAGGCTTTCAACAAGGGTGGCCGAAATACTTCCAGGTATCGTTGATCGCATCGATGAGCAGGGAGTGATCGAAGGGGTTGAACAAAGGCAGGGAGACGCTACCTATACCCCTATCATCACGAAGGAGATGGGCCTGATCGATTGGTCAAGAGGCGCTGCAGAGATCGAGCGGCAGGTAAGGGCCTTTATTATATGGCCTGTCGCGTACACATTTCTTGACGGCAGGATGATGAAGGTATTCGATGCGGAGGCCGAAGAGATAACCCGGAAGGGGACAGGCCAGGGCGTTGTCGCGGGCATAACAAAGGAAGGTTTTTTCGTAGAGACGCCGGCAGGGCTTCTGAAAGTCCGGGAGGTCCAACTGGAGAATAAGAAGCGCATGAGGGCCTATGATTTCGCTCAGGGATACAGGGGGCTCGTGGGAAAGGTACTGGGGCAGTAACACCCGTTAGACGTGCGGCGTAAGTCGTAAGAGCACTGCTTTCATATCACGATATACAATTAATACTCCGACGCATCCGGTTTCACCGATCGGGATCTCTTCTTGTCGGATTGAAGATGCTTCAGGCGCAGCACCTTCTCCTGCGCCCTTTTTGAGCGTTTTCTCTTTTGTCTTTTGATCTTCTCGATCCGCTGTTTTTCCTCGCTCTCTCTGCCGAGGATCATGTTCTCGATCTTATTGACGAGTATGCGCCTTGCAAGAAAGCGGTTCATTGCCTGGGACCGCTCGCGCTGGCATTTGACCTCGATGCCGGTAGGGACATGCTTCAGGTAGACGCAGGTGGAGGTTTTGTTGACGTTCTGCCCGCCGGGTCCGCCTGAATGGACGAAGCGCTCTGCAATGTCCGATTCTTTGATGCCGAACCTCTCCATCTTCTCCCTGAGCGCCTTTTCTTTATCTGAGCTTATAACGGACATAATATCCTTTCAGCTAACAGCTGTCAGCAATCAGCAGACAGGATTTCACCGTTTACATTTCCTGTTGCCTGCTATGTTTTTTGCAGTTGCCATCAACTAATGAGCTATGAGCTTTATTTCTCGCCGAACGCCGAATGCCGAACGCTTCACGCCGAACGTCTTTTTGCTATGAGCAGCTTTTAACAAATTTCTCTATCTCCTTGTTCACCCCATCCGGTCTTTCGAGCATCACCATGTGGCCGGCGTCCTCGATGACGCTGAGTCTTGAGCCCGCAATGGAGCGGTGCATGAACTCGGAATATTTTGGCGGCGTCAGAAGGTCATCCCTGCCGCAGATGATAAGGGCGGGAACCTTGATCTCAGCGATCCTATCGATGACGCTAAAACCGTTGCAGGCTGAAAAATCCTTGAAGATGACCTCTTCGCTTGACTGCATCATTTCACTGAACGCCATATCCTTCAGTTGAGGAGAGGTCTTTTTTGAGAAGGCGAAATCGACAATATGCCTGACCGTTTTCGCTTTGTCTTTCCGTATTCCTTCGAGTATGGCCGGCAAGACCGCCAATTTTGCACCTGTCCCGATGAGAATAAGGCCCTTGGCGAGGTGAGGGTGGTCGAGGGCAAGGGTCATGGCGATTGCGCCGCCCATGGAATGGCCGGCAATAAAATATTGGTCGGGGGACCTTTCGTCGAGGAGGCCGTAAACGGCGTCGCTGTATTGTCCGATAGAGTCGCACCCGTTGCCGGGGGACAGTCCATGGCCAGGAAGATCTACACACAAAACCTCCATGGAATTTTTTAACTCTTCACGTTGAAAGTACCACGCCATTGTGCTTCCACCGGCCCCGTGAATGAAAATAACCTTATCCCCTCTCCCTTCTTGTTCGTAATGGATGCCCATATATCCTCCGGAATTTTATTGAAAGGACCAGTAAGAAATTATATTATGACGTCATGAGATTTATTGCAATACTCCTTGTAGTTCTTTTTTTCTTTTCCTGCAGCAATGGCGTGGAGCTTGCGCAGTTGCAGGGCAAGGCCGGCGAACAAGACAGCGGGGAACGCTATCAAAAAGAGCTTGATGAAATAAAGAAGACCCTGAAAGGCGACATCAAGATAAAATTAAAGAAAGACGGAAAAGGGGGTTATAGCTGGGAGATCACCGGCAAAGACGCCCATGAGATCATAAAGGCAAATGATATACTTGTGAAGAAGCTTGGCAACTAGACGGAAGCCCTCCAAAGCCCGATGCTTCGGGCATATTCTACCGCCTCCGCGTGCTCTTTCAAAGAGATCCTGCCCGTTATCTCTTCAAATTCACCTGCCCTGTAACATGGATGATATTGCGCCATGATATTCACAAAGGCATTCTGCGAGACCTCCTCCCTGATGAATCTCATGATCTTTTTCGTGTCGGCGCCGCATGCCGGCATTACAAGATGCCTTATCAGCAGCCCCTTTTCGGCGATGCCCTTTTCGTCGATGCGAAGGTCCCCAACCTGCCTTTGCATCTCACAGACCACCTGCCTGACGACCTCCGGGTAATCCCCCGCCTTGCAGAACCTTTGCGCAAGATCGTTGTCAAGGAACTTGATATCGGGCATATAGATGTCCACGATGCCATCGAGGAGCCTGATCGTTTCGATTGAGTCGTAGCCGCTTGTGTTGTAAACGAGGGGGATGGCCAGGCCGTTCTCGATGGCGATCGAAAGGGCCTTGATGATCTGCGGAACATAGTGGGTCGGGGTAACGAGATTGATATTATGACAGCCGCGGTCCTGGAGGTCGATCATCAGGGCTGCCAGCTTGCCGTAAGTGCAGCGGGCGCCCTCGCCGTAAATGCTGATGTCGTAGTTCTGGCAGAAGACGCACTTCAGGTTGCAATGGGTAAGAAATATCGTTCCGGAGCCGTTATTTCCCACCAGAGGGGCTTCCTCCCCGAAATGGGGAGAGGACGATGAGACGAAGAGGTCATAAGGCGCCTTGCAGTATCCGAGACCGCCTACCAGTCTGTTGGACTTGCATTGCCTTGGACAGAGCGTGCAGGGATTAAGCAGGGATTCGAGCTCTTCGAGCCTTTCCTGCAGGATGCCCTTGGAGTACGACCCTATATAAGCGGGGATATATTCCATGGCCACTTTAAAAAAATGATGATTTGCATTAATATTATATCATAGCGGCATAAAACATACCAGGAAGGTGCCTATGAAATACGAATATGTTCTGAAGATATTTTCAATGGAAGATCTGAAGAAAGAAGGTATTGTCGTTGACCAGCACAACAACATTGTGTATGCTTGCAGATCCGACGGTGAATGCGAAATACACGATGTAGGGGCGGAACAGATTGAAAATATGTCGCGGCTTCTGAACGAGATGGGCAACGAGGGATGGGAGCTCGTACAGTTTTCTTTTCACCAGTCAGGTGTGGTAAGCTTTTGGAAGAGGTCCCTGGGAAAAGGGACGAGAAAAGATAAAAAATCGTAACAGGAGGTGGGGCTATGCCTTTGACGCCCTGGAAATCTTTATGGGAATCACGGTTTCCCTCGATGAGGGAGGAGATGGACAGGATATTTGAAGATTTTTTCGAAAAAGCGGGTTTCCCTTCGTTGCGCGAGGGAGGATGGGTGCCGGCAGTTGACATACACGAGACGAAGAAGGACATTATTGTTACCGTCGACATCCCGGCGATCGACCCCAAAGAGGTCTCGATAACGATCTCTGAAGACAGGCTGACGCTGAAGGGGGAGAGAAAGACGGAAGAGGATTGCAGGGATGAAGATTGCTACAGGTCTGAAAGGGTCTACGGGTCCTTTCAGCGGACCATTCAGCTCCCCGCAGAAGTCCTCGGGGATAAGGCAAAGGCAACGTACAAGGACGGGGTGTTGAAAATAAGGGTCCCGAAATCGCAGAAAGCAATGCCGAAAGAGATCAGGATAGAGATACAGGGCAGCGGGAAAGGATGAGCTGTGTTCTATTTACATATCACCGGATCGTGTTTATATTTAGTAACCCCTTGAGGGGTAAAGTAAAAATGGATGGAGGTACTGATGAAGGAAAGGGTTAGGGCAGCGATCGAGAAGGTGAGGCCTTTTTTACAGAGAGACGGCGGGGATATCGAGCTCATTGACGTAGAGGACGGCATTGTAAAGGTAAAGCTGCAGGGCGCATGCGGAAGCTGCCCGATGAGCATGATGACATTGAAGATGGGCGTTGAAAAACAGCTTAAAGAAGAGATACCAGGGGTAAAAGAGGTTGTTGCCATATAGTGGTTGACAAACACCTCCAAGTTACATAACATTGTTTTAAAATCGAAAAGGGAGGTGTTGTATGGCGAAGTGCGGAACCACGAAAAAGACTGAGAAAAAGGCTGCCCCGAAGAAAGCAAAAAAAATAAAGAAGTAAAAGAGGGGGGTGATCCCCCTCTGTTTTGTTCATGGATACCAAAAAAAGGCTATTTATTATTGACGATGATGAATCGGTGCTCACCGTTCTGAAAGAATATTTTGATCATTGTGGCCAGACGGTCTTCCCCTTCAGGGACTTGCCGGACCTTGAAAAGGAACTCAAAGAAAAAGAACCCCACGCGATATTGCTCGATATCGTGCTGCCCAGCATCTCGGGCGTTGAAATACTTAAGAAGATAAAGAATATCAAACCAAGGATACCAGTTATCATGATGACGGGATTCAGCAAAGACGAAGGGCGCATCGAATCGCTCCGCAAGGGCGCATACACAGTTCTTACAAAACCTTTTGAGAACCTTGAAGAGGTATACCATGTGGTCAACAACGCAATGGACCATTATATTGAATCCCTGAAAACGGCCGAGCTCGCAAGGCGGGTGGAAGAGACGCAGAGGGTGGAAAAGATCAATATCCAGGAGATAGATTTTTTAAAGAGCCTTCAGCATATGATAGGAGAGGCAGAGGATCCCGCATTTGTGCTTAAGAATGCCTATGCGCTCTTAAAAAGCTTCCTTAATTTCGAATATTTTGGAGTCCTTCTTACCTATGGGAACGAAGTAAATATACAGATCTATCCGAAGGTCGCAAGCAACAGAAAGCTTGCCGAAGTCATTACGAACATTCTATTGCAAAGAATGTCGCAAGGGGCCGTTAACGTAAAGATAGCCAGCCATGAGGGCGATTATCAGTCGGTTATTGTGGAACTGTCCACGACAAATACCGTGTATGGTTTTGCCGGGCTTTTCCGGAGCGATCCTTTCCAGGCCCAGGAAGAGACCGTGTTCAGCAAGTTTTGTTCGCATATATCGGTTACGCTTGAAAAGATACGCTTGTTCCAGGAGATCAAAATCCTTTCGATCCATGACGGCCTGACAGGAATCTTCAACCATACTCATATCGTTAACAAGCTGAACGAAGAGATCGAGAGGGCGAAGAGATACCACTCAGACCTTTCGGTAATACTCTTTGACCTGGACGATTTTAAAGAAGTGAACGATACATACGGCCACCTCGCAGGAGATTTTGTCTTGCAAAGGGTTGCGGAGCTTTTTTCGAAAAAACTGCGGACCATTGATATCGTGGGCAGATACGGCGGGGAAGAATTTCTTGTAATCCTCCCCGAGACTGACCTGGAAAGGGCATATGTTGTGGGAGAACGCTTAAGGACCGGGGTAGAGCAGGAAGATTTTATCCATGAAAAACATCCTATAAAATTGACGGTCAGCGGCGGGATAGGTTTGTACCAGCAAGGCCACATCGCCAATGACCTCATAAAGATCGCTGACAATAACCTCTACAAGGCAAAGAGGGAAGGAAAGAACAGGTTACATTATGATTAGCGCTGAAAATGCCGTGCAATTGACGCAAGAGCTTATCCGTATTGACACTTCGAATCCTCCGGGCAACGAAGAAAGCGCCGCCCTGTTCCTGGAGGGTGTTCTGGGGGCGGCGGGGATAAAGACAGAAATTTATTTCCCTGTGCCGAAGCGGGCCAATATCTTTGCCAGGATCAAAGGCCGGAAAAGGGGGAGGCCGGTTATCATACTGAGCCACATTGATGTTGTTCCGGCCAAAGGCGACGAGTGGACGGTGGATCCTTTCGGCGGAGAGCTGAGGGACGGTTTTATTTATGGCAGAGGCGCCATAGATATGAAGGCGCAGACCATTTGCCAGTTGCTGGCGTTCATGAACCTCTATAAGGAAGGGATAGAGCCCGAGCAGGACATAATCTTTCTGGCCACCTGCGATGAGGAGGTTGGCGGCCACAACGGCGTTGAGTTTATGCTACACAGGATCCCCGACCTGAAAGAAGCCTCTTTTGTCCTCAGCGAGGGAGGGTCTATCGTTGAAGAGAACGGCCTTGTACACGCCCAGGTGTCGGTAGCAGAAAAGAAGCTGGCCCAGTTCATGATCCGTGCAAGAGGTACAGGCGGCCACGGATCTATGCCGCACAAGGATAACGCCAACGAGAAGGTCGTCAGGGCATCCCACAGGATCCTTTCGCACCCCTGGCCGCTCAAACCCACAAGCATTGTGAGCACATATATGAACGCTGTCCTGAAAGGCAAGAAGGGAAAAGGGTTTAGGTACTCGTCCCTCCGAGGATCATTAAAGAACAAAAATTTCAGGGAATTTGTGAAGGGCAGCCAGGTATACAATGCGCTGCTTCGCAACACGGTAACGCTGACGATCCTGAAAGGCGGCGAGAAGGTGAATGTCATACCGGGGGAATCCTCGGCGTATTTCGATGCAAGGCTGCTCCCGACTGAAGGCCACGATAGTTTTTTTAAAAAGGTCAGGCGGTTGTGCGGAAACGACGTAGAGCTTGTCCGTATAGGCAGCGATGTGAGCAAGGAGCTGAAGTCTGGGTACAACTCGCAGTATTTCAGGGGCATAGGGAGGGCTGTCAATGAATTGAAGGGAGCGGTGCCCGTGCTGCCCTTTCTCACGACAGGAGCGACAGACATGAGATACTTCAGGAATCTTGGTATCCCGGCATACGGGTTCTTCCCGATCAGTCTTGCCAATGAAGAACTTTTCAGGATGCATGGCGTAGACGAGAGGATCTCGGTAGCAAACATACGTGAAGGGCTGGCAGGCTGCTGTGAGATCCTGAAGTTCCTGGCAACATGCAAGGCGTAATGAAAGCTATCAGCTGACAGCTGAGAATACAGAATACGCACGAATATCTTTTGCTGCCTGCTCTTTGCCGCTTTATTTTTAGTTTTTACTGTGAGCTATCACCTATGAGCCGGTTCATAACTAAATTTCTTGACAAAGGTGCGGTATTCTGCTGAAAATAATAAGTGAATTTGTTAACAAGCAGTAATAAAATAACCATAGAGAGAGGAAAGAGAAGGAGGTGAAGCGTTAATCTTATTCAAAATCCAGGCGTTACGCCATATTTGGGGGACACATGAAGAAAGAATTGATGCAAGGAAACGCAGCAGTTGCAAGAGGTGCCTGGGAGGCGGGTGTTAAGGTCGCCACGGCATATCCCGGAACGCCGAGCAGTGAGATTTTGCAGGATATTGCCAGTACATATCCTGAAATTTATGCAGAATGGGCGCCGAACGAAAAGGTAGCCATGGAGGTAGCGGCCGGCGCGGCGCTGGCCGGAGTAAGGTCAATGGTCGCCATGAAGCACGTCGGCCTGAACGTTGCCGCCGATCCTTTTATGACCCTTGCATATACGGGGGTCAAGGGCGGGATGATGGTTGTCGTCGCCGACGACCCGAACGTCCACAGCTCCCAGAACGAGCAGGACAGCAGGAACTGGGCTCGGTTTGCCAAGGTTCCCATGCTGGAGCCGTCAGATGGGCAGGAGTGCAAAGATTTCGCGAAGATCGCCTTTGAGATCAGCGAAAAGTTCGATACGCCGGTAATGTTGAGGACAGAGACCAGAGTCGCTCACTCGGACTCTCCGGTTGTGCTGGGCGAAAGGAAAGAGTCGACAGTGGTCCCGGGTGTTGATCCGAAAGATACCCCGAAATACGTTATGGTCCCGATCAACGTACGGGTAAGAAGGAAATTCGTCGAAGAGAGGATGAGAAAGCTTGAAGCATACGCCGAGAAATTCAAATACAATGTCATGGAGATCAATGACACAAAGATCGGCGTTATCTCCAGCGGCGTGTCCTATCTTTACACAAAAGACGCGTTCCCGGAATGGTCCTATCTGAAGCTTGGAATGGTGTGGCCGCTTCCGAAGAAGATGATCGCAACATTCTTCAAGAAGGTGAAAAAGGTAATCATCGTGGAAGAGCTTGACCCGTTCCTTGAGACGGAGATAAAGGCAATGGGGTACAAGATATTCCACGGCAAAGACGTGATACCCAACATGTATGAGCTCTCTCCCGAGATCGTCGAGAAGGCGTTAAAGGGAAAGGCATACAAAGCGCCAAAGATCAGGGTCAAGCCGGAAGACCTGCCCAGAAGGCCGCCAAACCTGTGCGCCGGCTGCTCACACAGGCCGTTGTTCTATGCCCTCAAGAAGCTCGGCGCCTATGTGTTCGGCGATATCGGATGCTATACTCTGGCTGCAGCGCCGCCCCTTCAGGCGCTTCACGCGTGCATATGCATGGGCGCAAGCGTAGGTATGGCGCACGGGGCTATGAAGGCGCTCGGTAACGAAGGACTGGGAAAGGTGGTTGCCGTCATAGGAGACTCCACGTTCCTTCACGGCGGCGTAACGCCTTTGATGGATGTTGCCTACAATAAGGGCAATTCCACCACCATTATACTTGACAACAGGATCACCGGCATGACCGGCCATCAGGAACATGCGGGAACGGGCTTCACCATAAGGCAGGAGCCGACAAATATGGTCGATTACGCGGAGCTTGGCAAGGCCCTCGGCATAAAGAGCATCAGAAAGATCGACCCCTACGACATAAAAAGCTCCATGGAGATCGTAAAAGAAGAGATGGCAAAAAACGAGCCATCGCTAGTCATCTGCGAGAACAGCCCCTGCATGCTCCTTCGCAGGGCAAAACCGCTCGAAAGGTTCAAAAACCCCTTCTATGTCGTTGATACCGACAAGTGCCGCGGCTGCAGAATGTGCCTCGAGATCAACTGCCCCGCCATAAGCTGGCGTGCAGGCGAAGGCGAGACGAAGGACGGGCACAAGAGAAAAGGAACTGCATATATCAACCGCGATCAGTGCGTCGGATGTGAGGTTTGCGTCCAGATATGTAAGTTCGAAGCCATTGCACCGGGCCAAAAGTGAGGAGGTGGAGAATGAAAAAGAACATTAAAAAGAACGGAAAGGTAACAAATATATTTCTTTCCGGTGTTGGAGGCCAGGGTACTATTCTTGCGAGTAATATCCTTGCCGAAGTATTCCTCAAGGCCGGTTACGACGTAAAAAAGGCAGAAGTTCACGGGATGGCGCAGAGGGGCGGCGACGTTACCACCCATTTCCGGTTCGGCAAGAAGGTCTATTCGCCGATCATCAAGTACGGCGATGTGGACTTCCTTCTCTCCTTCGAGCTCCTCGAATCGATCCGGTATATCAACTGGGTAAAGCCCGAGGGAAAGATCGTCATCAACAACCAGGAGATCTTCCCTCCAGCCGTCAACCTCGGCATGGCGCAGTACCCGCAGGATGTTGAAAAGGCATTCAAAAAACATTTCAAAGGCAATGTCCATATGATCAACGGGCAGGAGATCGCAAAGAACCTCGGCAACATGCAGGCAGCGAATGTCGTTCTCGTCGGGGCTTTCTCGAACTTTTTCCCGGAGATCAAGGACGATCAGTGGATCGATGCGCTCAAAACGCTGCTCGCGCCAAAATTGCATGACCTAAATGTCAAAGCATTCTATGAAGGAAAAAAGGCCCTCTAAAAGGGGGCCTTTCCCCCCCTTTTTCAACCTTGTTCTTGTCCTTTCTTTTTTCTGTATCCTGACAACCGCAGGGATGGTGCGCGCAATGGAGATATTTTCATTAGAAAACGGCTTAAAATATATTTTTGAAAAGAGACAGGGCACAGGTGTTGTTGCCGTCCAGGTCTGGGTGAAGACGGGCAGCCAGTATGAACAGCGAAAAATAGCCGGCATCACCCATTTCATTGAGCACCTTATATTCAAGGGCACAGAAAAGATGAGGCCGGGCGAGATGGCATCGAGGATAGAGGCCCTCGGAGGAAGCATTAACGCCTTTACCTCATACGATAACACCGTCTACTATATCGTTATCCCCGGGAAAGGATTCGAAGAGGGCATGGATCTGCTGCTCGATGCCGTCAACAACCCCGCCTTTCCTGAAGCAGAGGTAGAAAAGGAAAGGAAAGTAGTCCTTGAAGAGATAAAGATGGGGGAAGACGACCCGCAGAGAAAGCTCTTCAAAGACCTCTTCTCGGCCAGTTACGAAGGCCAACCTTACGGAAGACCTATCATCGGCTATGCGGAAACGGTAGGCAGCATATCACGTCAGGACATCCTCGCATACTTCACAACCCATTATACCCCTGATAATATGACCGTTGTTGTCACCGGTGATTTTGATGAGCAGGCAGCGCGGTCGCTGATCAAAAAGCACATGTCGGCAAAAAAGACAAAGAGGCAGGTCGCCAGGGAAGAAACGGAAAAGAAACAAGGAAGCGGCAAGACAAAGACCATAGAAATGGATGTACGGGAGACTTACTTTGCCTTTTCATGCCCGATACCGCAGAAGGTGCACGAAGACATTCCGGCCCTGGAGATGCTCGCAAATATCCTTGGCGATGGAGAAAGCTCCCGCCTGCAGGAAGAGCTGAGGAGAAGAAAGGCGCTCGTGACGAACATAGGGACATATATCTTTGCGCCGAGAGACCCCGGCCTCTTCGTGATCTATGCCACCTTTAAGGAAAAGGCCCCTGAGGAGGTTATGGTTGCGATAGAAGAGCAGTTGAAGAGGGTTCAGCGGGAAGGGGTCAGCGCCTGGGAGATGGAAAAGGCAAGAAATATGATCAAGGCCTCTTACGTTTATTCTGCGGAGACCGTGCAGGGGAAGGCTATGCAGGTCGGTAATTTTCAGACCCTTACCGGGGATGCCTATTACCTCGACAAGTACCTCATTGCCCTTGATAGTGTGAAACCTGGAGATATAAACAGGGTCCTTGAGAGATATATAGTCGGAAAAGAAATGAGCATCGTGGTTTTAAAACCTAAAAGCTCATCGAATCCTCATACATACCAGCTGAAGAACGGCCTGAAATATGTGGTAAACAAAAACCAGGCGTCTCCGAGCTTTGCCTTCAGGATAGGGTTTCCGGGCGGCCTGAAAGAAGAGCCGGACGGCAAAAACGGCATATTCAACCTTCTCTCCAAGATGCTTTTAAGGGGGACAAAGGATAAGGATGCCGGGGCAATAGCGAGGGAGATCGATCTTCTTGCCGGCGACATATCGCCTTTCAGCGGGAGGAACATCTTCGGACTTTCGGGAAAATTCCTGGCCAAAGACCTGAAGGCCGTTCTTGGCCTCCTTCATCAACTTCTCACAGATACCTTCATGCGCCAGGATGAGCTGGAAAAGATAAAGGCAGAAGTGCTGTCGGAGATACGCCAGAGGGATGATGACCCTACTGGCTTTACGTTCCGGTGCTTCAACGAGGTGCTTTACGAAGGACATCCTTACGGAAAGGACCCCATAGGCAAGGAACGGGATGTGGAGGGCGCAGCCCTCGTTGACCTGGAGAGATTTTATAAAGAGTATGTCGGTCCTTCCAATGCGGTGTTCGCCATTTCGGGCGATGTCGACGAGAAGGCGCTGACGGCGCTTATCGAGGGGCTTTTTTCCGGCTGGAAGGGTAAAACGCCCCCGCTCCGCAAGGAGACCGCACAAGCGTCACGGAAGAGCGTAGCTGTCGATAGGGATATGCTGCAGACGCATATCGTTTTCGGTTTTTCAGGCCCTGGCCTTCTCGATAAGGACAGGTATGCGGCGGAAGTTATGGACGCCATACTGTCCGGAATGGGCGGACGGATTCACAAAGTGCTGCGGGAAGACAACCCCTATGCATACGCACTGACCTTTTTCAACCAGATGGCTTATGAGACGGGGGGAATGGGGATCTATATCGGGACAGGCAGGAATCTGACGGAAGAGGTCGAAAGGATAGTAAAGACAGAGATAGAAAAGATCCTCAGGGATGGTTTTACCCAAAAAGAGGTCGATGACGGAAAAGGCTATCTCGCAGGGAATCATTATATTAGCATGCAGTCCAACAGCGCCATCACAACGGCAATGTGCCTTGACACGATATACGGTTTGAAGCCGAATTATTTCAAGGTCTGGCCCGGACTGATCGAAAAGGTCACAAAAGAGGATGTGGACAGGGTGGCGAGAAAATACCTGACCCTTGACATGATGGTGCAGGTAACTATCGGCAAAGCATCCAATCCGTAAGAAATAAGACGATTTAACCCGAATCTTCCATCAGAATGAGCATCGGCGCCTGACTTTCCCCGCAAACACGCTCATTCCGCTCCAGCGGCTACATTCGCTCGCGTTCGGCTTCGGAACTTTTGCCTGACGGCAAAAGACCAAGCTTCCTCGCCTCACGACGGTTTGCTACGGGAAAGCCCGACACCTATGCTCTTATCCGGATTTAACTCGTTGCGACTTATGCTTCACGTGGTTTTTGCTGGTATCCAGATCGAGCATCCGGAATCTGGTTCGCTATGAGCCATGGACTATGAGTTGTCTTATCCCTTAAAGAATTCCCGTACCGAAGCGACGATATGGTCTTTCTCCGCCTTTTTCAATTCCGGGTAGACAGGAAGCGCCAGGCAGGTAAGCGACGCCTCTTCTGCCACGGGAAAGTCTCCCTTTTTATATCCGAAGGACGAAAAACAGGGCTGGAGATGCAAAGGCAGCGGGTAATATATCCCTGTCGCAATCCCTTTTTGTTTCAGGAATTCCTGCAGCCTGTCTCTTTCCTGTACACGTATCACGTACTGGTGCGCTATGTACGAGAGGTCATCTTTGATGTGCGGAAGCACAACAGGAAGGTCCTTCAGTCTTTTGTTGTATAACATGGCGTTCGCAACCCTTTTTCTGTTCCATGCTTCAAGGTGGGGGAATTTCGCCACAAGTGCGCAGGCCTTGATCTCGTCGAGCCTGCTGTTGATGCCGACCATCTCATGGTAATAGGGAACGCTTCCCATCCCGTGGACTCTCAGCTTTCTCACCTTTTCACCGAGGTCTGCCCTTTTCGAAAGGACCATGCCCCCTTCGCCGATGCCGCCGAGGTTCTTTGTGGGATAAAAACTCAGTGCGGCAATATCGCCGAAACTCCCCGACATGCCGCTGTCGTTCCGGGCGCCGATGGACTGTGCTATGTCTTCGACGATGGGTACCCCGTACTTTTTGCCGATAGACAATATCCTGTCCATGTCGCAAAGCTTTCCGAATAAATGAACGATTATGATGGCCTTTGTTTTTGGAGTGATCGCCCTTTCGATCAGCCCTGGATCAATGTTCATGCTGTCCTTTTCTATGTCGACGAAGACAGGTTTTGCTCCCATGAGGGCTATCGAGCTCGCCGTCGCGAAAAATGTGTAAGGGGTAGTGATGACCTCATCGCCCTCTTTGATGTCGAGGGCCATGAGAGAAAGGATCAGCGCGTCGGTGCCGTTCGCGCAGGTTATCGCCGACGGCACTCCTACATACTGCGCGATGGCATCTTCAAGCTTGGTGCAATATTGACCGAGAATAAGCCTTTGCTCAGAGAGTACCTCCCTGATGTTTTTCAATATATCCTTCTGAACCAGCTTGAACTGCGCCTTCAGGTCGATAGGGGGTATGTTCATCTCTTCGAAATCTCCTTAATAACGAGCGTTCGTAAGTCGTGAGGCGTAAGCCGTAAGGCGTAAAATATGTATGATGATTGAAAGCTATGAGCTATTTTATCTCCTTACGTCCAACGGTTCTCATCTTAGCATATTTCAGGATTTATTCTCAATAATACATTGAATTCCTGCAGAGAAAGACAGTAGATTAATGGCTATGGAAAAATTTTCGGGTCTTAAAGGGAAGGCCTTGCTGTTCATGATCTTTTTCTGGTCTCTCTGGTTTATCAATTTTTCCGGCAGGGCGATCTTTGCCCCTATTATGCCCCTCATAGAGGATGAGTTCGCAATCAGCCACGCCAGAGCAAGCAGCCTTTTTGCCTTCTCATCATTCGGGTACGCCTGTGCAGTCTTTCTGTCCGGAATCTTTTCGGGCCTTCTCGGGTACAAGCGGTCGATCATCCTGTCGCTGGCCATCTCTTCCTGTATCTTTTTTGCCATCCCCAGCGTCAAAGTCTTTAATATTCTGGTCTTTCTTTCCTTCATTCTCGGCATATCGATCGGCATCTATATCCCCTCTGTTATTCCCCTCATCACCGAATATTATGAGGATCGTACGTGGGGGAAGGTGATAGCAATCCACGATACCGGCGCCTCCATGAGCATCTTTGCAGCCCCCCTGATCGCGGTCTTCCTCCTGGAGTATCTTTCATGGCGGGGAATATTTTATGTTTTCGGGATCTTTTTTATGATCCCCGCTGTTATTTTTTCCTTTGCCGGCAGAGAAGTAAAGGCTCAGGCAACGAAGAAAGGGTTTTTCAGCAGCCTCATGAAGAGCAGGAATCTGTGGATACTGGGGACAATGTGGGTATTTGCTGCGGGCGCCTGCCTGGGGCTTTACTTCGTGCTGCCCCTCTACCTGACAAAGGAGCTGGGGTTTGATATCAGATATGCCAATACAATCTTCAGCGTCTCCCGGATCGGAGGAGTCCTCGTATCTATCCTGACCGGGTTTATTGTCGATAAGTTCAGCCTTAAGAAGATCATATTCATGATAACCCTTATTGCCGGTATCCTTACCGCATTGATCGCCGTTAAAAATATCAAATTCATCGAGGTATTTCTTTTTCTCCAGGCAAGCATTTCCACAGCCTTTTTCCCCGTTGGCCTTGTCACTATCTCCAGGGTGTTTGCCAGGGAGAAGAGGAGCATGGCAACGGGCCTGATCGTGACGCTTGGCGTCACCTTCGGGCTTGGGATCGTCCCCTACCTGCTTGGTGTGGCCGGTGATTATATCAGCTTCAGGCTCGGGATAATGGTGCTCGGCATATTGATAATACTTTCAAGCGGGCTTACATATTTTATGAAAGACCTGAAATAGCCCATTGAAAACCGTATATCGTAGCTCGTAAATCGTATACAGGTATTCTAGGAAAAACATTAAGATTTCGGGGATACCCTTTGATGGTATTGGTGATTAATCTGGTTTGCCATGAACCATGAGCCGATTGTGATATTTAGATTAAAATCATTGACAAATGTTTGCAATTACGATAAAAGATTGTGAAATTTTTTTCAATTGAACGAAAGGAGACCTGTTTATGAAAGAAGCCGTAATAGTTTCATGCGCAAGGACAGCGATTGGGCAGTTTGGTCAGTCTCTCAAGGACGTGCCGGTTGTGCAATTGGGTGGTTTAGCCATAAAAGAGGCGATTAAAAGGGCGGGGATCAGGCCATCAAAGAGCAAGGATTCAGATGTTGCTCCTGATATCTTCGGCGGGAAGACTGATACGAACCTTGAGGCAAAGTATTATGACTATGACAGCAGCCTCAAGGAGGTTATCATTGACGAGGTTATCATGGGCAATGTGATCCAGGGAGGCCTTGGCCAGAACTCGGGAAGACAGGCGAGCATCAACGCAGGCGTCCCGAAAGAGACCTCGGCTTATACGATCAACAAGGTCTGCTCATCGGGGCTGCGCGCCATCATCAACGGCATACAGTCCGTTGAGATAGGGGACAACGACGTCGTCGTCGCAGGCGGGATGGAGAACATGAGCCTGGCGCCCTTTACAGTGCCGGGACTCCGGTGGGGCGCGAGGATGTTCGATACAAAGGCAGTGGACCTGATGGTCCTCGACGGCGTCTGGGAGATCTTCTATGGATACCATATGGGCTTCACGGCAGAGAACATCGCCGCAAAGTACGGCATATCGAGGGTGGAGCAGGATACGTTCGGGCTGATAAGCCACCAGAGGGCGCGGAAGGCCATAAAAGAGGGCCTCTTCAAGGCAGAGATCGTGCCTGTTGTCATTCCGCAGAAGAAGGGCGACCCGATTGTATTCGATACCGATGAAAGGCCAATGGACACGACGCTTGAAAAGATGGCAAAGCTCGCTCCGGCATTCAAGAAAGACGGCGGCACGGTAACGGCAGGGAACGCGTCGGGACTGAACGATGCTGCTTCTGCGGCGGTAATCATGTCGCGCGACAAGGCAAAAGAGCTCGGCATAAAGCCTATGGGTAAAATGATAGCGTGGGCAAATGGCGGCGTTGACCCCGCATATATGGGGCTCGGCCCTGTGCCGGCGATCAGGAAGGCCCTGAAGAAGGCGAACATGACCATTGACCAGATGGACATCATCGAGCTTAACGAGGCCTTTGCGTCACAGTCTCTCGCGTGCATCAGGGAGCTTAATGTCAACACAGATAAATGCAACATGTTCGGCGGCGGGATATCCCTTGGGCACCCGATCGGATGCACCGGGGCGCGGCTTGTCACAACGGCCCTTTACCAGATGAAGAGGCTTGGGCTTAGGTATGGCCTTGTTTCCATGTGTATCGGCGGCGGCATGGGCCTTGCGGCAATTCTCGAAAGCGAGGCGTAAAATATGGAGTACAAAAACCTGATCGTTGAGATAAAGGACGGCATTGCAATCGTAAAGCTGAACAGGCCGAAGGCGCTTAATGCCCTCAACTCAGAGATGCTGGAGGAGATCAAGCATGCCGGCGATGCCTTAAATGCGAACAAGGACGTCAGGGTTGTTATCATAACCGGCGAAGGGGACAAGGCGTTTATCGCGGGAGCCGATATCCTTGAAATGAAGGACCTGACGGCCATCGGGGGCATGAAGTTCTCCCTGAAAGGCTTCGAAGCCATTGGCACCCTGGAGAACATGGGAAAGCCCGTTATCGCTGCCGTGAACGGTTTTGCGCTTGGCGGCGGGTTCGAAGTGGCCATTGCCTGCGATATCATCTATGCCTCTGACAAGGCGAAGGTCGGCTTTCCGGAGACAACCCTCGGTATCCATCCCGGTTTTGGCGGGACGCAGAGGACGGCGAAGCTTGTCGGCCTTGCCAAGGCGAAAGAGCTCATCTTTACGGGGAAGACGATAACGGCCCAGGAGGCATATGAGATGGGGCTTATCAATAAGGTCGTTCCCCACGACCAGTTGATGGGCGAGGTTATGGCGCTTGCAGAGAAGATAAAGGCAAACGGTCCCTTTGCGGTGAAGCTTGCAAAGGAGTGCGTCAACAAGAGTCTTTCCCTCGATAACAAAGAGGGTCTTCTGTTCGAGGCGAAGAACTTTGGATTATGCTTTGCCACAAAAGACCAGAAAGAGGGCATGACCGCTTTTGTAGAGAAGAGGAAACCCACCTATAAGGGGGAATAAAATACATTCAAGGAGGACACTGTGAAGATAGCGGTATGTTTAAAACAGGTTCCTGATACCGAAGCAGAGATCAAATGGGATATCCCGAGCGGTACATTGAAGAGAGACGGCATGGACTCGATCACCAATCCCTTTGATGAATTTGCTTTAGAGGAAGCGCTGCTGACGAGAGAGAACTATGATGGTGATATCGTTGCCATCAGCATGGGACCCGACAAGGCTGCGGATGTCTTGAGGAATGCCCTCGCACTTACCGTCAATGCGGTACAGCAGGTCAGTGATCCCGCGTTTGCCGGCTCCGACACATATGCAACGGCCTATGTGCTCGCCCAGGCGATCAAGAAGATCGGCGATGTGGACGTGGTATTTGCCGGGAAGCAGTCTACCGACGGCAATACCGGTGTTGTAGCCGCAGAACTTGCGGCAATCCTCGGCTGGAGCCAGCTTACCTATGTAGCGAAGGTTCGCTCGATCGATGCTGCAGGCAAAAAGATCGTTGTGGAAAGGGCTATTGAAGGCGGCAACGAGGTCGTTGAGGCGAAGCTTCCCGCCGTGGTATCTGTAATCAAGGGGATCAACGAGCCGAGGCTCCCGAACCTCATGGGCATCAGGAAGGCGGCAAAGGTTGAGATCCCGAAGTGGAATGCGGGTGATCTTGGTGTGGACGCAGGCAAGGTTGGAGCTGCCGGTTCCTGCACAAAGGTTGTTGAGATTGCCGTGCCACCTCCAAGGGGTGCTGGTGAGATCCTGAAAGGCGAAATCGAAGACATAGCGAATGCGCTCACCGATAAACTGATTGACCTGAAAGTCATAAAATAACCGGGAGGAGGGAGAACAATGGCTAACGATGTATGGGTATACATAGAACATAAAGATGGAGCGGTAACACCGATGTCCTTTGAGCTTCTGGGCATTGGAAAGACACTGGCAGACGGATTTGGATCAAGCGTATGCGCCTTTGTTGTCGGCGAGAAGGCCGATGACATAGCGAAAGATGCCTTTGCCTACGGCGCTTCAAAGGTATATGCCGTGGAAGGCGCTGAGTATAAGGGTTTCAGGGCAGATGCATATTCAAAGGCGGCAACCTCTCTTCTTGACAAGTATAAACCGGCGGTGGCCCTCTTCAGGGCGACAAGCCAGGGTACAGACGTTGCGGCAGCAAGCGCGGCGCTGCTTGGCTTCGGGCTCTGCACAGATACCATCGGTCTCGCCGTTGACGGCGGCAAGATGAAGATGACGAGAGCAGCCTTTGGAGGCAATTACACCGTGTCCGTGGTGAACGAAAAGGCAATCCCCCAGATTGCGACAGTAAGGCCCAAGGCATTTGCAATGCCCGAGAAGGATGCATCGAAGAGCGGTGAAGTGGTAAAAGAGGCCTTTTCGGTTGCAGAGGCCGACCTGAATACGAAGGTCCTTGAATTTATACAGTCAGCGACGGCGGTAAACCTCGTGGAGGCAGATATCATCGTAACCGGCGGCAGAGGCGTGGGCAATGAAGAAGGATTCAAGCTCATTAAGGAACTGGCAGACCTTCTGGGCGGTGCAGTTGGAGCCTCCCGTGCGGCAGTCGATTCGGGCTGGATCCCTTACGAGCACCAGGTCGGACAGACCGGCAAGACCGTGAAGCCGAAGATCTACATCGCCTGCGGCGTCTCCGGCGCCATTCAGCACCTTGCGGGCATGCGGACATCAGATTGTATCGTTGCAATCAACAAAGACCCTGATGCGCCGATCTTCAAGGCGGCAACGTTCGGTATCGTCGGCGACTACAAACAGGTAGTTCCGAAGCTTGTTGAGAAATTCAAAGGCAAACTCGGCAGGTAAAGGAAATATCACGGAAGACACAAAGGGGAGCCTCGGCTCCCCTTTTTTAATCCCCGGCCCCGATATCCTGACCAAGATTGAACCTTTAGTTTTCCTCGACGATGAATCCTGTGCTGCACCTCTTAAAAAAGATGGATTATTTTTTGCTATTTGCCCGGTTTTGACAAGACCAGGAAGACCGCTGCGAATCCGGCTGCCAGCGCGAGCAGCAATGCCAGGAGCCCTTTTTCTGCGATCCGTTTCTCAGGTCTGCGCGACCTCTTCAGCCATGCGTGAAAGGCATTTACTTCGTCCTCGACATCGAAGACGGCTTTCAGATCTATCATGTCCGCAATATATTGTCGGGGACGCTGGTCGGGATCGTTTATCGCGGACAGAAATCTTTCGAGCTGATTCAGATATTCTTCCAATGGCTTCCTGAGGACAGCGGTAAAAAGCGCCTGCCCCTCTTCCAGGCCATGAGGAAAAGGTCTTTTCCAAAGATCGTGATATGAGGCCAGCATGCTGGAAAGGGTTTCTTCAATGCGGGCCGCCGCCTGCCTTACGGTTTCCCGCGGGACATCCGCTTTTAACAGGACCTCAGTCATGAGGTCGCCGGTAGTGCTTATGAGCGCCTCAAAGCTTTTTTTGAGGACGCGATTCATTTCGTCAATGAGCTCTGAGATGTCTTCGAGAGGCTTGCCGTCGGGAGACGGGTAGTACTGAAGGACCTCGTGGAACATAACGATGAGCGGTACTAATTCTTCCGCCAGAGTGTGATAATGTTCCGGTAGGGGGCGGCGCAATTCCATATTGTTCACTTCTTATATTTGAACATATTTGGCGCCTTTTTTCTATGACATTAAGGGCCGCAAAGCAAAAAATCGGATTGTTCCGACAATCTATTAATAGGCGCTTATTTATTCATATTATCTATTTGCTATGCAGCAAAGAATTATCTAAAATAGAAAAACTGAATTAAAATGGCCAGAGTCAGGAAAAGATATGATCTACTTTGACAACGCGGCGACATCGTTTCCCAAGCCGCAAGAGACAATAGACTCCTTGAACGATTTTGTCCGCAACGTTGGCGGCAATCCCGGCAGGAGCGGGCACGCCCTTTCCACTGAAGCTGCGCGGTACATCTTTGAGGCGCGTGAAAAGCTTGCAGGCATGATCAATGCCTGCGACTCGGAAAGGATCATCTTCACACAGAACGGGACCGAGTCGTTGAACCTCGCCATACTGGGGCTCTTGCAGGAAAAAGACCACGTGATAACCACTTCGCTGGAGCATAATTCGGTAATGCGCCCCCTCATGTTCCTCAACAAGGAGAGAAGGGTCGACGTCTCTGTTGTGCAATGTGCGGCCAATGGCAGCCTCGACGCGAAGGACATCAAGAAGCTCATCCGCAAAGAGACAAAGGCGATAGTCATTAACCACGGATCGAATATAATAGGTACGGTTCAGCCGGTCGGGGAGATAAAAAGGATGATCGGAGAGATCACGCTCATTGTTGATGCCTGTCAGACGGTCGGATCATTCCCGGTTGATATAGAGGAAGACAATATTGACGTGCTCTGCTTTTCCTGCCATAAATCCCTTTACGGTATCCAGGGCCTTGGCGCAATATATATGCGGAATGGGATAGAACCCATTCCTCTGAAATTCGGAGGCACGGGAAGCAGGTCAGAATTTATTGAACAACCCCTGTTCCTGCCTGATCGGTACGAGAGTGGCACCCCCAACACGCCTGGGATTGCATCGCTTCTCGGCGGCTTAAGCTTTATCGAAAAGGTCGGCATTGGGTCGATCATCAGGAAGAAACAGGACCTGAGGCGATCTGTCATCGACGGGTTGTCATGTCTCCCGGGGATCGTAATATACGGGGATCAAGGCAACGGAAACCAGTTGCCCGTCATATCATTCAACATTGCGGGGAAATTGCCGTCAGAGGTAGGCTATGAGCTGAATAAACGGGCGATATATACGAGGGTAGGGCTGCACTGCGCGCCGTTGGCGCACAAGACGATCGGGACCTTCCCGGAAGGCACCGTGAGGGTCGCGCCGGGATATTTTACAACAGACGATGAGGTCGCTTTATTCATCGAGGCAATAAAGGAAATAGCCGGACGCACGTAAGACGGAAGGCAAAACCTGTTCAACGTTCAATGTTCTATGTTCAACTTTTTTTAAATGCCACGCTTTCGCTTTGGGTATCTATTCTGTCAGCTGAAGGCTGATAGCTGATTGCCGTAGAGGAGTTCACATGATCTACTTCCTCATTTTTCTTTCCATCCACGATGTCCTGAAGGCCGAGAAGGCGCTGAAGGGGCACAATGTGGACATGGAGCTTGTTCCCGTGCCGAGGAACCTAAGCTCTGACTGCGGAATGTGCATAAAACTCAAGGGCGGCTTTGACGATGTCAAGCCTTACTTGGACGGGATAGAGCTGGAAAAATGCGTTTCCTATGACGGAGAAGAATATCGGACAATAGAGTCCTGACACCCGTCCGGATGCTTACCAAAATTTTACCCATTTCGTGCTATGCACGAAATGGGTAAAATTTTTATTTGCGATGAATTGTTTTCCCTGAATATTGGATATCGAACGGATGTTCAGTGTCCAGGTCTGACGAATCTTGCAGGGTCTTGACAAAATTATTTGCGATGAAAATATTTTTTAATGTAGGGTGCTTGTAAAAAGCCCTTTAAAAATAACGTTATAAGGAGGTAAGGTGCTATGTTATGGACAGAGGGTTTTGGAACGTTCAGGAGGGGGATCGACCCCTGGACGCAGCTACAGAGGATCGAAAATGAAATGAATCGTGTCCTGTCCAGATATGCATCGCCATCAATGAGCGAGTTCCCGGCTGTAAATATCTGGGCAAACGGAGACCACGCGGTGGTCACTACAGAGATCCCCGGTATTGATTCTGATAAGATCGATATCTCTGTGGTGGGAAAAACACTGGTGATCCGGGGAGGCAGGGAGCCTGAAGTTATAAAGGAAGGAGAGTCATACCATCGTTGGGAACGCTGGTACGGACAATTTGCCAAGAGCGTTGAGCTGCCGTTCCAGATCGACCCAGGGAAGGTAGAGGCGAAGTTTGCGAAAGGCGTGCTAACGATAACCCTCCCGAGGGCAGAGGCCGACAAGCCCAAAAAGATCACCGTTAAATCAGAGTAAAGGAAGGAGGTGCAATTATGGCAGATAAAGCAAAGGAGATTCAAAAAAAAGAAACCGACAGCGTCGAGCGCGTGGAACACACAAGGGCAACCCAGGTATACACACCTGATGTGGACATTATAGAGCGGGAAGATTGCATCGTTGTTACTGCCGATATGCCGGGAGTCGACGAGAATGCGATAGATATAACACTTGAGAAGAACGTGCTGACTCTTTACGGCAAAGTGGACATTGATCTTCCGGAAAGATTGAAACTGCTCCACGCAGAGTATGGAATAGGGGACTACAAGCGTGTCTTTACCCTTTCAGGCGAGATAGACAGGGATAAGATAGACGCGACGGTGAAGAATGGCGTCCTAAAAGTTCTGCTGCCTAAGGCAGAAGCTGTAAAGACGAGAAAGATCGAGGTAAGGGCTGAAGTGTAAAATAAATACAAACCTACACGGAGGTGTGATATGACAGCAAAAAATCTCATACCAAAAGCAAAGAGCAGGGAATACCCTGCATCCCGGTACGAAAACCTGAACCCTTTTTATGCCTTCCGGCAGGAGATGGACAGAATCTTCGATAACTTTTTCCATGGCGTCGAGATTGAACCCTTTAAGAAGATGCCGGAGGCGTTTTATCCAAACATTGATGTCGTAGATGGTGCGAAAGAGATAAAGGTTACCATAGAGCTCCCCGGCATGGACGAAAAAGACATCGACCTGTCGCTTGATAAAGATAGCCTGACGATAAAGGGCGAGAAAAAAGAGGAAAAGGAGGAGAAGGGCAAGAACTATCATCGCATGGAACGGACGTACGGCTCGTTCAGCAGGACCGTCCCGTTTCCCGTAGAGATAGATACTGACAAGGTCGAAGCCCTCTTTAAGAAAGGGGTGCTTACCGTAACCCTTCCCAAGACGGCAAAGGCCTTGAAAGAAACAAAAAAGATTCTTATCAAAAGCCAATGAATGACAAAAGGCCGGCGGGCAACTGCCGGCCTTTAAATCTTGATCGCCCCCTCGGGGCACATCTCCTGGCAACAGTAGCAGCGAATACACTTTTTATAATCAAACAGAGGGGCTTCGTGCTGTCGTATAGACAGGGCCTTTGCAGGACATACCTTTACGCAGATCCCGCATTGTTTACAAGCAGCCCGAATGATCTTCGGTTTTTTCACGAACGTATTCTTCAAAAGGGTTTTGACGGGTTGCGGGATGCTCCAATCGGTGTCCATCACGGTGTCAGGCATCCTGAAGTCATTGATCACAGGAGTGCTGTAAGCGACTGTTTCGTAACTTTCGATAAGGCCATGCTCTTTGGCGAGCGTTGTGACGGGAAGCGGGTAGTGCGGCCGGACGAGTTTTTCAATGGCATCGTCTAGGATGAAGGCGCTTGTGCTCATGGCGAGGACTCCGAGCTGCCGTGGTCTGCCATTTGACGGACCATCACCGTCCATACCGAGGATCCCGTCAAGGATCGTCAGGTGAGGATTGACGATGGTGTGAATATCGATGAGGGTTGAAGCAAAAAGCATCCTGTCTTTTCCTGCCCTCAGATGCCATCGTGCCTTTTCAAAGGCATGTATGAAGCCAAAGGTGTTCTTTACTCCCAGGGTCAAACCCATCATCGTGTGGGTCTTAAGCTTTGGGAGGTTGATGACGAGATCGTAATCTCCGGGATCTTCGCCAAGCGTGAATTGCCTATATGGCGATATTCCATCTAATTTCTTCAGTATTTTTCGATTGAAAGGCGATATATTTAATCCAAAATATTTAATAACATCCATAATACAGCTATTATTAAGTACTTTTTTAGTTGATTCGTAGCCGGGGCTATCTCCGATCGTGATGCGGCACCCGTGTTCAAGAAGTATTTCGGCGAGTGCCCTGATAAACTCAGGATGTGTGGTAACTGCCTTTTCCGGTGGTTTGCCGCTTAGAAGATTCGGTTTCAGAAGGACTGCCTTTTTGTCGATAGGGAGCCCCAAGGTCTGGAAACCTTTTGCGAAAAAATCTTTCAACCTCTTTTGTTCATAGCGGTCACATGCCTGCAGAAGTACCTTTTTCAAGGCCCCGTCCTTTCTCAAAGGATACCTCGAGAAACTCTATACAGATATGCCCCTCTGCGCCATGCCAGCATAGGGTGCTCTCATTATCAAGCCTGTAGGTTACCGTATAGCCCTTCCGCTGCACAACCGAAGGGCCCTTGTCGGCAGGCTTGCCGATACCGCTCATCGTGATGTCTTCGATAAAGTCGCTCAGCTGTATGCCGAACTCTTTCTCGAATTTACCTTCGTCAGTATCCTTTACCTCCTGGTTCTCGAGAAGAAAGCCGTTCCTGTCTTTTTTGATATACATAACGGTATTGCCGAAAGGCCCGTAAACCTCAACAAGAAGCACATGGGGATAATCAACCTGTAAGGACATGGCGCCGGAATAATCCATTCCTTTCCACGACATATCAAGCTCACAGAGGGCAGCCATATACACGATACGGTCAGGCCAAACGATAGAGGCGGTCCTTTTCGGAGCCATCGCGCAGGAATGCAAAAGGATCGCAAGACAGAGTATGATGATCTTTGTCTTCATAGACCAGACGAAAGTTGCTGGATACTTGATGTCCGATGCTTGATGTTCCATTATCTCGTATCAAGTATCCGGAAACTGGTTTATTATGGGCAGCCCATACCTCACTTTTTAGCGCCTTTAAGCTGCCTTACCTTCTCTTCGATGGTCTTTCTTTTCTCTTCTTTTTTCTCGAGCTGAATAGATCTGCCGTAGAATTGAATGGCCTTGGAGTGCTCTTCCATGCTTGCGTAAATGTCGCCAAGATGCTCGGCAATGGTCGGATCATCAGGCATCAATTCGTGCGCCTTCAGTACCGCTGCCAGTGCACCGGCATAGTCACCTTTTTTGTAGTAAACCCATCCCAGGCTGTCGAGGATATATCCGTCATTGGGCTTTTTTGCGATAGCTTTTTTGATCATCAATTCAGCCTCATCGAGCCTTATCCCTTTTTCAGCCAAGGTGTAGCCGATAAAGTTCAACGCATTGGCGTATTCTGAATCGATCTTCAGCACCTCTTCCATCAGCGTCAGCGCCGTCTCGGTGCTGCCTTTCTTTTCATGGAGCATGCCCATCTGGTATAAGACGTCTGCATTGTTCGGGTCTATCCTCCTGGCCTCTTCTAACGACGCGAGCCCCTTTGAGTAGTCTTCTTTTTCTTCGTAAAGCATCGAGAGCAGCATATAGAGTTCCGCAGTGGGCTTTGTCTCGCCCAGGTAGCGTTCCATTGTCCTGATGCCTTCATCCAGGGCGCCCGTCTTGAGGTAAAGAAATACGAGGTTTTTCGAAGCGTTCGAGAACTCCTCCGATTTTGGGTCTACTTTACGGAACTCTTCTATGGCATTTTTCAGGTCTCCTTTTTCTTTCCATGACATGGCAAGGTAGAGCCGGACCATATTGTTTCCGGGTGAAGAGGCGAGTACAAAATTAAATTCCCTTATTGCCTCATCAAACCTTCTTTGTTCAAGGTGAAGGAGCCCTATGCGTGTCCTGATGGAAAGATCCTTCCTGTCAATTCCTGACAGTTCCTCGAATTCGAGGATGGCCTTATCGTACTCTTTTTGTTTGATGAATATCGCGGCGATCCTCGAACGTGCCTTTTTGTTCATCGGGTCGATGGCAATGACTTGCTGGTAATATTCTATTGCCTTTTCAAAGTTCTCTTCGATCTCACTGACTGTGCCGAGGTCGAGGAGCGCCGGTTCGAAGTTCGGCTTTAATTCAAGGACCTTGTTGTAGTAAATATTTGCCTTTTTATAGTCTTTCGACTCGGCGGACAGCCTTGCAGTGTAATAAAGGGCTATGATATTTTCGCCGTCATAGACAAGTATCTTTTCATAAATGATCAACGCGTCTTTGTATCGTTTTTCTGCAACATACAGAGAGCCGAGGTAGAGGTAGGCTTCAGTATCCTCCGGGTTAAGGGCGATGCATTTCTCGTAAAGGGTCTTTGCCACTGCGAGGTTGCCCTGTGCCGAGTATGTGCCGGCAAGAAGGAACAGGGCATCACGATTCGTAGGATTGAGCTCGATCGCCTCTTTAAGCAGCTCCTCTGCCTTGGCAGTGTCCCCTTTCTTTATATGGAGAAAGGCAATCTCGGTCCTGATCTCAGAAGAAGAAGGGTTGAATTTCAATGCCGCCATGTAATATGCCAGGGCTGTTTCGTGATCGCCTTTCAGTTCGCTCCTGTAGCCTTTTAAGAAGAACTCGATAGATGATGAATAATCGCTTCCAAGAAGGGGTAGGGGCAGCAAGATGAGCAGTAAAACAGCGCAAAACCTTTTCATTATGAGAAATAATAGCACAGACGGCCTTGAAAATCCATAACGACAGCTCACAGCCAACAGCTAACAGCGAAACAGGTGATACGCAAGACGTGAGGTTGATTGCTGATTGCCGACGGCTGATAGCCGGCAGCTATCGTATTACCCTGCCTATGCGGAGCCACCGCACATAATGCAGGGGGCTGTCGGCATTGCTGTCCCAGGAAAAATAGAGGATAAATGCCTTTCCCACAAGGTCTTCTTTCTTGACAAAGCCCCAGAACCTGCTGTCAAGGCTCCTGTCCCTGTTGTCGCCCATGACGAAATAAGAATCCTTCGGCACCTCCAGGGGCTGAAAATTATCCTTGGGAGAGAGAAAGCCCGGCAAGGGAGGCTCCTGCGAACGGTAGCCCCACGGATCGTCGATCTTTTTGCTGTTCACATAGATGATCTTGTCTTTGATCTCCACGGTGTCTCCTTCCTTTGCGATGACCCTTTTTATAAAATCCTTGGTCCTGTCCACAGGATAGCGGAAGACGATGACATCACCCCGGTCGGGTTTATCGAGCTCAAAGATTACAATATCTGTGAAAGGCACCTTCACAACATAACTAAGCCTGTTGACGAGAAGGTGGTCGCCGATAAGAAGCGTCGGCTCCATGGAACTCGACGGTATCTTGAATGCCTGGATAAAGAAGCTGCGGACAAAAAAGGCGATGATCGCCGCTATGATAAGGGACTCGATATACTCCCTGGTCTTGCCCTTGCCCTTCGTAAGCTCTGCCGGTTTGACCTCCGCCGCCTGCGCGTTCTTTTTATTCTTTTTACCCATCAAACCTCCAACTTAGTTCATGGCTCATAGCTTGCAGCAGAAAAGATACTGGATGCCCGATACTGGTGATTATCGTGTGGCCTCATTACTTACATCTTCTCCGGCGCAGATACGCCAAGGATGTCGAGGCCCGACCTGATCACCTCTCTGAGCATCTGGAGAAGCATCAGCCTCGCGATGGTTAGCTCCCTGTCGTCGACGAGCACCCTTGTTTTATTGTAATAGCTATGGAAATTTCCCACAAGGTCAAGAAGATAAAAGGTGATCCTATGCGGTTCAAAGCTCTTGGCGCACCCCTCAATGACATCGTGAAAATGGACGATGCTTTTTATAAGCTTGATCTCGTCATCCTGCGTCAGGCGGCGGAGGTCGGCATTTTTCAACTGTTCGGCATCAATGCCTTCAGCGGCAGCATTCCTGAAGATGCTCATGATTCTCGCGTGGGCATACTGCACGTAGTATACGGGATTCTCGTTGGAGGTCTTCACGGCAAGATCGAGATCAAACTCGAGATGAGCGTCGCTTTTTCTCATAAGAAAAAAGAACCGAGCCGCATCCCTGCCGACCTCGTCCAGCACTTCCCTCAACGTAGTAAACTCCCCGGCCCGGGTCGACATACCAATGGGTTTTCCATCCTTCAGGAGCGAAACAAACTGGATCAGTATGACCTTCAGGTCTTCCTTGTCCTTTCCGAGCGCCTGGATCGCTGCCTTGAGGCGCGGTATATACCCGTGGTGGTCTGAGCCCCATATATCGACGAGCGTATCGTAGGAACGTTCGAATTTATCAAGATGATATGCAATATCTGATGTGAAGTAGGTCTTTTCTCCGTCCGATTTTATGAGGACCCTGTCTTCGTCTTTTTCAAAGGCGCTCGTCCTGAACCATAGTGCGCCGTCATTCTCGTATGCGTAACCCTTGTCCCTGAGCAGCGAGAGGGTGCTGTCGATAACGCCCTTTTCGTAAAGCGCGGACTCCCTGTAATAGCTGTCAAAGCGAACCCCGAAGTCTTCAAGGTCATTTATTATGCCGTTCATTATAGCGTCGCCGGAAAATCGCGACATTAGGGTTATGGCGTCTTCTTCTCCCCGGGGGACCTCAATGCCCCTATCAATGATCTCCCCGGCAAGGTCCTTGACGTACTCGCCCTGATAGAGGTCCTTTTCGTACGATACCTGGAGGCCCTTCAGCTCCTGCCACCGGAGGAATGTTGACCTGCCAAGGGTCCTGATCTGCCTGCCCGCATCGTTGATGTAGTATTCTTTCGTCACGGCATAGCCTGCCCTCGAAAGGATGTTGGCAAGAACGTCTCCGACAGCCGCTCCCCTGCCATGGCCGATGTGCAGGGGGCCGGTGGGATTCGCGCTGACAAATTCGATGAGCACCCTCTTTCCCTTGCCCGTTGCAGGGAAGAGGGCGTCGATGCCGTTGGCGCAGACAGCCTGCAAAAGCTCTTGCCAGACCGCATCTTTTACATAAAAATTAATAAAGCCTTTCCCCGCGACTTCGATCCTGTCGCAGACGGCATCGAAAGCCATGCGCTCCATGAGGTCTTCAGCGACTGCTTTCGGATTTTTTTTCAGGATTGGCGCAAGAAGAAAGGCGATGTTTGTAGAATAGTCTCCGTGCCCTTCTTCTCTGGGAATCTCTATGACAGGGTTGATCTCTGTATCGACAGGGAGGGTGCCGTCTTTTTTACAACCTTCATAGGCGTCCTTTATGATCGCCGCTATGGTTTTTCTGATCATCTGGCCCTTTTTCATCCTTGATGGATATATCTTTTGCGTAATCGGGGCATCTGAATGAGATGTCCTTGCTCCTTAAAAATTTTTTCTGACAGTCCTTTCTCCATGCGCAGATTACACAAAGTGATCGTTCTTCTCCCATGGAACCTCCGTTAGGATTTCCTTATAACATGCGGGGCGTCTCCCTTTCAAAATGGGCCACTCCCTTCGCACGTGCTGCAGATATTCAAGATCGATATCGGCGAGAAGCACGCTGTCGGTTATACCCGTCGGCCCTCCGACGAGCTCGCCTTCCGGGTTGACGCAAAAGCTCATGCCGTAAAAATCCTGCATCGCCTCGCTCCCAACCCTGTTGACACGCATAATGTAGGCTCCATGTGCGATCGCATTGCCGGCGAGGACCGTTTGCCATATATGCTGTGATTTAAAGGCGCAGGCAGTCGGGGCAAAGATAATATCGGCGCCCTTCATCGTGAGGATCCTCGTACATTCTTGGTAGAAGTTATCCCATGAGGCCTGGACGCCTATAGTGCCATGGGGCGTTTGAAAAACAGGAAGCCCCCTGTTGCCGGGGGAAAAATAGAATTTTTCTTCCCAGAGAGGGATATCCGTGATATGAAGTTTTCTGTATATTCCGATCGTTGTATCGCTGCTGAAGACCACAGAGGTATTGAAATATTTTTTTCCCGACCTTTCGAAGATGGGGAGGATGACTACGCTGTCGGTGCCTTTCAGGGCATTCTTAAAGAGCCGGATAGTAGGCCCGTCGATCTTTTCGGCGTATTTCCAAACACCCTCATCCCTGTCTTTCGGAAACCACGGGAGATTGAAGAGCTCTTGAAAACAGATGAACTTTGCATCCTCCCTGACCGCCACGGCAAGGAGCTGGAGGGCCTTCTCTGTATTCCTCTCCTTGTTGGGGGAGCAGGCAAATTGTATCCCGGCAATCTTCATAATACGCAAAGAAAACTAACAGATAGAAAAGAGGGCTGTCAAGGAAAAAACCTGAACTGCAGCAGCCAGCTATCAGCTTTCAGCCATCAGCAGTCAGCTCCCAGCAGTTTTTTGCTGCTGAAGGCTGATAGCTGGCTGCTGCCGGCTTTAATAATTCTCTGCCAGCAGCTCGTAATATGCCCGGGGATGAGCGCAGGCAGGACACTCAACGGGCGCCTCTTTGCCTTCATGAACATAGCCGCAGTTTCTGCACCGCCATTTCACAACAGTGTCCCTTTTAAAAACCCTGTTGTTCTCGATGTTGCCGATAAGCGCGCGGTACCTCTTTTCATGCTCTTCCTCGACCTCGGCAATCTCCCTGAAGACGGTTGCTATCTCGCTGAAGCCTTCCTCGTCTGCTACCCGTGCTGCTTCCGGATAAAGTACTGTATGTTCGAGGTTCTCGCCTGCCGCCGCCGCCTTCAAATTGTCTAAAGTGTTGCCGATGGCGCCGGCAGGATAGGATGCCGTTATCTCCACATCGCCGCCTTCGAGGAACTTAAAAAATCTTTTGGCATGCTCCTTTTCATTGTCCGCGGTATCGGCAAAGATCCATGATATCTGTTCATATTCCTCTTTTTTGGCCTGTGATGAGAAATAGGAATACCGATTCCTTGCCTGCGATTCACCGGCAAAGCTCTCGAGCAGGTGCTTTTCTGTTTTTGTCCCTTTTATAGACCTCATCGCATCCTCCTCTCAGCTTTTCCACAATCCATGCAGGTTGCAGTATTCACGGGCTGTCACATTTTCTCCTTTGACCGGGAAAAAAGCCTCAGGCGCTCCGCCGGGCGTCAGAAACTGCCGGTACACTTTGCCGTCGACGATCGCCTCTATAAATACGATATAATGCTTCTCTTCCATTGGATGGGCAACGCTGCCGACCTTTACTTTGACGCCGTCGGCTGTCTTTTCAACAACCGGAACGTGTTTTTCCTGCGCGGCGTCCACGGTGTTCTCCTTCATGAGCTTCATCGGCTCATTACAGCAGACAAGTTCACCTTTTCCTCCAAACACCACCTCTACAACGTTTCCGCAGACCGCACATTTGTAAACCTCAAGTCTTTCAGCCATGATATACCTCCTTTATTTTAGTGTTTGTGTCTTGTTATGCGTAAGGCATTCCCTGCAGGTGCCTTTAAAATAACCCTGAATATCTTCAATGCTGTGGCCGTCGATTTCCATGGTATCGGCATAGGGGCATTGGACATCAATGTCGATAATAGCGCCGCATCGTGTGCATAAAAAGTGGTGATGAGGTTTTGCCCTGTAGTCATATTTCATCTCTTCAGGGGTGATAGTAAGGCAGTGGACAAGCCCTTTTGCGGCAAAAGTACTGAGGGTGCTATATACCGTTGTCTTTGAAATTGTCGGTATCTCCTTCAAAAGCTCCTCAAAGATCATATTCACATTCATATGATCTTTGTTTTTCTCAAGAATTTCAAGTATTTTCAAACGCTGATACGAAGGGTGTATATTCCTGGACTGAAGTATTTTAATTAGATTATCCATAATTATAATTATTATAAAATAATATTTAATACAAAATTGAAATAATGTCAAGAGTAATTAGAATCAGCTTTCAGCAAAAAGCTATCAGCTATGAGCTGTTTTTCCGTTCACTGCTTGGGATGGTTTTTAAAAAACTCCCAGAGCATATCTGTAGCGGGGACAGCGTGAACAGGATCATCGGCGCCGATATTCCTCATCTTCTTGCCGCCGGGCCAGGCATGACCTCCCCCCTTGATACTATTGAGGATCACCTCTGTGCCGGATAAACCTCCGGTATAAAGGTCCTTTATAATGCGCCCCTTCTCTTCCGATTGAGGAGCTGCAGAACACTGATTGTGTTTCACCCAGAAGGAAACGGCATATGAGACAGGCGTGTCGACGCGCTCGCGTCCGTCTTTCATATTCAACGATTTGCCGCCGCGGTAAAAGATATGGTCGTCGTTCATGCCGTGAAATATGATCACGGAAAGAGGGTGCGACGGTTTGCAATCCTTGATGTTCAGGGCGCCTGATACGGGACCGATAGCGGCGATCCTGTCGGACAGCTCGCAGCCGAGGCGGTAGGCCATCATGGCGCCGTTCGATATGCCCGTCACGTAGATGCGCTTGGGATCGATAGGAAGCTTCTTTTCAAGCTTTTCTATGAGGGCCCTTATGAACCCCACATCATCGACATCGTGTCCGAAGGCATATCCGCAGCAATTGCCGGAGTTCCAGCTGAGGAGTAATTCCTTGCCGATCCAGCCCGTTCCGTTTGGGTAGACAACGATAAACCCTTCAGTATTTGCCTTCAGGCTAAAGCCGGTTATTTGTGCTGCATTTTTTGCATTACTGCCGCGGCCATGGAGAACGATGACGAGGGCAACAGATTGAGGCTTCTGGACGACGTACAATGTGGGGATGTACACTTTGTACGTTCTTACCAGGCCGTCGTGCGTGAGAGAGCCGTCGTGATAACCGGGCGTCACGAGGTCCTCCGCATACAGGGTGGGAGAAATAAACAGAAGTGAAAAGACCAGTACGATAAAAAGGCACAGATTTTTTATCATGGGTGTTTAAATGTTACCAGAGAATGTAGTATTTGTAAATATCCCCGATGGGCGCCGAATTGCCTCATATTAAATCTT
>DIFC01000065.1:9084-9527 GCA_002418945.1 Deltaproteobacteria bacterium UBA5758 | reverse complement strand
CGCCAGTATCCCGATTGCTACGAGCGTGGTTAAAAGTTTTTTCATGGTTGCCTCCTTGTTCATAATATCTGCTTAAAATATAATTGTTATTAAAAAGAGCTACAAGATGTAAAATGAATATACAGCTAATCTCATTTTACTAAAAAGATCAGCAAAACAAGGGCATTAGCAAGGATTGATTGTGTCTATTTTGCCTTTACATTTAACCGTATGGAGGTCATATGCTCCACTGCGTCCCTAAAAATGATAAATGTCGTACCGGGGCTTTTCCCATAGACCAGAAATGAATTTTCCGCAATCTGTTGAACCTGTACAATAGCATTGTTAGAACTTTGCAGTGAGTATGGCTTTATCCCGCCGCTGAGAACTACCGATGCGCGTTCCCCACCGACTTCAATGTCGTTGCGGCTAATGGTTGCGGAAAGAGGCATAGCCTCCACCGT
>DIFC01000065.1:0-9038 GCA_002418945.1 Deltaproteobacteria bacterium UBA5758 | reverse complement strand
CCGACGATCCTGAAGCCGTCCGCTGCCACCTGATTGATCTGTATGTTGCCGTTGTTTACTCTGGCTATCCTGTAAGGCCCTGTGCCGCCGCTTACGCTAAGCCTCGCCTCCTGGTCGGGCCTAATCTTATCGGGATTGACTTGGGCGTTGAGCGGCAAACTCTCTGCCACCTTCACCTGAACCACTTTCGACTGGCCCCTGCTGTCCACGACGGTAATTTCGGTTTCTCCCGGACGAACTCCGACGATCCTGAAGCTGCCAGCCCCCGTCTGATTGAGCTGTATATTTCCGTTACTCACTTTGCTGATCTTGTAGGGTCCTACGCCGCCGGTTATGGTGAGCTTTGCCTCCTGGCCGGGCCTGATTGAATCAGGCTCCAAGTTCGTATTTAGGGCGGTGGCGGTACCATACCGGATCCTCGGCTTTGCAATCTCTGAAAAACAGCTGTCATAAGAAGAAAAAACAAAGGCCAACAACATGAAAAAAGACAATAATATCTTCATCTCCTCTCCTTTTAATTAATAATTACAAAAACTAGAGAATATATTACATTATTTTACAATGTATAGCAACACTTATCGAGTTACGCCTGTCAGGGCCACTGGCTGCCGGGCTTCCCCCAATCATACTTGTTGTATTTGCCCGCAGGGACCTCTGACATGGAGGCGTAGGCCAGCCATTCCTCATCTCCACCGATGTTTTTCAGCTCCCCATGGGCGGACATATGGGTTTGGAACAGTTGTGGGTCGAAATGGTATTGCGATTCAGCCGTGTCGGGCAGGCCGTCCAGGTCCGTATCAGCGGCTGCAATGGCCTGAGGTGTCTTGCCATACCTGAAGTTATGGTAGCATAGCCAATGTGTGTATTCATGTATAACGCACTTGGCGAAGGTGTCAATGTGCCTGCTGGTCTCCCAGCCAAGGTGATAGGGTGATTGCAGGCTTAATACAGGGAAGCGGTTCTGAAAATCCTGCCCGAGCCTGCTAAGGTCGCATACGTGGATGGTAGCATGTCCGGCTCCGGGCGTATATTGGGCGGGGACTTTGGGGTTCACGCACTCGTTATAGGTGCTGCCCCCGTATTCTATGTTGACCAGCTGTCCGCGCGGCTTGGCCGCCGGCGTCTGTTTCCAGTAGTAAAACCAGTTGGGATATTGGCCGTCCGGGTTGTTCTTGGCGTCGCGAGGGTAGAACACCTTCACCTGTTTGGAATCCTCTGCCCGGCATCCGTCCACGTTGACCGTGGCCTTTATCGTTTTGGGCCCGAATTCGCCGTTATCGTCAGGCAGCCCCTTGTAGGTGACTTTTATCTTTCCGCCCGTGGCTGAAGGTGGGTCCAAAAGGCGCGTAGACCCGTCAATTACTGGAATAGTCCATTGGACTTGATTTTGGTGCTGCGGCGGGCTTACTTTAGCCTCGAGTTCCATCTCTAGAACACCCGGGGTGTTGCCGTCAAAGACGAACCTGTCCTTTTGCAGGATGATGTCAAGGGTAAGATTTCTTTTCGCAGGCTGCTGGATCTGGCCGACGATGGTGGGAGAGGCCGGGTTGCTTGAGTCAAACCGGAGGCTGGCGGTATTGCCTTGGATCGTTCCAATCCAGACGCCGGTCGTATTCCACCCGATGCGGCTTCTGTTGACGTCAAAAAATAGTTGGCCCCCTGAGCACTCATTGGTGAAGACGTTTCCTGCAGTGTGTGCGGAGCAGTCCATCCACTGCCCATTGCCGAAATCGACGCGGCTGGTCGAAGCCAACGGCGGGTTTATTTGCCAGAAATAGGTATTAATCTGGATAAAGCGGTCAACCTGCCAACGGCCCTCGTATCCGGAGGCCTCGCCCACTTTGCGCATTTCAAGGATTTCGGTATATGTGCAGCCGGGAACGACGCTCGACTTGCCCTCCAGGCGTACCTGGTACTTGGCGCATTGAGCAGACCCCGAATACGCAGTGCACGGAAACCAGACTGCCAGCAAAAATACCAGGCAAAGAAAATTTTTCATGGCGCCCCCCGTTTTCACGTTTTTTTTTGCGGTATGCTCTGCCTGCCCTTGCGTCTTCCCTTCCAGAACCGCAGTTGGAGGCCTTTGACAATGCAGAAGATCCCTGCCCAACCGAGTATGGCAGCCAAAGGGTAGACAATAAATCCGGGAAAAAAGACCCCTGCAATGGCGAAGAGGAGAAGAAGCCACCCTATGCTCAGAAGGGATGCCGACTCGGCCCTGCTCAACTCTCTCCGTCCCGTTACGGCGCTGTTCAGGGCGCTGCCGACCTTGACGACACCGGCGATGACGCTTTTCCCCCCGGAAGAGGCGGCTATCCGCTTTCCCGTTGGGGTCAAGGGCCGTGCAGGGCGGACCTTGTTGAGGCCGGTAATGACGATCTCTGTGGAATTATAGAAATCTTCCAGAAACATTTCTTTCGTAGCTTCCGCAAGCCCCTTGTCTTCGATCACCACATCCAGTTCCCAGTTCCTGTTCCAGCTGGCGACGTTCAGGTTTGTGGATCCTATCCGGACCATGCGATCATCACAGACAGCGGTCTTTGCATGCATCATGATCCCGTTCCATTCAAAGACGCGTACCCCTGCCTCCAGAAGCGACCTGTACATTGTGCGCGAGATGTTGGCGATCCATTGTATGTCGCCGCCCCGGGGGACAAGCAGCCGCACGTCCACCCCGTCCATGGCAGCAGAACGCAGCGATTGAATGTAAGGTGAAGTGCCGAGAAAATAGGCATCGGTCAGCCAAAGATAATCCTTTGCCACTGCGGCGATCAGCAGGTCAAGCCGGTAAAGGCCCGCGATCTCCGGCGAGGTTGCCACAATACGCAGATCTACATCGCCCTCGCGGGCAGCCTCTCCGGTGGGACTCCGTTCCCCGGCAGGAACAGGGAGGCCTGCGAGCCGCCATGCAGCAGCGAATGCCTCCTCTGCATATGTCACCGCAGGGCCGCGAATGACCACGCCGGTATCCCTCCAGGACGCATCCTTTTTCCCTCCGTCGCCTGCCCACGCATCGCCTACGCACAGGCCTGAGATAAAGGCCAGGGATCCGTCGATTGTGAGCAGCTTGCGGTGATCCCTGCTCACCCACCCGAGAAGGCTGCCGAATCTCGGCGGATTTGCATACCGCACGTCGCCTCCGGCATCGACGAGAGGCCGCCACATCCTCCATGTGCCGAAGGAGCCAAACCAGTCACAGAGCACCCTTACCGCGACCCCTCCGCGGGCCTTCGCAGCCAGGAGGTCGCGGAAGCGCCTGCCTGTCCTGTCGTTGTGGATGATGTACATTTCGACGTGAATGGTCTTTTGTGCTGACCCGATCGCGGCTTCCCATTCCGGGTAATTCTCTTTTCCGTCGCGGAGGATGCGGACCGCATTTCCTCCCACGAGCGGGCTCCCTGTTACACGAAGCAGGACGTCGCTGAACGACAGGCCTCCGAACCCACATAATCGTTCCGTCATGCTACGTAGTCCTCTCGCCTCCCGGCGTAATGATCAGCTCTGCGAGAATGGGGATATGATCGGAAGCGAAAAGGACCGGCAGTCTCCGCGAGATCTTTACGTCGACAATGCTTACGGCCCCCTCGTAATAGATGTGATCGAGGTGCAGAACCGGCATTATCCCCGGATAGGTCCGCTTCCACCTGAGGCAGGGGGTGAGGTCCAGGCTCATGAACCTCTCTGAAAGGAGCTTGGTCACAACGCCTTTTTTCCACTCGTTGAAGTCGCCGAGGACCACTTTGGATCCTCCGGTGGCTGGTTCCGCAATGAACGATGCCAGTTTGAAGGCCTGACGCCTTCTCTCCGATGCCGAGGTGCCGAGATGCACATTGTAGATGTGGACAGGGTGCCTTTCAACCAGAATATCGATTCGCTGGCAGAGACGAGGCTCACGGCCCTCCTGGGTCAGGTCGCATACGATATGGTTGTTCATGGGCAGCCTGCTCAGCACGGCATTGCCGTACAGGCGGCCCCGGAAGGTGCGGGTGGGCGCCAGCACTGCGTCCATGTTCAGATAGGCTGCGATCTCTTCTTCCTGGCCTTTGTTCCGGAGGCCCCCTCCTACCACCTCCTGAAGCGCAACCACGTCAGGACTCAACCTCTTCAGGATCTTCGCTATGCGGGCAGGCTGGGTTGCCCCATCCAGTCCGCGGCATCTATGGATGTTGTAGGTTACAACCCTCAAGGATCTTTGCGGCTCGGTCTGCATCGTTAATGATACTATAGCATAATACAACAAGAAGGAACGCTCAAATCTCAAGAACGATTTTTATAGGGATTGGATAGTTCAGGGTATAGTATTTATATTGTTTGTGGTTTACTACTAATATGTAGTATAATGTAAATAATGAAGTCATTTGATGAACACAGGATCAGGAAAGCAGAAAGTGCACAACTGATTATTCTGCATTCTCTCTTCTCGTCCCGTGAAAGCAGAGAGATCATTTTCCAGGGTGGAACAGCCATCAGGTGGTTCTATGGAGGGTTAAGATTTTCTGAGGACCTTGATTTTGTCGCATCTTTTTCAAAAGAACAGATCGCTGCACTTGTTCGATCCGCAGGCGCGAGGATGCAAAGACATTTTACAGGCGATTTTGGGTCCGGCATCTTTTCGGTGAAGGAAAAAAGATCCCGCCGCTCATCCTGGAAGGCATTTATTGACTTTGCCCCATCGGCAATGAGAGAGAAGATATCAGTCAAGGTAGAGTTTGAGGTCCTTGCACCCGGGATGAAGCCGGATGCCGACCGCGTTATTATGCAGGGCGCACCGGCAGTATCAGACGTTCTCAGGGAAGGTAATCTGAGGACCATCAGCACTCCGGTAGTTATCAATATCGAGACGCCGGAAGAAATACTTTCTGATAAGCTAAGGGCATTGATGGAGCGGTCTCATATAAGAGGCAGGGATTTTTTTGACACCTGGTTTCTCTCGCAGGCCTTGCGTGCGACGGTGGATATTAATGGTCTGAAAAGGAAGCTCGATAGCCATGAGGAACCTTTCTCTATTGCCATGCCACCCTCTTTCTACGCGAATCTGGAGAAGGTGCGCCAGGAAAAAAGAAAGCTTCTGCTGAAGGATATCACAGCGGACCTTTCGAGGTTTCTCAATAAGGACAGCCTTGATGTTTTTCAGCGAAACGAATTTCGGGATCTCCTGAAGGCTGTTCAGGATATATTCAGGCAGGTCGTTGACGCAAAGGGTATTAACTTTAAACAATACCCGTCGCAGAAGGATCGTGTACAGCTATGAAGAGGGGCAAGAATCTTTCCATGGTAGAGGTCTTGAAAAAGCTTCCTGTGCCGCTTTTTTCATCGGTCGATGCGGCAAAATTGGTTCCTGACGACAATATGTTTCTTTTCAGAGCGGCCAGGAAAGGATACATCCGGAAGATCTCGAACCGTGTCTACTGGAATGTGATCTTCAGCAAAGAGCCGCCGAAGGTGGAACAGGTAGCGTGTTTTGCAAGGCAACCGTCGTATATATCCTGCGAGTGGGCAATGAACCTGCACGGGATCCTGCTTCAGGCGCCCTTCGTATGTACAGCCATTACCCTTCATCCGGGTGTGGGGAAACGGAATATAATCTCTTACGGCAGCTTCACGATAGAATATTCAAAAATCGCGGAACGCCTGTGGCTCCCCGGTGAGATAATGGATCGAGATGGCGCGGCAGTTGCGTCACCGGAGAAGGCCTTTCTGGATGCTGTTTATCTGCGTCACAAGGTCCCCTTTGCTGAAGAACTGGAAGTGGAGAATCTGGACATGAAAAAGCTGAAGGAGCTTTCATCTCTCTATCCGAAAAAGGTACAGGATAAATTAGGGTCAGCTCTTCAAATGTCAATTGTCATAGGCCCATTGCAACCGAATTAACGAATCGGCGAGATGGGGAAGCCTATTTTTTGTCAGACGAAAGGACCTCGAATATCTCCTTTAGATCAGGCAACTGGGCTATGGGATATACCTTGACAAATATGACCCGGTGTTTTTCATCAAGGATGATATTGGCCCGTTCCGAGAAGCCGTTCGCCTCCCTGAAAAGGCCATAGGCCCTGGCTGTCTTGCCGTGGGGCCAGAAGTCGCACAGAAGCCGGGTATACTGGATACCAAGTGTTTTTGCCCAGGCATTCTTGGACGGCACCGTGTCGATACTGAGACCCAGGGCAACAGTATTGAGACGGTCGAACTTCTTCTTATTCTTCTCCAGCGCCTTCATCTGTTTCGCGCAGACGCTTGTCCATGCGAGGGGGTGAAATGAAAGAAGGACCTTCTTCCCTTCAAAGTCAGACAACCGTACGTCCTTGTCCCGGTTGTCTTTAAGTAAAAACGCCTTCCCTTTTTCGCCTTGCCGTATTAATTTTCCCATAACGCCTCCTTCTGCATTTTTATATCATCACTATACTATTTTTCCGTTCAATGCCTTTTATGTCAAGGAAATTGTGGCCGCGAAGCGCATCCTGTAGAAACAGCAAAGAGGTTTTTTGGATCTTTGTGATAGAGTGATATAATGAATGGATGGAAATGAAGATTGAGATGGACGGCAGCGCATGATGGCGAAATATTCCAAGCTGAGTGTGATCACGCGACTGACAATAGGCTTCCTCGCCCTTCTTGCGGCGACAATGTCGGTCAGCGTCTATGCCATCATACAGCTGAATCGGTTTAATAAGGCGACTACCCATATGCTTGATGTGAGCGACCAAATGATAGTATATAAGGAGAGGCTGTCCAACGCCCTTCTTTCGCAGGTGCTGTATGAGAAAAAATATACCATCTCCGTTGATGCCGACCTGTACAGAAGGTTTCTTTCTGCCGGAGAAGATTTTTCCCGATATGTCGACGAAGCGATCTCGCTTGCCGATACACCTGACAGCAAAGAGATATTGGCAAATATAAAGAGCCGGCATAGCCGATACAGAGCGCTATTCGGGGAAGAAACGAAATACCTGGAGTCCCGCAGGACCTATCGCTCGGATTGGTATAAGGCGGAGAAAGAGAAGGCCGTTGAAAACGTGCTGGAGGAACTGAACAACCTGGAGGGCTATGTTGCAGAAAACACCAAAGACAGGATAAAGGGGTTGACAGAAGCAGGTACGAAAGCGCTCAAGGCAGCAATGGCCATGGCAATATTTTCACTCATATTCGGCATTGCCATTGCTGCAGGCATCACGAGAAGCATTACCGGGCCCCTTTCGGTCATGAAGAAGAAGACGCAGGAAATTTCCAGGGGCATCTTTGAAGGTTCTCTGAGCCTTTCATCTCCTCCTGAGATTGGAGAACTTGCGCGGGCGTTTAACCTTATGTGTGAAAGGCTGGCCGAGATGGACAAGATGAAGTCCGATTTTTTCTCACTTATGGCCCACGAACTGCGCACGCCGCTTTCGTCAATCAAGGCGGGAATCGCGCTCCTTGAAAAGGATGAGGGCTGCCGGGAAGGGCAGAGAAGGGAGAGGGTGCTGGCCATTCTAACTGAAGAATGCAACCGGCTGATCGGGCTTGTCAATTCGCTCCTCGACCTTTCCAGGATGGAAGCGGGGATGATAAGCTTTGACTTTGCCCCCGGAGAGGTAAGGCCTTTGATCGAAAGGGCTATTGGGGAAATAGAACCCCTGGCCGCGGTGAAGAAGATCCGTTGTGAATTTGACGGGGTTGATAGATCCCCCTCCGTTATGATGGACAATGAAAGGATCCTCCAGGTCCTGAGAAATCTGCTGGGAAATGCCGTGAAGTTTACACCCGAAGGGGGCCGCATAAAAATATCTTCGAGGCCTGCCCCGGGAGGACTGGAGGTTTCGGTGTCCGATTCGGGGCCGGGCATACCCGAAGAAGACCGAGCAGCGATCTTCAATAAATACCAACAGGCGGCGGCAGGGGTCCATAACAGGACCGGAGGGACGGGCCTCGGGCTGGCCATTGCAAAACATGTAGTAGATGCCCATGGAGGCAGAATTTGGGTAGAAAGCAGATCAGAAAGAGGAAGTACGTTTACTTTTTTCTTGCCGGCGTGATCCTTTTACTTTTGTCCGGTTGCGCTTCTTTTGAGCAAAGAAGACTTTCCGGAGAACTCAGGAGCGCGGCCGATCTCTATGGGCGCGGTGATTTTGAGGGCGCCCTCAAGGCGAACCAGAATGTTGCTGCTCTTGCTGAAGGGAAGCCGCCGGGAGATCAGTCCCTTTTTAATATGGGGCTTATTTACGCAGACAGCAGATACAAAAAAAAGGATTACAGGAAATCGATTGCCCTCTTTCAACGGGTGGTGAAAGAGTACCCGGAGAGCCCCCTGGCCGTGCAGGCCAGGACGTGGATCGGGGTTCTCGGGGTGATCGAGAGATCGAAGGAAGTGGATATTGAACTTGAACATAAAAAGAGAAGGCTTGTGAGGTAGAGAATGGGCTTGGCGAAAATACTTGTTGTTGATGACGACCGAAACCTTCTGGAGCTGATGAGCATGATACTTCAGTCGGCGGACTACGAAGTGACTGCTGCAGCCGATGAGGAAAAGGCCCTTGAAGCTGCAAAAAGGCATGTCTTTGACATGGCCGTTCTTGACCTCAAGCTTGTCCGAACAGACGGGATCGCGCTGATGCGCGACCTTCATCAGGTGAACCCCGAAATGCCTGTTGTCATCCTCACGGCCCATGGCAGCGTCACGAGCGCTGTTGAAGCGATCAGGATGGGGGCCTTTAACTACCTCACGAAACCTTTCGATCCCGATGAGCTGCTTCTGCAGATAGAAAGGGCGCTCGAGAACCGCAGGCTCCACTCTGAAGTAAAACGGCTCGAAGGGATACTGGAAGAGCGGTACGCATTCTCGAACATTATTGCCAATAGCCACAAGATGCAGTCGGTCCTCGGGCTGGTGTCGAGGATCGCATCCACAGATTCAACGGTATTTATCTATGGAGAGAGCGGTACGGGAAAGGAGCTTGTCGCAAAGACCCTTCACCTTGCGAGCGCCAGGAAAGACAAGCCCTTCGTTGCTATAAATTGCGCCGCCATACCAGAGACCTTGCTCGAAAGCGAACTTTTCGGTTATGAAA
>DIFC01000092.1 GCA_002418945.1 Deltaproteobacteria bacterium UBA5758 | reverse complement strand
CCGGATACATGGTTTACACTTTACGGCAAGGAGGAGAACAGTTGCCGTGTACCATGTATGCCGTGATCCTCTCCCGCAAGGGGAGCGGGGACAATGATGCCATCCTGCAGGGAGCGTAAGCGGCGCGGCGATCTCATCCTGTCTTTACGTTGAACGTTGAACGGATCTTCCTGTCAGCACTGAACCATGGCTATGAGTCGGGTGTTTCCGCCCCGCTCTCTCCGGGCATGACGATGGTCGATAGCGTTGTCTTTTTGTAGAGCTCCGTGAAGTAATAGGTAGCGACGAGAAAGATGTAGTAGGTAAAGACAGAAGATAAAATGAAGCCGATGAAATAGGGTATACGGATGACAAGCTTGCATATGTATAGAAGCACCAAGGTGATGACGTAGCCGGCGATGTATTCTATGAAAACCTCCTTGATCCCCCCTATGATCTTCTCGAACTCGAGGGCCTTTCGGAAATCCATCTTCTCGACATAGGTAGCGAAGGCGAAGGGAAGGAAAAAAGAGCAGATAAGGAGCGCCGCGTATGATAATGTAATGATGATGTTGCCGAAGAAAGCGGTAAAGCTGGTGAGTGTCGTAAGGAAGAAACCACAAGAGAACATAAAGAAAGGGATCGAGCCGTAAAGGATGAATATAAAGAGGAGTTTTATCCCCTCGATCCATGTGCCATACCTGTCCTGCCAGGTGGGAAACCCTATGCCCCCTATGATAAAAAGCCTTGATGCCTTCGCGAGAAAACCGAAGGAAAAAAAGTTCACAACAGGAATATACAGAATGAGCCCGGCATAGATCCATCGCGTCATGTAACGAGTATTAAAGGTAAACCTGACAAAGGAAACAATATCCATTGCTATTTCCCTTTTCCCGCCATAATGAAGTCGACAAGGGGCTCTGCAGTGTAGCCGGTCATTCCGCCGTCGATTACGATCGTCTCACCGTTGATGTATTGCGCCCCGGGGGATGCCAGGAACAGGACGAGGTCTGTGATCTCCTCCACCTTTGCCATCCTGCCGATGGGCGTTTTTTTAGAGAGAAAATCGACGAAGGCCTGCTTCCTGATGAGCCCTTCGTTCATGCCTCCGGCAATGAAGCCAGGGGCGACCCCGACGACGGTGACTCCCTTGCGTGACCATTCAGAAGCGAGGTTCCTGGTCATCACCATAAGGCCCGCCTTGCTCATGGCATAGGGAAGGAAGCCCTTTTCGCCGCTTAAGGCAACCTGGGTGATCATATTGATGATCCTGCCCGACCCTTGCTCTACCATACGCCTCCCGAATATCTGCGAGACGTAAAATGTGCCCTTCAGGTTCACATCGATAGCCCTGTCAAAATCCTCTTTCTTTGTTTTTTCAGAAGGAGAAAGCGGGTTGACGATGCCGGCGTTGTTGATCAGTACATCCACCTTACCCCAGGCATCCCAGACCTTTGCCGCGGTCTTTTCCATATCCTCGTAATTCGTGATGTCGGCGGTGAAGGCGAGCGCCTTCTTTTCTTTGAACTCCTCCGCGAATCTGCTTACCGATTCCGTGTTCCTGGCGTTTACCGCCACCGATGCGCCTTCCGCGAGGAACGCCTCTGCCATGGCCCTTCCAAGGCCTTTGGCGCCGCCGGTAATAAAGACAACCTTATCCTGAAACCTCATATGTTCCCTCCGTATAGGTTTTTGATCCTTTCATCAAAAAGCGTCATGAGGTCATCGTCATCCTTGACCGTCATTCCCGTGACCTTGCGCCACACGTCCTCCCTCTCCATGCAGAAGTATATGAAGAGCCCCTTGCTTTTCTTTTTCAGCATCCTGTAGAGCATCGTATAGACCTTGACCCTCTGCTGCTTGATGTACCTCATTTTTCCGTCTTCTCCCCTGATGAATTCGCCGTAGAGAAGATTTCTCCTGTTGTGCTCAATGTAATGGCCGAGAAGTTTCGGCGGGAAGCGGAGAAGCCCGAGGCTGAGCCAGATGATCCTGTCCATGTCGAGGAGCCTGCTTATGTCTTCGATGAGGTAGCGATAATCTTTTTCAAAGCCCGGATAGATGATGATCGGGTCGAAGTGGAGGCCTACGAAGCATCCCGCGTCCTGAGCCTTTTTGGCGGCTTTCAGCCGTTTGTAAAGGGGGCTTGTCCTTTTCTCTTCCTCATCGATGATCCGCTGGGGGGCTACCGAAAAGGAGATAATCGTGTAGGGATTGAGGCAGGGGATGAGGTGGTCTATAGAGGCCCACTTTGATTTCAGCTCCAGGAGGGCATTTTTCCGTTCACCGAAGAATTCCACGAGAGGCCTGTTCAGCTTATATCGCCTGTCAAGGGCAAGGCTGTCGGAGAGCTCGCCCGTTCCGAACCTGAGTATATGACGGACCTCTCTGCCGGTCATTTCATCTATCTGGGAAGTGATATAAGGGATATTGTCGTGTATGGTGATCGCCGGCGTGTTGAGGTATGCCTTCAGGATGCAGTAAGAACATGAGAGGGGGCAGCCTTCAATGAGATCGATAGTCTTGTAGCCGCAGCAGATGTGGTCTTTTGTGCCAGGACAGTCTCTTACGATGTTTCCTTCTGACACTGCATGCTCAACCCTGAGTGAGTTCAAGGATGCTCCTTATATAGCCGTCTTCAAGAATGGCGTTAAGTTTTTCCATGGCAGCCCTTAGATCATCTTCACTTTTTATTTTCAATAATATATCAATATACTCCTTTTCGAAGAAAGGGTCTATCTTAATGTCGATGTGAGGCGGTAACGCACAGCGCTGTTTCACTGCTGACAATCTTTTTTCCATAGACGACAGGAGGGGGTAATTTTTTTTCTTGAGCCGCGCCTTCAGGTCTCTGCCGTCACGTGGGGCACGCAAACCCCTTAGATCGACTGCTCCCTTCCTGATCCTGATGAGGATGAGCATCTCCAGTATTTCTCTCAATAAACTGTCGGTTATGTGGAGGGGGGAGAGGAGGGAAATGATGCCCTTTCTCTCACGCGCGTCAAATTTTAGAAGATATTCGATGTTCTTCATCGAAGCACCGTGCCGGACGATAAAATCCTTCAGCGGCCTTCCCTCGTTCGCCAATGCAACGAAGTTGCCGAGGACCTTTTCGTGGGGCTTGAGGGACAGAAGCTCCATTATACCGAAAATCTTTTGACGGGGAAAGTCGGCGCTGACCATCTTCTCCAGCGCATGAGCCTTTTCTACGGCATTAAGCCCTCTTCCCAGGTTGTCGTGGATCGACAGGAGAAGGGCCTCATCGGCGCGAGCCTTTTTGATTATCGCAGGAATATTTGCGAGCCCTAGCTTCTTTGCGGACATAATCCTCTTAAACCCTGTTATGACAATCAGAGGAGAAGCATCAAGAAGAATCAAAGGCTGGACGATGCCAATCTCCCCTATCGATTCCGCCAGAGTCTTATCTTCAAGAGGATAGGATATGCAGAAACGCCTGTCGTCAGTGTCTATGTTGTTGAGTGGAATCGTTTTCATTTTTAAAGAAGTGCGGTGACTTTATTCTGTTCATTGTACAAGAAGTTGGAATTTAGTGTCAATATTGCTGTATAGTATTGGATCAGAAAAGGAGGAAACCATGAAAAGATCGATCGGTGCGAGGACAATGGTATTTCCCACGCCGGTCCTTGTCGTCGGCTCATACGACAAAGAAGGAAAGCCGAACGCGATGACCGTTGCATGGGGGGGGATATGCTGCTCGCAGCCGCCGTGCATAGGGATCTCCTTGAGAAAGGCGACGTATACCTACGGGAATATTGTTGAAAGAAAGGCCTTTACCGTTAATATCGCCACTGAAAGCTATGTAAAAGAAACAGACTATCTGGGGATCGCTACGGGAAAAAAGGTCGACAAGCTCGCGGCGGCAGGCCTGACGCCCGTTAAAAGCGATCTCGTCGATGCCCCCTACATCAAGGAATTTCCTTTTATCTTTGAATGTAAACTGATCAACACCGTTGAGATCGGCCTTCACACGCAGTTTATTGGCGAGATACTGGACGTGAAGGCGGACGAAAGCATCCTTGACAAGGAAGGCCTTCCCGACATAGAGAAGATGAAGCCCCTTGCATACACCCCTGAAGTAAGGAATTACTATGGGCTGGGGAAATGTGTCGGAAGGTCATTCTCGATCGGAAAGATATTAGACAAAAAAGGCTTGCAAAAATGACCGTAATCTTTTAGAATCTTTCGTTCGCAATATTGCAGACTCCAAATAATTTTCTCCCGCGCCTGTTCAGAGAGGAGATGAAAGGATGAGAAATGGCAAGGACACTGGGCGATATTACAGGTGAACTTACTGAAAGGATCATCTCTCCGGCAAAGGCAGAATCTGAACGAATCATCAAAGATGCACATACAAAAGCAGAGAGGATTCTGGCCGAGGCCCGCAAAGAATCGTTAAAGATTCGTGACACCGCAAAGCAGGAGGCAGAGCAGACGCTGAAGCAGATGGATATCGATCTGCGTGCCGCCTCAAGGAGCTTTATCATCCTTTTGCAGGAAAAGCTTGAAGAGGCCATTGTACAGCCGACCGTTGAGGAAGAGGTCAAAGCGGCCTTGCAAGACAAGGAATTTCTGAAGAAGATCATCGAGGCTATCCTGCACGAATTTACGAAGCTGCACGGCGCGGAGAACAATATCGAGGTGCTGCTCCCCGAAAAAGAAAAGGCTGCTTTGAGCGCATGGTTCGTCGCAAAGTTTCAACAGAAGGCAATAAGCAATATCACCGTTCATTTTACCGATAAGGTTTCCTTCGGGTTTAAGCTTGGAGTAGAGGATAAAGGAAGCCACTTCAACTTCGGCAAAGGGTTGGTCGAGGCCTTCTCGGAATTCTGCTCCCTTCGCTTCCGAAAATATTTTTTCCCGGCGAAAGAGGAATAGAAAGGATGGGGAAGTACTATTTTCTGGCCAGCGTGCTTCCCGTTATGCCTGCCGGTCTTGGGGAGAAGCTGCCGCACCCTTTTACGGAGATTGCAGGCACCATTCAGCGGAATATCGAGCCCGGTGATGCATCGCTTGTACAATCTGTTTTATTTTCGATCGACGTGGCCAATTTTGAAGCGATCCATCAAGACCGTGATGTCTTTATCGAAGGCGGAACGCTAATGCGTGAAGAGATCGAAAGCAAACGCAACCTGCCCCTTTTTATGCGTAGTTTTCTCGACGAAAAGGACAGGGGCATCCAGCGTCCTTACGTCTTTGATGTTTTGTGGGAGCGTTACTATGCCTATGCGTACTCCCTTGCCCAGGAGATGGGATGCAGGTTCCTGATCGATTATCTCGGGTGGGAGATCGGCTTGAGAAACCAGCTTGTTGCCCTGAGGGCGAAAGAAAAAAGAGAGGAAGCTGAGGATTACATCCTTTTGCCCCATGTCGGTGGCTGTGATTTTGCGGCCCTGCTTGCCCATGTTAAGAGCCAGAAGACCCCCCTCATGGCAGAACTTGCGCTGGATGAGGAACGACTGAGACAGGTCTTTCACTGCGAAGGGGATGACCCTTTCTCCCTCAACACCATCCTTGCCGTCCTTGAAAGGGCGAGGATCTTCAGCAGGTGGGAGAAGATGGACCTGCCCTGCAACATAGAAGATATTATTTAGAGGAGGAGCACCTGGTGGGAAGGTCAACAGATAGTCGGGTGGTAGCGGTCAACGGGCCGCTTGTCACCGTAGAGGTAGTCAAGGCCCAGGAAGTCATGATGAACGAAGTGGCTTACGTGGTGTGGAACAACGTCCCCCTGAAATCTGAGATCATAAGAATTCGCGGAAAGCACGTTGACATACAGGTTTTTGAGAGCACCACAGGCCTGACAGTAGGAGACCGCGTCGATTTTACCGGCAGCATGTTGTCCGCTACGCTGGGGCCAGGGATGTTGGGAAAGATCTATGACGGGCTTCAGAACCCTCTCAGAGAGCTTGAGAACGATCAGGGATACTTTCTGAGGAGAGGGCAATACGTCAACTCGCTGGATGAAGAGAAAAAATGGCTCTTCTCTCCTTCGGTGAAGTCGGGGGACAGGGTGAGGGCAGGGCACTATTTGGGGAGCGTCCCTGAAGGGATCTTTGAGCACCACATCATGGTTCCCCTGTCTCTCCAGGGGCAATGGGAAGTGGCCCATGTCAATGTTCCCGGCTACTACACCCTGCAAGATGAAGTCGCGCTTCTGAAGAACGAAGAAGGTATGAAGGTCCAGGTGAAGATGACGCAGCAGTGGCCTGTTAAAATACCTGTCCGCAACTACGAAGAAAGGCTGCTGCCGAACCGGCAGCTATTGACTCAGTGCCGTTTGATCGACATCTTCTTTCCCCTCGCTGAGGGAGGGACGGCCTGTATACCGGGCCCCTTCGGGGCAGGGAAGACGGTGCTGCAGCAGATCATCTCTCGATACGCCGAGGCGGACATCGTTATCATCGTTGCCTGCGGCGAGCGCGCGGGCGAGGTTGTGGAGACGATCCGCGAATTTCCTGAGCTGGAAGACCCCAAAACGGGAAAGTCTCTCATGGACCGGACGGTGATCATCTGCAATACCTCATCGATGCCCGTAGCGGCGCGGGAGGCCTCCGTCTATACAGGGGTAACCCTGGGTGAGTACTACCGGCAGATAGGGCTCAAGGTGCTGCTCCTTGCCGACAGCACGTCGCGCTGGGCCCAGGCCCTGCGTGAATCTTCCGCTCGCATGGAAGAGATCCCCGGCGAAGAAGCCTTCCCCGCTTACCTCGAAAGCAGGATCGCCGCTTTATACGAGAGGGCAGGGCTGGTTCGCCTCCATGATGGCTCGACGGGTTCGCTGACCATGATAGGCAGCGTCTCTCCGGCAGGGGGGAATTTCGAAGAGCCGGTGACGCAGAACACCCTTAAGGTCGTCGGCGCATTTTACGGCCTTTCGCGGACGCGTTCAGACCAGAGGCGCTACCCGGCCATCGATCCACTCATCTCCTGGAGCCTTTATTTGGAACAGATGAAAGGGTCGCTCGGGGAGCGCCATCCTCAGTGGGTTTCCTGGGTGGAAGAGGCCAAGGACCTGCTGGACAGAGGGCATGAGATCCATCAGATGATGCTTGTCGTGGGCGAAGAAGGGATCAGCATCGACGATCTCGTGATCTATCTGAAAGCGGAGATGGTTGACGCGGTGTGCCTGCAGCAGGATTCCTTCGATGTGGTCGACAGAGCGACATCGATAGAAAGACAGATGTCCGACTTTCCGTTACTGATAGATGCGGTCCATAAAGCATTTGCCTTTGAAAGCAAAGAAGAGGCAAGGAGGCAGATGTCCCACCTCCAGAACCTTTTCTTTCAGTTGAAATATTGCAAGTTCCGGGAAGATGCATACAGGAAATACCGTGGAGAAATAGAATCAATACTGGGAAAGGAGTAGGCGCGCAATGATCGTTGAATATTCTCGCATCACACGAATCCAGGGCGATATCATCTCCGTCATTGCCGACGGGATCCGTTACGGGGAACTGGCTATAGTAAAGAGCCAGTTGAGAACATCGCTTGCGCAGGTGATCCGTTTAAGGGGAGACGAGGTGTTTCTGCAGGTCTTCGCAGGGGCCCGGGGGGTAGCAACGGGAGACGAGGTCCGGTTCCTGGGACACCCCATGCAGGTCGCCTTCGGAGATGCATTGCTCGGACGGATCTTTAACGGTTCCGGGGAGCCCATCGACGGGGGGCCGGAGCTCAAGGCGCTGCCCCGGCTGGAGATCGGGGGCCCTTCGGTCAATCCTGTCATGCGCGTTATCCCCAGGGGTTTTATTGAAACGAGAGTCCCCATGATCGATGTGTTCAATCCCCTTGTCGAAAGCCAGAAACTCCCCATATTCGCCGCAGCAGGGGAGCCTTATAACGAGCTTCTCGCCCGCATCGGCATGAGGGCTCAGGCAGACGTTGTTATCCTCGGAGGGATCGGTCTTAAATATGATGAATACCTGAAATTCCGCTATGCCTTTGAGGAGGGCGGCGTTCTGTCGCGGACAGTCATGTTTGTCCACACGGCTTCAGACCCGGTGGTCGAAAGGCTCCTTGTCCCCGACATGGCCCTTGCCGTTGCAGAGCAGTTCGGGGTAAGCGGAAAAAGGGTGCTCGTCCTGCTCACGGACATGACCGCATTTGCAGACGCCATGAAGGAGATCGCCATCTCCATGGACCAGGTCCCTTCCAACCTGGGCTATCCGGGGTCCCTTTACAGCGACCTCGCTTCCCGGTATGAGAAGGCGGTCGACTTTGAAGGCGCCGGAAGCATCACGATCCTTGCGGTGACGTCCATGCCGGGCGATGACGTAACCCATCCTGTCCCTGACAATACAGGATATATCACGGAAGGGCAGTTCTATCTCCGGAAGGGGGTAATTGAACCCTTTGGCTCCCTGTCCCGTTTGAAACAGCTTGTAATCGGCAAAGTGACCAGGGGCGACCATGGATATATCATGAACAGCATGATCAGGCTTTTTGCCAAGAGCCGTGAAGTGGAGCAGAAGCTGGCCATGGGATTCGACAAGACGCCTGATGATGAACGGTACCTGCGGTATGGAAAGTTGTTTTACGAACGTTTTATGGATCTGAAAGTAGATATCTCTCTGAACGAGGCCCTCGACCTCGGCTGGCAGACATTAGCTGAGTGTTTTCATCCCGACGAGGTGGGCATCAAACAGGAATTTATTGATAACTACTGGCCGAGAGCATAAAAGAGGTTTTGTGAATGGCAGAACGGATCAAGCTGAACAGGATCACTCTCAGGGAGCAAAAACAGAAGCTCTTTCTGTATGAACGCTTCCTGCCGGCCCTGGAAGCGAGGAAACAGCAGTTCCTGATGCAGCTCGCGATCGTCCGCAAAGAGATCGGGGAGCAGCAATCTGCCATGGATAAGAAGATGGAGGAGATCGCCCAATGGTCTTCCCTGTATTGGAATATGAAAACGATCCTTCCTTTTTTTATATCCCTCAGGGAGATCAGGAGGCACGTGAAGAACGTGGCCGGCCTCAAGGTGCCCGTTCTGGAGGAGGTTGTCTTCGACGATCCGCCGTACAGCCTTTTTGCGACCCCTTACAGCTTTGATGAGGTGCTTTTTAAGACGAGAGAGGTCATATCCCTCAGGGAGCACATCAAGGTGTTGAAGGAACAGGAGGAGATACTTATGGCGGGATTTCGGAAGACCAGCCAGAGGATCAACCTTTACGAACAGCGGTTGATCCCTGAATGCAGGGAGGTTATCCGGAAGGTCACCGTTTACCTTCAGGACCAGCAGGCTGCGGCCGTCGGTGTTGCAAAGGTCGCAAAGGGGCTCAGCGAGGAGGCCTCATACTATGTCGGCCAGGAATAGCGCGAACAGCCGGGTGTTGATGACAAAAGGAGATAGACGTGGCTATCGCTAAGATGAAAAGGGTATTCCTGATCGGGCCCGTGGAAGAAAGAGAAAAGGCGATGGAGCTCCTTCAGGACGTGGGGGTCGTGCATGTTGAGCCGGCGGCGAAGATATCCGGTGAGCTGGAGAAAAGAAATGCAGCCCTTCAGCAGGAGGTGAGGAGGGTTCATCAAGTCTATGAAGAAATGAACAGGTTCGAGGCAGGGGAAGCAAAGACCCATGCGGCAGTGCCGGACGATCAAATGGTATCCTACTGCGAATCGAGATTGTTTGAATTGCAGGAGGTTCAAAACCGGAAACAGTCCCTCCAGAAGCTGGTTTCGGAACTGAACACATGGGGGAATTTCGAACCTGAAAAGATACAGGAGCTTGAACGAGAGGGCATATACGTCCAGCGTTTCCGGATCGAAGGAAGATTGCCGCCTGATTTTCACGCGCCGGAAGACGCATATATGGAGGTAGTGTCAGAAAAACCTGCCTATAGTTTTTTTACGATCCGGATCGGCGGCACTGTTGATATTCCCAATGCCATCCACCTCCGTCTTCCCGAGATGGGGCTGGCGAGGGCATTGGATGAGCTCAGCGCTCTCCGCGAGGAGGAGGCAAGGCTTGTCGATGAATGCAAGGATGCAAAGAGCAGCATAGGGGCATTAAAGGAACAGTACAACATCGTCTTGAACGAGGCGAACTATATAGAGCATCTCGGCACCCTTTACTCTGAAGAGCACCTCTTCGGGCTCCAGGGATGGGTTCCCGCGGACCTTGAAGACGGTTTAATGAAAGGGATCGGGGCATCGAAATTGCCCCTTATGGTTACGACAAGAGATCCCCTCGAGGACGAGACCCCGCCGACGCTCTTCAGGAACAACTGGTTTATCCGCCGCATAGAGCCACTTTTGAACCTGTACGGCCTGCCCTCTTACAAGAGCCTTGACCCTTCGTATTTCTTTGCCCCTTTCATGGTCCTCTTTTTCGGGATCTGCCTGGGTGACGCGGGCTACGGCCTGGTCTTTTTGCTGGCATCTTCCTGGATCAAGAAAAAATGGGGACATCTCTCCAAGGAGATGCCTCTTGTGATGAAGCTTTGCCAGGCCTTCTCCGTCTCGGCGATCGTCATTGGCCTCCTCACCGGCTCGGTCTTTGGTTATAGCTTCACGAACCGGGAATGGGTTCTTGTAGACCTCGACATAGATGTCGGAAATCCCATGATCCTTTTCTACGCGAGCCTGGGGCTGGGGGTGCTCCATCTTTCGTTCTCCTATCTCCTCGGTATGCTTGAGGCGCAATCACGGAACGACATGCTTCAGAAGTTGGGCCTGATGCTGGTCCTCTGGGGCGGGGCATTTCTGATCAGCAGGAACATCTGGTTCCTGGATCCTGCCTCCAGATTTAACGAACCGTTCAATTACGCGGGGTGGGGATTGTTGCTGGCCGGGGTTATTCTTACGTTTTTATCGGCGTCAGACAGCAAGAAGTGGGTGGTCAGGATCGGGCTGGGATTCTGGGGTGTCTACGGCCTTACCGGGCTGGTGGGTGACCTGCTCTCCTATGCGCGCCTCTTCGGGCTTGGAATCGCGACTACCGCCATCGCAGCTGTCATGAACCAGCTTGCTGGCATGGTCTATAATGCGGCGGGTCCTATTATCGGGGCTGTGTTCGCGGTTCTTCTTTTGATCCTGGGCCACACGTTCAACCTCGCTCTTTCTATTCTGGGCAGCACGGTTCATTCCGCCCGCCTTCACTTTGTCGAAGCCTTCAGGAGTTTTTTCCGGGGAGGGGGCATCCAATATAAACCATTTAAAGTTGAAAGGGGTTAACCATATGAAAACAAAAGGTATCGTCCTCACGGGTCTTTTTGCCGCCACGCTGATGCTCCTGGTCAGTTCGCCTGTGTTTGCGCAGGCAGGCGCTGAAGGAAAGACCACGGCAACGCTTGTGGCAAAGATCATCATGGGCTTCAGTCTTTCCCTCGGTCTTGCAGGTTCAGCCATTGGCCTCGCGATCGCCTTTTCAGCCCTGCTCGGAGGGGGCCAGGAAAATTATTTCAAGAATATTGCCGTAGCGCTGATGCCTTCCACGCAGGGGATCTACTCCATTGTTTGCCTCTTCGCCAATATGGGAAGCTTTGATACAGACCCCGTGTCCGTTGCGGGAAAGGCAGCCGCGTTCGGGTTTACGATGTTTTTCAGCGCATGGTACCAGGGAGTGGTCTGTGCGGCGGGTATCAGAAGCATCCTTGAGGGCAAGAACACGCTGGCAAACGCCATGGTGTCCGGTGCGATGCCCGAGACATATGCCGTCTTTGCGCTGGTGATGACCTTTATTATGAAATGATCGAGATAACTATTTAATTTGCTTATATATTGACAATCTGTTATAAAATTAAGCTTACGTGAAATCGAGCAGAGGGTTTCCGGAAGGACCAAGGCGCCGGCCGGACTATTATTTTCAATCTTTCTGCTTGGCAGAGGCTTTAAGACAGCATGGATGTTAGAGAATTTGATTATACCCTGCCGAAGGAATTTATTGCGCAGTCCCCTTTAGAGGACAGGGCTGCTTCGCGGCTTTTCGTCTACGACAGGCAGAAGGAAGCCATCGAGCACCGCTTCTTCAGGGACATCCCGGAATACTTCCGCAAAGGTGATGTCCTTGTCCTGAATGACAGCAAGGTCTTCCCGGCAAGGCTGAAGGCAGTGAAAGAGACCGGAGGAAAGGTCGACATCCTCCTCGTCGAAAGGATCGACAGGACCGGTTGGCGCTGCCTTGTGAACGGCCTCCGGAGAGGGGCAGGTGCGATCCGGATCACTGTGGGCGAACACCCGGCAAGGCTGGAGGCAACGGAGAACGGGTGGCATGTACGGTTCGATGACGATGGGGACAGCTACGATATCGTGAGGCGCTATGGGAAGATGCCCCTCCCGCACTATATCAGACGAAGCGGAGGGGACGATCAGATCGATTTTGCGAGATACCAGACGGTCTATGCCGAACGGATAGGGTCTATTGCGGCGCCTACGGCAGGTTTCCATTTTACCGAAGGGTTGATCGGGGAGCTGAAGAAGAAAGAGGTCACCATAGCAAAAGTTACGCTCCACATAGGCACAGGGACATTCCTCCTGATAAAAGAGCCTCACGTGCAATCGCACACCATGCACAGCGAATACTATCAGGTAGACAAAGAGGTGAGGGATTACATCAGAGAGGCGAGAGCGTCAGGGAGAAGGATAGTGGCCTGCGGGACAAGCGCGGTGAGGACCGTCGAGACTGTGTGCCCGGGGAACGGCAACGCGCAGCTTGCGGGCCGGACGGAGCTTTTCATATACCCGGGGTACCAGTTTTGTTTTGTCGATGCGCTCATCACGAATTTCCACCTTCCGCGGTCGACGCCATTGCTCCTAGCGTCCGCCTTTGCGGGGAGGGAGCCGCTGATGAGGTGCTACCGGGAGGCTATAGAAAGAGGCTACAGGTTTTACAGCTATGGCGATTCGATGCTGATTTTGTAAAATGCAAAAGATAGCTGTTAGCTGTCGGCTGTAAGCTGTTTTGATTATGAAGATGATCGAAATTATAAAAGAAGATGGGAACGCGAGGGCAGGGCTCCTCAGGACAGGCCACGGGGATATTGAGACCCCGGTCTTTATGCCCGTGGGCACCCAGGGGATCGTAAAGGCCTCAACGCACAGAGATCTGAAGGAGGTAGGCGCGAAAATGATCCTTGCGAATGCCTACCACCTTTATCTTCGCCCCGGCGACGAGCTGATACGGGAGATGGGAGGCATACACAGGTTTTCCGGATGGGACGGCGCGGTGCTGACCGACAGCGGCGGATACCAGATATTCAGCCTCGGCGTCCTGAGGGAGATCAAGGATGACGGCGTCCTTTTCCAGTCGCACATAGACGGGTCGAAGCACTTCCTCACGCCGGAGAAGATGGTCCGGGTACAGGAAAATATCGGCGCAGACATATGCGTGTGCCTCGACGAATGCGTTTCCTATCCGTCGTCATACGGTTATACGGAGGCTTCTGTGGAGCTGACGTCCCGGTGGGCCAGGAAGTGCAGGGACGCAAGGACAGACAGCGCCAGCGCCCTCTTTGGTATCATACAGGGCGGTTTTTATGAGGACCTGCGCATACGGTCCGCACAGGAGCTGACGGAGATGGATTTCGACGGGTATGCAATCGGAGGATTGAGCGTAGGCGAGCCGAAAAGCCTGATGTGGGAGACGGTCGATACCGTAGCGCCCTTGCTTCCCTCAGGAAAGCCGCGGTACATGATGGGGGTGGGGCTCCCCGAGGACATCCTTGAGGGTGTACGGCGCGGTATAGACATGTTCGATTGCGTCATTCCTACGCGGTTTGCCAGGAACGGCAATCTCTTCACGTGGGACGGCAGGATCAATATAAAGAACGCCCGGTTTGCAAGGGATGAAAGGCCCGTTGACGAGGAGTGCCCATGCTACATCTGCAGGACATTCTCAAGGGCATATCTCAGGCACCTGCTTGTCTCCCATGAGCTGACGAGCTATTATCTCAGCACGCTCCATAATCTCTTTTTCTACATGGAGTTTATGAGAAGGATTAGGGAAGCGGTACGGCAAGGGCGATTCGAAGAGTTCTATAAAACATTCAAAACCAGGTATGAAGGAGGTGAATTTCAGGATGAATATAGCGTATGCAATGGGTAGCCAGCCGGCCGGTGGACAGGGCGGGGCAAATCAGTGGATGAGTTTTCTCCCGCTGATACTTCTCTTTGTTGTCTTCTATTTTCTGCTTATCAGGCCCCAGCAGAAGAGGGCAAAGCAGCAAAAGACCTTTATCGAAAATCTGAAAAAGGGTGATAAAATTATAACATCGAGCGGGTTATATGGTACAATAACAGGGATAACCGACGATGCAATCACGATCGAGATCGCCGAGAAGGTAAGGGTAAAGGTAGCGAAGAACGCAGTCGCGTCGCTTCAACCAACATAGCGAAAGGAGAAAGACGTGGGAAGGTACGAAAATATCGTGATAATCAGCCCTGATTGCACGAAAGAAGAGGAAGAGGATCTGCTCAAGCGGATCCAGACGAACATGGAAAGGGTAGGGGCGACGGTCGTGAAATTCGATGACTGGGCCGTGAGAAGGCTTGCCTACCCGATAAAGAAGAAAGACAAAGGCCACTACTACTTTTTTCTCCTCGACATGAACGAAGCAAACGTGGTAGCGCTCGGGAAATTTTACAAGACCGTCGACACAATCTTGCGGCACCTCTTTGTCAATGTTGATGAGAAGGATGAGGGTCCGAAAAAACCACCCGATCCGGTCATTTTTGATGAACTGGAAGGCGAGTTCTAGTGAACAGGGTTTTTTTTGCCGGCACATTGAAGGCGCGTCCGGAGATAACCTATACTCCAAAGGGGGAAAAGGTCGCAGCCTTTCCCCTTCTGGTCGAAGAAGGGGATATGCGCATCGATGTTGTTCATGTAGGCGAGCTTGACGGAGAAGGTTTGAGCCAGCAGGTAGGGAAGGAGATCATGGTTGCAGGGATGCTGACTCAGGTGAAGGCGAGACCGCAGCATATGAAAGTAAGGGCACATAAAATTTTTTGGATGGAGGATTAGATGCCAAGACCAACAAGGACACCTGGCAGAGGAGGCCACGATTCATCGAAAAAAAGGGTCTATGTGAGAAAAAGGGTCTGCCGGTTCTGCCAGGATCAGAATCTGCAGATCGACTACAAAGATCCAAAACTCCTGAAATACTATATAACGGAGCGCGGGAAGATAATGCCGAGAAGGATGACCGGTACATGCGCCAAACACCAGAGAAAGCTGAAAGAGCATATAAAGATGGCGCGGCATATAGCATTTTTGCCGTTTACGACGCTTTCACGATAGGGAGGCTCTTGCATGAAAGTCATACTTACTGAAGACCTGAAGGGAACGGGTAAAAAGGGCGAAGTCGTCAATGTAAAGGACGGGTACGGAAGGAACTTCCTGATTCCCGACGGACGGGCGGTCCCCGCTACCGAAGGAAATGTCAAGCGGTTCGACCATATTATTAAAAGCCTTGCCGGCAGGAAAGAGAGGGAGATAAAGTCTGCCGAAGAGCTCAAGGCAAGGCTTGATGAGATAACGGTTACCTTGAAGAAAAAGGTCGGCGTTGACGGCAAGCTCTTCGGGGCAGTTACCCATAAGGACATCGCCGACGCAATAAAAAGCGTTTTGGGCATAGAGATCGACAAGAAAATGATAAGGATCGAAGAACCCATAAAGATGTCAGGCGCACACACCGTTACGGTCCATCTGAGGCAGGACGTGAACGCGACGCTGAAGATCGAGGTAGAGAAGGAAGGGTAATGGCAAGGGCGGCAAAGAGCGCAAAAGAGATACAGGGCCGCATCCCACCGCAGAACCTGGAGGCGGAACAGTCTCTTTTGGGCGGCCTTCTTGTTGACCCCGACTCGACGAACAAAGTTGTTGACATAGTGGGCCCTGCAGATTTTTACAAGGACGCACACAACAGGATCTACGGAATCATGTTGGATCTCTACGAGCGGAACGAGCCGATAGACCTGGTTACCGTGAGCAGCCTTGCGAGAGACAGGAATGTCCTCGAAGGGATCGGCGGCGTAACCTACCTGAATACGCTCGTTGACCTTATGCCGAGCGCTGCGAATATTGTGCAGTACGCGAAGATGGTGAAGGAAAAATCCCTCCTGAGGAAGCTCATCAATACTGCAACTGAGATCATTGAAAAAGGCTTTCAGGTAGATTCGAACGTTGACAGCTATATCGACGAGGCGGAAAAGCTGATCTTTCAGGTCTCGGAAGATAAATTCAGGCCGTCGTTCTACGCCGTCAAGGATTTTGTGCTCGAGAACGTCAAGACCATTGAAAGATTGTATAAAAGGAAACAGCATGTCACCGGCGTGCCCACAGGGTTTACGGAAATAGACAAGATGACGAGCGGCCTTCAGGCATCGGACCTGATCGTTGTTGCCGGCAGGCCGAGCATGGGCAAGACGGCCTTTTGCATGAATATTGCCCAGTACGTATCGATGTTGAAAGAAACCCCTGTCCCCGTAGGGGTATTTTCTCTTGAGATGTCAAAAGAGCAGCTTGTGACAAGGCTCTTGAGCTCTGAGTCGGAGATCGAACATTCAAAGCTCAGGACAGGAACGCTCTCCGGGGCGGAATGGCCGAAGCTTGCGGACGCGGCCGGAAAGTTGCGGGATGCCCTGATGTTCATCGATGATTCACCGGGCTTAAGCGTGCTTGAGCTCCGGGCAAGGGCAAGAAGGTTAAAGAAAGAACACGGCCTTGGGCTGCTCGTTGTTGACTACCTTCAACTGATGAGGGGGAGGACAGGCATAGACAGGCGCGAACAGGAGATATCGGAGATATCACGGTCAATGAAGGCCCTTGCAAAAGAACTGCAGATCCCCGTGATCGCTATCTCCCAGTTGAACCGCGCGCCGGAACAGCGGGAACGCGACAACAGGCGGCCGCGGCTGGCAGACCTCCGCGAGTCGGGGGCCATTGAGCAGGACGCCGACGTTATATTCTTCATATACAGGGAAGCCGTCTACAACAAGGAGATACAGGAAGAGGAGAAGAACATCGCAGAGGTCATTATCGGAAAACAAAGGAACGGGCCGACAGGAACCGTCGAACTGGCTTTCCAGGATAAGACTACGACCTTCAGAAATCTCTACAGAGAATGAATATTCCGAACATCCTCTCAATCTTTCGTTTTTTTCTTACATTCTTTTTTATCATGGCGGTCAACAGCGGGAGATTGCACCTGGCGCTCCTTTTGTTTATCCTCCAGGGCATAAGCGACCTCCTCGACGGGTTCCTTGCCAGGGTGATGGGCAAAAAGACGCACCTGGGTGCATTCCTCGACCCCATAGCCGATAAGACGATGCTTGTCGCGTCATTCATCGTGCTCTATCTTCACGACATCATACCTCTCTGGCTGACGTCCCTTGTGCTTGTCAGGGATCTGGTCATTGCCATAGGCTTCCTTGTCCTCTATAAACTGTCCTATACAACGACACCTGCTCCAAGCATTTTCGGCAAGACAACAACGGTCTGCCAGATCGCAACGATCGTTTACGTGCTGTGGTCCGAGGCGAGGCCGTACGGCGACGTGTTTTTTTACATTACCGCCTTATCAACTGCCGTCTCCGGCGTTCATTATATTTTCATTGGGTTCCGGACGCTCTACAAAAGCCGTTTTCAACAACCGGCGAACGGAAATTGATTGCCGGCGGAAACCATGTTGACAGCGGCGGGATCGCCAGTTGCCTCATAATTAAT
>DIFC01000091.1 GCA_002418945.1 Deltaproteobacteria bacterium UBA5758 | reverse complement strand
ACAGGGCCGAGGGCAATTGATGTGTCCCCGCCCAGCTTGACAGAGGTGGTGAGAAGAGAGTCGACCGCCCTCTGGCTCATGATCATCATGATTACTTCGGCAGCTTCACCGCCTATCTGGAGCCCAAAGCTTACAGCGCCGACGGTATAAAAGGCAGGTTCGCTCCAGTTGCCGGTCTTCGGGTCTCTTGCCACGAGGACACCCGTTCCCCCCGACCCTCCGAGGATAAAACCGGCCTTGAGAACCTGGGGAAAGATCAAAAGCCCCTTGACGTTCTTCAGGTTATCGTTGAGGTACACGTAATTTTCGTCTCTCGCAAAAGAGCTGAAGGTGATCCTTGCCTTATCGACGACAGCCTGTGCCTCGTCGGCATCCGCAGCCCATGATGGCAAAATCGCGGCAATGAACAGGACAAGAGACAGCAAAGCCGTCATGGATATGCCGGCGGCCTTTATCTTCGGCGTTGTATGTTCCATCTCCATTCCTCCTTTATTGAGTTTATGGCTCACAGCAGAAAAAAATCGTTGCGTGGTGTAAACCGCAATCCGTAACCCGTAACAGTTTATACTATCAGCTATGAACTATGAGCCGGTTTATACTCTATGTCTATTGTCCTTCAGGAAGGGTCAAATTTCAAGAGAAATAGATGTCGCAGCTATTATTAAAATTGCTTGACAGAAACAGCAAGGTGCATATAGTTATGGAAGGAAAGGCAACGAATCGCATGTTCAGAAAGCACCCTATATTGAAAATGATCGTCGAGGAAGGCTGCCGGCTTCTTTTCAAGGTCTATTTTTTTCTGGTTCACCGGGTAAAAATTAAGGGCATGGAAAACGTGCCGAAGGAATTCGAAAGGCTTATCATAATCTCCAACCACGAGAGCCTTATAGACGGGGTGCTGCTCTGGACACACCTGAAGGTTAACCTCAAGATACTCGTGAGCAGGACTAGGGCGCAGGAACGGCATCTCAAATTCTTCATGCAGAACGATTACACGGTCCCGCTGGACACGATGAACCCCTATTCCCTGAAGGGGGTCATCGAAAGGGTGAACAGGGGCGCTTCGCTGCTTGTCTTTCCGGAAGGACGAATGACAAGAACGGGGAGCCTCATGAAGATCTACGAGGGAACAGGATTTGTCGCTTACAAGACAGGGGCAAAGATACTGCCGATCCATCTCGGCAATACCTACTCGACGATATTCTCGAAAAAGGATGGACGCCGCAGAAAGATCTTCGCGCCCATTTCTGTCACCATAGGGAAGACCCTCGAGCCTATACAACTGGAAGATATGCCGCCGAAAAGGCGTAAAAAGCGGGCGGCGGCGATCATCTACAAAGCCTTATGCGACATTGCCTACGAGGCAGCAAACGAGCCCTCAACGCTTGCCCGCGAATTCATCCGGTTCTGCAAAGAGAACGGAGGCAAGACGCTCTACAAAGACTCGACGGGAAAAGAGGTAAGCTACAGAAGATCACTTACGGGGGCCTTTGTGCTGGGAGGTTGTCTGTCAGGGCTGCCCGGCAGGAACATCGGGTTGCTCCTGCCGAACCTGACTGTTACAGCCCTTATCTTTATGGGGTTGCGGCTTTTCAGGAAGATACCGGTCTTTCTCAACTACTCCACAGGTCCCGCTGCACTGCAGCACGCAATAGAGCTTGCCGATCTGACCACCATCATTACATCGCGGCAGTTCCTCGACCGGATAAGGCTTAATTTGTCTGTTTTTGAAGGCAAGAATCTCATTTTCTTAGAGGAATTGAGAGGACAGATAGGCCTGAAAGAGAAACTTACAGGCATTATCCGCGGCATCTTCCCCGGTCCCTGTTCACGGATGATGCCGGGCGAAGAGAAAGAGACGGCGGTGATCCTTTTTACCTCCGGCTCCGAAGGCATACCAAAGGGGGTCTGCCTGTCCCACGAAAATATCATCTCCAATATCCGTCAGGCGCTCACAAAGGTCGACGTCCGGGAAACGGATTATTTCCTTAACGCCCTGCCGATCTTTCACAGCTTCGGCCTTACCATCGGCACCATACTGCCCATGTTCGCCCGCGCGAAAGCCTTCCTCTATGTGAGCCCCCTTCACTACAGGATCGTGCCGGAGATCGCCTATGATGAAAGGTGTACCATTTTTGTCGGGACAAACACCTTTTTGAACGGCTACAGCAAAAAGGCGCACCCATACGATTTCCATTCCATGCGGTACATCTTTTGCGGAGCAGAGGCATTGAGCGACAGCGTATTTGAGCGGTATGCGAAGGTCTACGGCGTGCGGGTCATGTCAGGGTACGGGGCCACCGAGTGTTCCCCGGTCATCAGCATCAACAACGCCCTTGAGCATGAGTATGGTACCGTAGGGAAGATATTGCCAGGCATGGAGCATAAGCTTGTGCCCGTTGAAGGCATCGATGACAAGCAGGGGGCAGTAGGAAAGCTTTATATCAAAGGAAAGAACGTGATGACGGGGTACTTAAAGAACGAAAGGGCGAACAAAAAATTTCTCGTGGAGGATCAGGGCTGGTATGATACGGGCGATATCGTGGAGATCACCGATGAAGGATTTTTGAAGATAGTGGGCCGCTTGAAAAGGTTCTCGAAGATCAGCGGGGAGATGATCTCTCTCACGGCGGTGGAGGAGGCCCTTGCCGGGCAGTTCGGCGAGCGGAAGGAGGCGGCAGTCATGGCAGTGTCCGATGAGCGGAAGGGCGAAAGGCTCATTCTCGTCACGAACAGTAGGGATGTAGAACAGAAGACGGTGAGGGAGATCTTGAAGGCAAAGGGTTTTTCCGACCTTGCCTGCCCGAGAGAGATCAGATACATGAAGGACATACCGAGGCTTGGCACAGGAAAGATCGACTACTTACGACTGCGAGAGCTGCTGTAGACTACAGCTGTCAGCAATGAATTAGTTTCTAATTAAGTTTGAATTCTGTGTCATACCGAATTGCATTCAAAAATAGAGCGAGGCGACGAGGAGGCGCCGGAGGCGTACATTTTAGTACGTCGAGGCGATGACGACGAAGGCAACGAAGCTATATGCATGAATGCAATTCGGTACCGCGTTTGCCCTGGCAGATGAAGTACACCTCTGAGCTCACGCTCCGTGACGCCGCGGGCTTATAGGTTGACACCTTAACGAAACGCTCTTGCAGTGCATTTGTAATGCCTTTCTGAACGTTCGTGAAGAAGGATTTGATGATAAAGCTGCCGCCGGGCTTGAGCGCCGCCTCAACGATCTGAAGAACGGCCTCGAAGAGCTCTTCGATGCGTGCGTCATCGACCTCGCGTACACCCGACAGGTTTGGGGCAATATCGCAGGTAACGACATTGAAGCCGTCAATGGCGTACCCGGGGAGCACCTCACTGATGTCTGTTTTCCTTATATCTGCTTCGATCGTTGTGATATTGCCTGCCGTCAGTGACAACGTTGGCAGGATATCGATGCCGATGACCTGCCCTTGCCCGCCGACCATTTGTGAGAGAAGCTGAAGCCAGCTTCCCGGCGCGCAGCCAAGGTCGAGCACCCTGTCGTCTTTCCTGATAAGATGGAACCTGTCCTGTATCTCCTGGAGCTTATAGGCGCTTCTCGCCCTGAACCCCTCCTGCTTCGCCTTTTTGTAAAAGCTGTCTTTAAGGACGAACCGTGCCATAGGGGTCTACGATGAGGCCGTCTTGCGGTTTTTCTTCCTGTTCGCTGAGTGTTCGCATAACGAAGCGGGATAATGTCTCCTGCGGGGCGTCTGCGCCCTTAAGATATTCTGCCAGCCCTTTGTAGTAAGGAAAATTGTTCATTCCATGGAAGAGGTATGCGTAATCTTCCATGAGCCGTTTCATTCGCGGGATATAGGATGCAAGGGGCTCTCTTGAAATAAGCGCCCTGACGAATTCCTGTCTTTTCTCTTCCACCATATACTGGGGCAGTACTATCGTTGAGCCCCCCAGTCCGACATACTCTTTCCGGTCATCGTCGGCCGTCGGCCAAGTGACCTTGAAGGGTGAGAAGATATCATGGGTGAATATTGTTTCCGGAGAAACTACATTTATGTTCTCCGGCACAGCGAGGTCATAGATGTCGGCTGCCTTCTGGACGCCTTTCGTCAGCCGGGCATTGAACGGTCTTATCTGCCGCACCTCTTCAACGAACCTGCCCGAAGCAACGGACGCCTCCTCAATGAGAAGGCTCGCATAACGCGGAGAGATCTCTATGAAAGCGGACTGGTCTGATACTGTGCGGAGGTATTCGCTGATGATCTCTTCAAAATCATGCCTGCCGGCCGGGACTGTGTTCAATGCGAGAAGCCCTTCGGCAAACTTGTCTACCGCGTTGAGCAATACGAAATTGTTCTTTTTGATGCCGAGGGCAAGAACGACAACGCGCATCCCCTCCTCATCATAATTGGACATGAACCCTCTGTATTCCCGAACATCTTCAACCTTTCTGAGAACCGGTTCCCCGCCTGTCCTTGGCTCATCGACCTTGATGCCCGCCGACCTGAGGCGAAAGATGGCCTTCCGCATGGCCTTCAGGACGTCCTTGTCATCTTCGCAGGAATAGACGTCATTCAGGAACTTTCCGGACAGCTCTGACCTGAGCCCGGCGATCTGTTCGATGATGACAAGCTTTTCCTTCTTTGCAAGCGCCGCGAAGGCCGCTGCCTGTTCGTCAATGCCGCTGCCGTCTTTTATTGCTGTAATGATCTTATCCATACCACATTCCTTATCCTGCACCTGTAAGTCGTGAATCGTAAGTCGTAAGGGGTAACACCTCGCGCCTGACGCCTTCGGCTTTTATTATTTTGTTACTTTGTATCCTGCTTTTTCTATTGCAGCCTCGATGTCTCTCTGTTGTGTCTTGGCCTCATCATATTCCACGGTCGCGTTTCCGATCTGGACGTCGCTTTCGACAACGCCGGGCACGCCGCCGAGCGCCTTTTTGACCGCCATGACGCAGTGCTGGCAACTCATGCCTTCTATCTTCACTATTGCCTTTTCCATAGATACCTCCTTTCAAGCATGTTCGCTGTATTATAGCATGAAAATATACGCCGCGATAGGATAAGGTTTCTTCCTGCGGGCTGGAGATGTTATTTATTCTTCGTCGAAGCCGTTGACGAGCTCGGCGACGAGGCGACAGCGGTCCGAAATCCTCTCGAGGTTAACGATCATGTCCACATATATGGGGCCCGCTTCTGCAACGCAGAGCTTCTTGTAGAAACGTTCCATGTGATTGCCGATGGCATTTTTTATCTTTACGTCGACCCTGCGTTCACGTTCAAAGACAGCGCGTATGCGCGGAAGGTCCTTGCGTTCTATAAGAGACGCCGCGTCGAAAAGGTTCTCCATGACGAGGTTCCCGATCTCGCGGAGCTCTTCCTTTGCCGCATCGGTAAAATGGGCCTTTCGCTTGTATTTCTGTTCGGCCAGCTCAGCAAGGTTGACGGAGCGGTCACCGATCCGTTCTATGTCATAGGCAAAAGAAGAAAAGGCAAAGAGGCGCTTTGTCAGCGGCTGGGAAAGCTCGCCGCAGGAAATGCTCCAGAGGTACCTGGTGATCTCTGTCTGGAGGTTGTCCATGACGAGCTCCATATACATAACATTGCGCTGCTTGCTCTCTTTGTATTCGTAAGCGAGGCCCAGGCTTTCCTTCAGCATGTTCCGTGCCAGCGCGATCTCCCGGCCCAACTCGTTTTTAACACAGGCCAGGGCGTCATAAGGGTCGACGAGAGACTTGGAATCGAGGAACTCCGGCCAGAGGGGGAGAATCTGTTGGTCGCCGGGGATTATTCTGCAGACGAAATGCGAGAAAGGCGTGAGAACGAATATAAAGAGACACATTATGACGGAATTGATGAGGAAATGGCCGATAGCTATCTGCTGGGCGATGCTGGACGAGAGCGCCTTCAGGCTCGACAGAAACAGGGGGAGCAAGGCAAGACAAACAAGCGCCCCGGCGCATTTGAAGAGAAGGTGGGCGAGGGCCGTTCTCTTCCCGTTCAGATCGCTGGCTACGCTTCCGATCAGCGCCGTTGTCGTTGTGCCGATATTCGCGCCGATGACGATCGGAATGGCATTATCGATCGAGACAAGCCCCTGTTGGCCGAGTATCACAAGCACCCCGATAGGGATCGCGGACGCCTGGACAACAGACGTAAAGACAAGGCCGATAAGAAGCCCCGTGGCGGGATTTTGCGTATTCAGAAAATATTGTATGAACAGCGGGCTGCCTTTGAGCGGCACCGTGGCATCTCCGATGAGGCTAAGCCCGAAGAATATAGTCCCAAAATAAAGGAGGGCCTCGCCGATGACCTTCAGGTGCCCCTTCGCGACAAAGTAAAGTATGATGCCGCCGAAGAGGAAAAGGGGCGAGACATCGGTTACCTTCCAGACGACAAGCTGTATGGTCAGCGTCGTGCCTATATCAGCGCCCAGTATGATGCCCAGAGAATGGTAGAAGCTGATAAGGCCGGCACTGACGAGCCCCATGGTAAGAAGCGTTGTCGCCGAGCTGCTTTGAAATGCTACTGTGGTAAAAAGGCCCGTAAGGATGCCGTATAACGGCTTTCTTACGGAAAAACGTATGTATCCGCGGATGCGTGAGCTGAACACGCTTTGCATCTGGGAAGTCAATTTCAGCATGCCCAAAAGAAAGAGGGCGATGCCCGCGAGGAAGAGGAATATGCTATGTATCATAGATCAGCCCACAGCAAGAAGAATCAGGTTGAGGCTGAGGTTGAGGAGAACCAGGATTTGCTTAACCTTAGCCTTAACCTTAACCTGATTCTTGGATGTTTGCTGCATCTCACGATATCTTGCTGCCGTTGGGGATCTCCCTGTCAAGGGTAAGGAGCACTACCGACGACTTGTCTTCGCTTGATGCCGCGAGGAGCATTCCGTGCGACATTATCCCCCTCAGCTTTCGCGGCTCAAGGTTTGTCACAACGGCGATCTTTTTTCCGATAAGTTCTTCCTTCCCGTAATACTGCTTGATGCCGGCTACGATGAGGCGCTCTTCGCCGACGTCGATGGTGAGCTTGTAGAGCTTGTCGGCCCCCTCAATATCCTCGCATGCCTTGATCTCTGCGACCCTCAGATCTGTTTTAAGGAATTCTTCAAAGGTTATATTGTCCATATGACTCTCCTTATATAATTAGCTATCAGCCTTCAGCTATCAGCAATGAACAAGTTCTATCTTATCCGTTTTTGTCTTAACGGTGAACGTTGAACCTCTCTCAGCGCCTCTACCCTGTTCCTCAGTATTCCGATGCCCTCGATCTCTACCTCAACCTCGTCGCCGGGCACAATGGGGCCGACTCCCGGAGGCGTTCCCGTTATGATGACGTCGCCCGGCAGGAGGGTCATAACCTCCGATATATACGAGACCAGATAGAAGACATTGAAGATCATGTTGCTTGTGTTGGAACGCTGTTTCGTGACGCTGTTGACCCTCGTTTCAATAGTAAGATTTGCAGGATCGGCGGCGGAGACGATCCCCGGGCCGAGGGGACAGAAGGTGTCGAAGGATTTCGCCCGTGTCCACTGACCGTCGATCCTCTGCAGGTCCCGCGCCGTAACATCATTGGCGCAGGCATACCCGGCTATGAAACGGCGTGCGTCTTCCTGCTTTACAAACCGCGCCCTCTCCTTCATGACGATAGCAAGCTCCCCCTCATAGTGGACTTCTTTGCTCTGCATCGGATACAGGATGGGGTCCCCGTTTTCGATGACAGATGTCGGGGGCTTCATAAAGATGATCGGGTATTCAGGGATAGGCATGTTGAGCTCTTTTGCGTGGTCGATATAGTTCAAACCAATGGCGATGATCTTTGTCGGCTGGAATACCCCCATCGACGCCTCCTTGCAATGCTATCGCTGTAATTTTCATATTCTACGCCTTACCCGTGAAATAGTTCAAGGAAAATGAACTGCCTCCAGAGCTTGACAAACAGTGATAAAAAGATAAAATAATTGATATATGCGGGAGGCGAATATGAAAACCTTGCGGTTTTTGTTGGTTTTTTTTCTTATCCTTATTACTTTTACTCTTTTCGGCAGTTGTGCGGTCAACCCGGTGACCGGGCAAAGCCAGCTGATGCTCCTCTCCGAGGCAGATGAGATCGCCATGGGCCGAGAGGTCTATCCCAACGCGCTATGGGGGGGAGAGGGCGGAGGAGGCGAATACCGTGACGACCGGCTCAAGGCATACCTGAAGGGCCTGGTCATCAACATCCACAAGGCTTCACACAGGCCGAACCTGCCGGTGGATTTCGCGATACAGGATTCTTCTGTCCCGAACGCATGGGCGATCCCCGGGTATGTTGTGATGACGCGGGGCCTGCTTGCGAATCTCAACAATGAGGCAGAGTTCGTGTACGTTATGGGCCACGAGATGGGGCATGTGTCTGCGCGCCACTCTGCAAGTCAGATGTCGAAAGGCATGCTAACGCAGATGCTCCTTGGCGGGGCCGGTATTGCACTGGCAGGAACCGACTACTCCGATGCAGCCCTGACCCTCGGTTCGCTTGGCGGAAGCCTTCTTCTTTTGAAGTACAGCAGGAGTGACGAACTGGAGGCCGACCGGCTTGGCGTCCAATACATGACGAGACTTGGATACGATCCCCGCAATGCCCTGAACGCCCAGAGGAATATAGAGAAAATAGGCAATGAGTATGGAAGGTCGATCGGCCAGGAACCAGGCGAACAGAGTTTTTTTCAGGACCTTCTCTCGACCCACCCGAGAACATCGGTGCGCGTAGAGGAGATGCAGAATATCATCAACTCGACACCCCGCCAGCCAATCCGCGGAGACGGCACAAACAGGCAGCAGTTCCAGTCTGCCACAGCGGATATACGCAAAATGCACAGCGTCTATACCAATTACTACGATAAAGGGGTGCGAACCCTGAAGAAAGACAACCTTCCGGAAGCGACGAGCTACGCGCAAAAGGCCCTTGCTCAAGACCAGAAACGGGCCCCGTTCCACGCCCTCAACGGTTTTATCATGCTGAAAAGGAAGAATTACAGCGAGGCAGAAAAATCCTTCCAGCAGGCGCTCAGGATTGATCCAAACTATCAGCCTGCCGTAAGGGGAATGGGCGCGAAAAGTTATTTTCAGGGAAACTATACTGAAAGCGTTCAGTATCTGCGCAGGAGTCTCACACTATTCCCGGAAGACCTGTCTTCATTCTATTTTCTCGGGATGAGCTATTACAGGACGAAGTCATACCAGAACGCCATTGCCTACCTCAAGCCATTTGCGGATGCTCAGCCGAAGCATCCGAGGGTCCACGGCATCCTTGGAATGTGTTATGAGGGTGTTGGCGATATCAACAACGCATATGCCGAGCACATGAAGCAGTCCCAAATAGATCCAAAAAGCGAAACAGGAAAGGCATCCCTGGAGCGGTCCAAAGCGCTCCGGCTAAAGTACGGGAGATAATCTTACGCCATACCCGAACAATGCAAAACATTAAATTTATTCAGGAGGAAGTAATATGAGAAAGCTTACGGTATGTCTTGTGGCAGTCCTGATGCTTGTTTTCGCAGCAACCGCTTCAGCGGGACCCATTATTGACAAGATAGTGAAAAGGGGGGAGCTGATCGTCGGTTCGTCCGGGGACTATCCGCCCCTCACGGCAAAGACGAAAAGCGGTAAACTCATAGGGATCGATATCGACCTTGCAACACTCATAGCCAATGAGATGGGGGTAAAGCTGAAGGTAGTCCAGATGCCCTTCAATACCCTCCTTTCAGCGCTTAAAGCAGGAAAGATCGACATGGTCTTGTCGTGTATGACAATAACCTCCGAGAGGAACCTCAAGTTCGTATTCGTAGGCCCCTATTTCGTTTCAGGGCAATCAATCCTTACCACAAAAGAGGCGGCGCTGAACGCAAAAAATCTGAAAGAGATCAATAATGCAGACTTTTCTCTCGCCGTGCCCCTCGGCACCACCAGTGAAGCGATCGCGAAGATGGCCCTTCCGCAGGCAAAGCTTGAGGTTGCGAAGAATATGGATGAGGCGATACAGCTCCTTCTTGCGGGCAAGGTCAAGGCTGTCATGTCCGATGTGGCGGCGTGCGCTGTTACCGTATTCCGCAACCAGGATAAGTTGGTCGCGACTCCGCCGCTCACCTTTGAACCGTTCGGCATTGCCGTCCGCCAGGGTGATCCCCTGCTCGTGAACCTGCTCGGCAATATCCTTTTGAATGCCCGGGGCAACGGCGTTCTCGACGACCTCCAGGAAAAATGGTTCCAGGATTCATTGTGGATGAAGGAACTGCCCTGATATAAGGTCTGCAACGCTACGATGCAATTCTCTTTTTTACCTTCTTCCAGCTTTCCGTGATGAGGAAGCTCTCTTCCATGTTGCCTATCATGGCCTTGAACTTCTTCATTGGGAAGGTAATGGTAAGGAGATCCTTTTGTACGCACGGCCTGGCCGACACGTCGAACATGCCGAGCACACCCCTTGGGTGTCGTGAACGATTTTCGAAGTAGGGGTACAGGACGATTGTCGCGCAGCCGGCGCCGAATGGCGTGAAGACGCCGTTCAATTCCTTCTCGTCGTAGTTCGCTAGAGTAAAAAGGCCGGAGATTGCGTCAGGCGGTGAAAAGAAGATCGCCGCTTCCGGGTTGTCTCCTTTGTCGAGAAGATCCCATCGTTTGAATATGATATATTTGCCTGGCGCATGTAATGTGGGAACCCTTTTCATGATCGTGTTGACCAGCTCCGGCGACTTCTTGTACCGTTCGCCTGTAAGTTCACCGGGTATCCCGTAAGAGAGGAAATACTCGAAATTTGGTCTTAAGCTCTCCGAAAAACCAAAATACCTCTTGCCGCCCTCGCAGCCCATAGAATTGATGTCAAAGCATAGAGGCTTCCCGTTTCTCGCACGCGCGATGTCCGCGATGACGCACCTGTGCACCCCCGGCCTTTTCGGCGGTTTTACTTTCGGCGCCGCATCTTCTTTGTCTGTATAGAAAAAGGTGATGGGCAGCTCTGCGCCGTCGAAATACCGTACCCACAGCTTCATGAACCGATCTTTCAATTGCATATCCATGCTGGCCTCCTTTGCCACATTTATCGTCATTCTTATTATTGAATGTTTGTTGTAATTTTTCAACCTGAATAATACCCGGCAGCGTGCCGTGGAGCAAAAAATATCCCCCTCCCTTAGCGGGAGAAGGTCAGGACATCGGTGGTACTTGAAAAAAATGTTCCCTCTGCCCCCGCGGAAAAGGGTCACAGCAACAACGTCCCCTCTCCCCTGGCGGAAAAGGGTCACAGCAACAACGTCCCCTCTCCCCTGGCGGGAGAGGGGCAGGGTGAGGGGGGAATCAGTGGGGGCAAACAATTGACGTTTAAGGATCTGACCCCGTTTGTTCTGAATATTTTTTGTGCTATACTCATCACATCGTGCAGGTTCATTTTAAAAGATCTTTGCTCAACATCTTCATCGCCTTCGCGCTCACATACCTTGGCCTCACCGTCGTAGTCTATTTTCAGCAGGATGGAATGGTCTACGCCCCGGAAAAAACGATCACCCACAATCCAAAAAATATCGGGCTGGAATACGAAGAGGTCACTGTAAAGACAAAGGACGGCCTTTCCATATCGGGGTGGTATATCCCGGCAAAGAAAGAGAAGGCGGTTGTCCTCTTCTGCCAAGGGAATGCCGGGAATATATCCAACCGGCTCGATTCTATAGAGATCTTCAACAGCCTTTCTTTAAGCGTCCTCATCTTTGATTACAGGGGCTACGGGAAAAGCGAGGGGCGGCCTTCGGAAGAAGGCACCTATCTTGACGCGGAAGCTGTGTGGGATTACATGGTAACCGTAAAAAACATACCGCCTGAAAGGCTTGTCGTCTTTGGCCGCTCTCTGGGCGGAGCTGTTGCAGCAGGGCTCGCAACGAGGAGGCCGCCTGCCGCATTGATCATCGAATCGGGCTTCACATCGGTGCCTGACATCGGCAAAAATATATATCCCTGGCTTCCTGTGAAGCTCATAGCCAAATTCCACTACGCTACGATCGATAAAATAGGGTCTATCAAATGTCCCAAGCTCATCGTTCACAGCAGGAAAGATGAGGTCGTCCCTTTCGAGCACGGGAGAATGTTGTACGAAAAGGCTTCGCAGCCGAAAGAGTTTCTCGAGATCCACGGGGACCACAACGGCGGATTTCTCCTCTCGGGAAGCATATACACAGGGGGGATAAAATGGTTTCTTGAAAGATACGTGTATAAAACAGTGGACGACCTGTAACAAACCGTACTAGGATTTTGAATTTATCCTGAAAGGATGGGAGCATGAAAGAGCGGCATATACTATATGATGTGAAAGGACATATCGCTGTGATCACGCTGAACCGGCCGGCAGCGAAGAACGCCTTCAGCCCGGAGATGATCAGGCTCTGGTGCGAATACCTCGAAAAGGCCAAGCAGGATGACGCTATACGGGTCATCATTGTCACCGGCAACGGCGATACCTTCTGTTCAGGCGGTGACATACGCGACATGGCGGAAGGAAAGCTGCAATCATGGGACATGAAGCGGTTTCTCTGGGACGGTGTTCACAGGATCGTTCTTACCCTCGAAGACCTCGATAAGCCGGTGATAGCGGCGATCAATGGCTCGGCAATGGGCGCCGGCATGGACATGGCGATCATGTGCGACCTCAGGGTATGCTCCGAAAAGGCTAAGCTTGCGGAATCATATATCATGATGGGGCTTGTGCCGGGCGACGGCGGGGCCTATTTCCTCCCCAGGGTTGCAGGCCTGCCCAAGGCACTTGAGCTTCTTCTCACGGGCGACGTCATAAGCGCTGAAGAGGCGTTGCGGCTTGGCATCGTCAACAAGGTCGTTGCACACGACAGGTTAATTGCCGAGACGATGAAGCTCGCAGAAAAGATTGCCGCCAGGCCGCCGCTTGCGGTCCGCATGACGAAAAGGGCCGCCTATCAGGGGCTGACAAGTTCGCTGCGGTCCCATCTCGACTACATCTCCTCCCAGATATCCCTGCTCTCGGAGACTAAAGACCACCTTGAGGCAGCCCGGGCCTTCCTTGAGAAACGAAAGCCGAAGCTTGAAGGAAAATAAACCTATCAGACCAGCATCGAGCGAGGAGCATCCAGTATCCGATTTACGCAAATTCCTTCAGCAGCTCCATTGCCCTTCGGGCTTCTTCTGCTGTCAGGCTGCCAAGGCCGCAGCTCGGCGTAATGAGGATGTCCCGGCCTTTTATCGCTGCGTCAATACCGGCCATAGCGTCGAGAAACGTTTTCTTTAATGCCTCTATGTCTTTCACGGAGGCCTTAAGAACATCTCCGGAGGACGGGACAAGCCCCGGCGCAATCCAGCCACCCTTTGCAAGGAACCCGGCCAGGTCATCCTTATAGTAGAAGATTGTGTCCAGATAGTTATACGCGTCGTAATTGATGATGTCCAGACCGGCATTAAGAAGCACTGACCAGTCGGTGTTCCCGCAGCAATGGACGCCCCTCTTTGCGTCAAGCCCCGAGGCAACCTCATTGAAAATGGCAATTACATCTTCCTTTGGGATAGATACATATGCGGAGCCGAAAGAGACCATGTAGGGCTCATCAAAAAAGATGATGACGTCCTTTTCTGGGTACGATGCCTTTATGGCCCTTATCATCCACTGTGCCTTCATATGAAGCGCCTTGAGGATGATGTCAAAGAACCCCGGATTATAGATGATCGGTTTGTCCTGTTCATCTTTCAGGCCAAGGCCCATGCTGAAGGGTCCCGTGAGCTGGCACTTGACGAATTTCACGTCTTTTCTGATATCCTGCAGCCTTTCAAGGAAACGGTGGAAACCTGGCGCCATCTTCGACGAAACGGCAAAGGCATCCAATGTTTTATTTGTATAGTTTTCGTAAAACTCCTCTATTCCTTCTGTTTTCGTCGTATCGACAAAAGCGCTGCCGCTCTCTTCGTCCATGACAACCGAAGGGACTGATTCGAGGAAGGCAATATACATGTTCTCGGTAGGCGCCCTCCTGGGGAGCTGCGGCCAGAACGGTATCTCCCCGCAGGAGGAGAATATGACGTCTATCGCCTCATCGATGTCTGTAAAAGGAAAACTTCCTATACCTGTTATCATAGTTTAATTCCTACCATATCCTGTGAGGCAAGTAAAGCGGTCCTGGAAGCGCGGGATGCATGCCCTTTCGCTTCAGAACATCGGCGCCAACCGTATAGATCCTCCTTCACAAAACATATGAAATATGAGGAAAAAATCAAAAAACTGGCATTGTTTTGTTGAGAGATGTAGTATTATTGCTCATCCGGTAGATATCGATGAAGCCCCTCGGAACACCCATTATCAATGCTCCTGCATCGGCGCTTTTGTGGATCGGCCGGCAGGGCACAAAGGCTGTCGCGGCGCTCGTAATCATCGGCATCGTCGTACCGCCGATCGGCGCCATGTTCAAGCCTTATCTGACGGAGGCGGTCTTCGCGCTCTTGTGCCTTGCCTTTCTTCAGATGGACGTAACCGCCGCCAAAAACTATATCCGCCGCCCGGCCGTTGTACTTGCCGCAACCCTTTGGACCTCTGTGGGGATACCATGTCTCTTCGGCGTGATCTGTCTTGCATTCGGCGTCAATAAACAGGCCCCCGAACTGTTCCTTGCCCTTATGCTCCAGGCAGTTGCCTCTCCGATGATGGCATCCCCGGCGCTCGCGACGCTGATGGGGCTGGATGCCACCCTTGTGCTAGTAACGCTTATCGCCAGCACTGCGCTGATCCCCCTTACGGCCCCTCTCTTTGCGCTCGCGTTCGTGGGCACAGCCCTCTCGGTCTCACCGCTTGCCCTCGGTGTCAGGCTTTTTGCCGTCATCGCGGGGGCCGCCTTGGCCGGCTTTACTATACGCCGGATCGCCGGCCCTGCCGCCATCGAACGGCACAATGAAAAGATCAACGGCATCAACATCCTCGTCCTCTTTGTCTTCGTGGCAGTCATCATGGAAAATGTCGGCGTCCGTTTTCTCGGTTCCCCTGCAACCACGATAGCCATCGCGGCGTTGTCTTTCCTGGTCTTCTTCACCGTGCTCTTGCTGACCGCTCTCCTTTTTTTGCCTGCAAACCGGGAACGCTCCCTTGCTCTTGGATTCATGGCATCTCAGCGCAACATGGGGTTGATGCTCGCGGTGACCGGCGGCGTCCTGCCCGACCTCACCTGGCTGTATTTCGCCCTCTCCCAATTTCCCATCTACCTGTCCCCCCATTTGCTTCAGCCCCTGACAAAATGGGTCCTCGGCGGTAGCGGACGCAGCAAATGAAAGAAGAGGGGCCAAACGCAGGAAGGCGCGGTAAGCCAGGATGGTTGACCCATGTCCCCGGCTCAGACATATACAATATCGACCGGGTCGTCCGTTAACCGTTCGAGACCGTTCTTTCTTACAATGAAGTCGAGCTCGATCCCTATTGCGCCGTGCGGAGGGAGAACGAACTTCGGTTCAAAAGCAAACACCATCCCTTCCTTAAGGGCCCTTCCATGCCTGGCCGTAATAACAGGCAGCTCGTTTATCTCAAGGCCGAGGCCGTGGCCGATGAATGAAACCTGCCCCTTTCCGCACCCCATGAAATAATCCTGAAGGTGCGCCTTTTCCGCAATACGGTATGACCGGGAGAATATGTCAACGCAGTCTACCCCTTCTTTCGCGTAGGATTGTATATCTTCCATTATCTCCCGCGCAACCTCGTAAGGCCTCCTGAAGATCTCTTTGAGCTCCCCCGCCACAAAGACCCTTGTCTCATCGGTAACATACCCGTTGTACCCGCCGCCATAGTCGATCGTGACAGGGATCCCTTTCTCTACCCGTTTGAGCGAAGAGCCTTGCGGCAAAGCGGGCGTCAGCCCGGCCCCTCCGATGGGCACATCTGCATACGGCGTGACCGCACCGGTAAAGCCGCACTGGACGGTAAGCGTCATCATCTCCTGGTTGATCCCGCGCATGCGCAGGAACCCCTGGTGTCCGAGCTTCCTGCCTTCGGCTACGAGCGTCGCATCGATATCGAGTTCGGTGGCGCCCTCACGGACCACCTCTTTTGCCTTTGCGAATACGTGCGACAGCATTCTGCCCGATTTCTTGAGCTGTTCTATCTCGAAGGGGCTTTTCACTGCCCTTAATTCTTTGATCAACGCGGATATATCCCCATACTGCCCGAAGCCTATGACCCTTTTCAGCCTCTCAAAGGTAGCTACCGGCAGGACATCAAGCTCCAGCCCTGCCCTGCCTTCCAGAAGTCTGCTGCTATCGAGCATCTTTTTGATCTCCTTATCGCTCCTGATGGGTATTATCTCGAGGGGCGTCTCTGTCTTTGCCCTTTCAACGCTTTTCTCAACAAATAATATAGGCTCCCTGTCGACGGGTATAACGAGGATCCCCTTTTGTATACTGTTCGTAAAATAGAACCTGTCCACATTTTGAAAGATGATTGCAAGATCAATATGGCCTTTCGCCATGAGTCGCTTCATGCCCTCTATTCTCTTCCGCAGGTCCTCTTCAGGAACCCTGTCAAATACCCATACATCCTCGATCATGTTTATGCGACCTCCCTCGTCGTTCCGGCATACATGTTCGCATTATCCGCTGCATGAATTGTTTTCGCATCGTTTTATGTTCTACTATAATCGTAAGGGATAAACAACCTTTTGAGAAAAATTTGATAGAAATAATCTGCCGGTATTGTTATCATGGTTTATTCCTTATCAGCAGATGGATCATACTACCCTATTAAGGCGGGTTTTATTATGGATCTATATATCGGCAATGACCTTAAAGATGTAGAGAATGCAGTAAGTGAGTTCTGCGAAAAAGAGTTTGAACAGGAATACTTTCAGAGGCTTGAGGATGAACACAGGTATCCGATAGAGCTCTATGAGAAGATCGGGGAGCTGGGTTTTATAGGCGTGGGTTTTTCTGAGGAGATCGGCGGTTCGGGATACGGGGCGCTGGGCCACGTGGTTGCCGTCACGGAGATGTGCAGAAGGCTTCCCGGCATGGGAATGGCGCTGAGCCTCGGATACATACCGGGTTTTGTCGTTGATATTTACGGAAGCAGGGAGCAGAGGGAGAAATATGTCCGCCCGATGATAGAAGGAAGATATGTCTCTGCAATAAGCGTTACTGAGCCGGACAGCGGCAGCGACATAGGAAGCCTCAAGACAAGGATGGAGGAAAAAAAAGATCACTTTATCGTGAACGGTTCAAAAGTGTTCACGACGAATGCAGGGTATGCCGATTTCTACACGCTGCTTGCAAAGGACGGGAACGGCCTCACGGCGGTCCTTTTTGATAAAGAGATCATCGGCGGGAACGGCCCGAAGAGTTTTGAGATAAACGACCTCGGGAAGAAGATGGGCATCAACACGACAATGTCGGGAGAGCTTGTTTTTACAGATTTTACCATACCGAAGGACTACGTGATCGGCCAGCGCGGAAAAGGCATGAAGATCGTCCTCAATGGATTTGAGCTTGGAAGGATCGTAATAGCGGCTCAGGCATTCGGCAGCATGCTCTACGGCTACGAAAAGGCCGCAGACTACGCAAAGAAAAGAAAGCAGTTCGGCAAGCCAATAATAAAATTTCAGTCAATCGAGCATGAACTGGTGGACATGTACGTAGAGATCGAAAAATGCCGGAACCTTCTCTACAAAGCAGCCTGGCTCTACGACCGGAATGACCCGGAATCAAAGAAATTTTCTTCAGTGGTAAAATTGGCAATACCGGAGAGTGCGATAAGGATATTGAACCAGTCTGTGGATATTCTCGGCGGCTATGGCTATATGCGCGACCAGGGGCTTGAGGGCGCCCTCAGGGACGTGAGAATAACATCAATATACGAAGGCACCGGCAACATACAGAAGAACGGGATTGCAAAGCTTCTCTATTGAGGGGTCCCGTTTGACCATTGTTTAATCTCCCTTCTTTTTAGCCTTTTTCTCTTTGCCAATTTTTTCATTAGTTGCTATTGTATCTTCCATGGGAATATACAATCTTGTATCGGCGCTCGGCATCCTTTTCTTCATCGGCTTCCTCTTTCTTTTTTCCAGGAGCAGGCGGAGGGTAAGCGTCAGGGTGATCCTCTGGGGCGTTGCGCTGCAGGTCCTATTTGCCTTTTTTGTATTCCTCCTTCCGGCAGGCACTAAGCTCTTTCTTTTTCTCAATGATGTAACCATGAACGTCATTGACAGCGCGATGGAGGGCACGAGATTCGTCTTCGGGCGCCTCGCCAGCGCGGCGGGGCAGAAGGATTCCCTCGGTTTCATCCTCGCCTTCCAGGCGCTCCCTTCGATCATCTTCTTTGCAGCGCTGATGGAACTCTTTTATCACGTGGGAATCATGGAAAAAATCATCAGCCTCTTCGCCCGCATATTCGTGAAGGTCATGGGCATAAGCGGCGCTGAATCGCTTTGCGCCTCGGCGCAGATCTTTCTCGGCATCGAGTCGAACCTCACGGTGCGGCCCTATCTAAGGGAGATGACGCGGTCGGAATTGATGGTGGTCCTCACAACGGGCATGGCGACGATCGCATCAAGCGTCCTCGGATTTTATGTCATCATACTTTCGGGTATATTCCCCACCGTGGCAGGGCACCTTATCTCCGCGTCAATCCTTCTCGCCCCTGCGGGGATCGTGGCGAGCAAGATTGTGATCCCCGAAACAGGGCAACCGCTGACCCTCGGCAAGGTAGTTCACGTAGAATATCAGAAGGCAACGAATGCGATCGAGGCGATCATCAACGGCTCTATGACCGGCGTCAGGATGGTCGTCGGGATCGGGGCGCTCCTTATCGCATTTATCGGCCTTACCGCGCTCGTTGACAGCGGGCTTGCGGCCCTGGGAAAGGTCCTCGGCTCGCTCCTGCATACGGGGATCGACATCACCCTCCATAACCTCCTGTCCTATCTCTTCTATCCTTTCACGCTCGCCATGGGCGTGCCCCTGGAGGACGCCCCGGCGATCGCCAGGATCATCGGGGAGCGGATCATCGAGACCGAGGTAAAATCATACCAGGACCTCAGCGTCCTCGTGAAAGAGGGGAAGATAGTATACGAGCGGAGCATCGTCATCGCGACCTACGCGCTCTGCGGATTTGCCCATATACCTTCACTTGCGATATTCGTCGGGGGGACATCGGGCATCGTGCCCGAACGAACTAAAGATATCGCTGTTCTTGGCCTCTGGGCGCTTATCGCATCGAATGTGGCATGCCTCATGACCGGGGCGATGGCCGGCATCTTCCATACCGGCGGGGGCGGGCTGCTGTTCAAACCCTAAGAAACAAGGTTAAGGCTGAGGTTGAGGCTAAGTAAAGACCTTTAGCTTCTTCCTGAACCTTAACCTCAACCTTAACCTGTTCTATTGTTTCGTTGCTTCCACGAGGCAGTCCATCTTCGGTCCGGTGCGGAGCAGTTTTACGTTTGAAAATCCTGCTTTTTCAAGGGTGTCCCTCACCTCCCTGAAGGTGTAAGTATCCCCGCCGCGCGTATTGACAAGCATGTTGACGGCAAATACCGTCCCGGAAGGGGGGTTGGTGCGCGATTCATCCATGATGTGGTCCCGGATAAGAAGGACCCCTCCCCGAAGAAGAGACCTGTAGATCTTTTTGAACAGTGCGAGGTTTTGCTGAAGGCTGTTCTGATGGATGATCGCCGAGAGCAATGCCAGATCGGCACCCGCCGGCAGAGGGTCTCTGTAAAAATCTCCTGCCGTGAATTTTACACGCCCCTGGAGGCCTTCCTTTTTTATCTGTCTTTTCGCAAGGTCGATAACGTTTGGGACGTCAAAGATCGTCGCTTTCATGCCTTGATTCTTATTGAGGAATGCGATCGTATATGTGCCTGATGCGCCGCCGATATCAAGGAGCCGCTTGAACCGGGAGAGGTCATAAAGATCGGCAATCTCCCGAGAAAGATGTTTCCCTACCGAGTGCATTGCCCCGATGAAGGCATTCATAGCCTCTTTGCTTCTTCGCGGGGATGATCTCTTTTTTCTGCTGCCCCCCTTTCTTACGACCTCGGTCAGCAAGCTCCAGTTGTCCCAAAGATGGCTGAAATGGTGAAGAAAGGGGAGCGCCGTCTCGGGATGGTCTTTCGAGAGATACCCTCCAACCTCGGTGGTCTCGTAAATATCATAATCCTTTCTCAGAAGCCCGAAGGCAACGAGTGCGTCCAGGACCCTTGTCGTCGCCCTTTCATCCAGGGCAAGCTTTGAAGCGAGTTCCGCCGCCGTAGACCTTTTTTTATGCAGATGGGAGAAGAGATCCAGCTCGGCGGCGGTAATGACGATCCTCCCTTTCATAACATTCCACATATCCGCAAATATCGCCTCATGTCCATTCATAAAAACTCCTTGGCAATGTAACTGTAAGATCTATTCTACAATAGCACCGTATTGTCTGCAATCGGTAGATTGGAAAAACGGGCTAAAGCTGAGGAAAAACGGGGTTAGCTTAACCTTGACCTGAACCTTAACCTATCTTTTGCTGATCGCTGTATACTTATGTCTCTGGCCCCTCTTTCGGATATTCCACAAAAAAGATCAGCAGCGCCGCGCATATTGCCGATGCTATTGCTGCCGCAAAGGGGATCAGAAAAGAGCCCGTGACGTCCCTTACGTGCCCCCCAAGCCGGTTCGCGAAGATCGCCCCGCACCCGTAAAAGATGGTAAGTCCCCCTATGACAGTGCCCATGATCTCCTTGCGGAAATAATCTCCCCCACAGGCGCCGTACATGGGGAAGGTCGAACCAAAGAAGGCGCCCAGAAAGCCGACGCTGATAGACAGCAATATTTCGTTTGATCCTGAAAGGATGATGAAGGCTATGCTGGCCGCAATACAAATATTGGAAAAGAGGATCGTCATGCGCCTTCCTATGTAATCCGATGCCAGGGGTATCGTGAGGACTCCGGCTATCTGGCCCAGGCCATGGATAGTTGCGAGGAACGAAGCCCTTCCGTAAGCAAACCCCAGCTCGTAGCGGGCGTAATCAACCATGAACGTGAGAAGAAGGTAGAGCGAGGCGGCAATAAGAAAATAAGAAAAACCGATGAGCCAGAAATTGGGGGTAGCGAGGATACTTGTGTAACTTATCTTCTGTCTTATGGCGGAAGAGGCAGCCTGGGCGGCAGATATTTGGCTTTCCGGCGTACCCCAGGGCGCAAGCCCTTCATCTTCGGGCCTGCTTCGGAGCAGAAACGCGTTGACCGCCACCATAATGAGCGCAGCGATACCAAGGATATACCAGCAATACCGCCAGCTCCAGTGTGCCACGACGACAGGATAAAATTTGCCCATCGTAGCAAAGCCGAGCCCGAAACCTGTCGATAAGATACCGAGGGCCATCCCTTTTTTCTTGATGAAGAACCATCGCTGGACAAGGGTTATGATGGGCGTCCACATTGCCGCGCCGCCCATGCCGACGATCCCGTAGAAGATGCATGCCTGCCAGAAATTCTGGATGGTGCCCATGAGAAAGGTGCCGACACCAAGGATGATGCAGAAGCACGAGATTACCTTTCGGGCGCCGAGGCGGTCCGTAAGGTAGCCGGTAAAGAGCGAGAAGAGTACATACACCACGAAGTAGGCGTTGAAGATGTCGCCGCCCTGCCTCCGGGTAAACCCCAGCGTCCTTATCATCTCAGGGAGCAGTACGCTATAGCCGAGGCGTATTCCGTAATTTATAAAGAGGTCAACAAAACAGACGGCAAGGACGATCCATGCCCAATGGACAGCCTGCCTGCGCACCTTATCGGTCATAACAACCCCCTTTCTTTTAAATTCCCAGCTTCCTCCTCTTCTCCTCTATGTGCGCGGCGACCTTGTCCGCTGCCTTGACGGGGTCTTTTTCTACATCCAGCCTGCCGCCCGTGACTTTCGGGCAGTCTTCTGTCAAAAGCTTTACTAGGTTGGGTCCGCCTGTAACCGTAGGCACCGGGTTGACGTATGTATAAAGGCCGAGCGCGAGCGCAAATACCGCATCGATCGTTGCCTTCTGTTCCATGTACTCGGGGGCCACCGCCGCAACGGGCAGGTCGGGGATCGGCACTCCTAACGCGAGAGATACCGCGGCGAGGAGATCGCCGAGACGGCCCGTGTCGGTACATGTTCCGTAACTTAATACAGGCGGCACGCCCAGGACCTCGCATACCTTCTTGAGGCCGCTTCCTGCCAGTTCCCTTGCTTCAGGGGTACACAAGCCGGCGACCTGCATAGCGGCATTTCCGCATCCCATTGAGAGGACAAGGATATCTCGCTTGATCAACTCCTTCGCGATGCGGACGCTATGGACATCCTGACCTGTATCCCTTAACGAGGTGCAGGACACAAGCCCGGCTACTCCGCGTATAGATCCGGCCCTTATCGCCGCAAGAAGCGGGTTAAGGGTTCCGCCGAGGGCATCAAGGATGCTCTCCGTTGAGAAACCGACAACGGCCTCCCTTGTTGCAAGGCCGGCAACAGGCTCAACGACCGCCCTCCGCTCCCTGAAGTTGTCAACTCCCATCTGGAGAAGCGCAGCGGCCTGCTTCTCAGCCTCTTCAGGGGCATAGTCGATCCTGTCCTTTACGCCTTCGAGCACGACAAGCTGGCTGACCGGGATAAGCTTGAATTTATATTTTTCTGCGTAGAAGGGGTCTATCGGCATTGAGCAGTTCATGTCGCAGGCAAAGAGATCGACGGCGCCGCTCGCGAGGACCGCCTCCTGCATGATCCAGTTGCCGGTGAACCCATAGAACACATCGTCCATCTCCCACCGTTGGATCATCTCCTGCCCTGTCTCGATATTGGCGATCACGCGTAATCCTTTTGCGCCGGCTGCCTTTGCCTTGTCTTGCCATTCTTTCTTGCGGGCAAGCTGAACCATGGCAAAGCCGAGGAAAGGTTCATGGCCGTTGGGCAGGACATTGACATAATCAGGATCGAGGACGCCGAGATCCACCCGCATCCTGTGCGGCCTCGGAACGCCGAAGAGGATATCCTGGCAGTATTCGTTCACTATCTGGCTTTGATAGGCCATGGCGATGGAAAGGCGCATCGCCTTCAGGGCGAGGCTCGCATAATATCCGTCCACATTGGTAAGGCAGGAGCTTGAGGAAAACATCATCTCGCCATATATCCCGCCGGGAAAGATGCCCAGCCTCTTCCATGCCTCCTGTCGCTCTTTCGGGGCCAGGGTCTGCACGATATGGCTCGGCTCGTCATATTTCCTGTTGAAATCAACCTCAAAGTAATTGCAAAGCATGATCGCAAGTTCCTCGTCAGAGACCGCCGACGGCATCCCAAAGCGATCTGCAAAAGCGACGAGCTTCTCCGGTTCCATGATGGCAAATGGCGTCTTCCCGTTGGCCGTAGCCTTCAGCGTTTTTAACGTCTGCTCCGTGTGGTAGTGGTACGTTGACGCGCCCATGACATTTCTGAGCAGCATCATTCGCATTGCCATGCCGTCGCCCGTGATCCCGCAGACACCGCGCTTGTCTTTGGCTACATCGGCCCGGCACGGGCCATTGGAACAGAGATCGCAGCGCACGCCCCCCTGGCAGAAGGGGCACCGCTGGTCAGGGCTCGCGCCGAGGCCCTGCGCCTCGTAACGGTCCCAGATGTTGCTCATGCCGTCTCTTTTGATCCTTTCGTATACCTTCCGTACTGACTCGTGTTGAGAAATCCGGTCTCCTTCCATGGTTACCTCCTCATTAATACGGCTCATGCTCAGAGCTCACAGCAAAACGCCCTGCTCATTTCGTTTTTACTCTATTTGCTGCATGCTGTCAGCCATGAACCGATCAATAGTTCTTCCCCCTGCCCTGTTCGCCGCTGCTATAGCCTGGTGTGCGAGATCAATGGACTGGCCCAGCACATTCATGACCTGCGATGGGTTATGGAAGCCCATGCTGCTCTCCGCTGCCACAAAATCCCAGTACCACTGAGCCTTTCTCAGCAGTTCGCGGGCCTTGTCAAGATCGGACCTGCTGATATTCGGCAACAACCTTACCTTGCCGATCACTTCATGGGCCTTTGCAACGGTCTTTCCTGCCGTATGCTGAAGCTGCCATGTATTGTTCTGTGTCGTTTTAACATTGTCCATGAGCCATTCAGGCGTCTGGGAATGACAGGGACGGCAGGAAGTCTCGATATGCTTCATCGGACTTGTGACCCAGTGAGAGGTATATTTTTTCCCGCTTTCACGAACGTAAGGCATGTGGCAGTCAACGCAAGAGATCCCCGCTTTCCCATGCGTGCCGCCGATCCACGTCTCAAAGTCAGGGTGCTGCGCCTTCAGCATCTGCACCTGTGAATCAGGATGAAGCCAGTCGCCGGCAAAGCCCTTCGGTATATCGCCGTAATAGGCGTACATCTGTTCGGGGTGGAGGCCTTTATCCCAGGGAAAGATGACGATGCTCGTTTCCGGCTCGAAGTAGTACTCCACGTGGCACTGGCCGCAGACATAGCTCCTCATCTCTTCCCGCGTTGCCCTTTTTATATCAACGCCTCTTCTCTGCATCGCCTCGATAAAGGCTGGATTTGCGACTCGAAGGTCCATAGTTGCGGGATCGTGGCAATTCCCACAGACTATAGAATGCTTCATCCTGGGAAACAGATCGCCAAGCGGTGTTTTGGCATAGGACCACCCCATCTCTTTGTATATGTCGATAAGGTGGACCGTCTTGCACGTCATGCAGGCGCCCGGGCTCTTTGGCGTGATCCTCTGTGTTTCCTTCAGGTCCGTCAGGGCGTAAGGGTGGCCCCTGTCTTCGGCGTAGTCTTTGCCGAATGCCATTCCTTTAAAGTTTGTCAATATCTCGGGCTGCCTGATCGAGTGCTGTATCTTCATGCTTCCGCCGTAACCCGCAGGAGACGGCTCCATTGCGAGATTTCTCTGATAGCTCTTATATTCAAGAGGATAATGCCTGCCCCATACTGCAGGGTCGTACTCCCCGGGAGGGATTTTCGCACCCTTTACTCCATCGGCCGGCTTAAATACCGCCGTGCGGGCAACGACAAAGGCCGCGCCGAGAAAGAGAACGACTATCAACGACACTGCTGCAAATCGCTTTTTATTCAAAGGGCGTCCCTCCTCTTGCCAGGCCACGGGCGTGAACAAGATAGCGGTGGCATTTGATACAGTTTTGACCGCCCTTTGTCATCGGGGTATTCTCGACGGTCGAAAAATGACACCGCAGGCAGTTGTCGTTTGCGATCAAGCGCGCCTCCGCAGAGAGCCTGATGGCAGCGGGGTAATCCCGGACGGTCTCATGGTAAAGGTCTCTCATCCCCGCCCGCGCCTTGTAGACAAACCTTACGGCAATATTGCCCACAGGCAGATGGCATTCAGCGCAGGGAAACTGCTTGTGCCTCGATGCCTGCCATTGGCCGTGGACGTATTTCATGCTGTGGCAGCTCCCACAAAAGCCTGAGCTCCCGGCATAATGGTACCCGCCGAGAAACACCAGCATGAGGACCGCTCCGATAACAGCTCCATATCCTATTGGTCTCCAAAAATCAGGGTTGAGTATCCCTTTGCTATGCCTGCCGGCCATGTCCATCCTGTTTTGTCGTGGGGTCTTTCAATCAATTTTAGTAAAGCAGCCGGTATCCGTCAACCGAAAAACAGCTCCATTTGTCTTGAAAGGGTCGTCATAAGCTGGTATTATCTATCTAACACTATGGAATTATTTGATAATGGTATTCCGCAGAAGGGCGATACGGCGAAGCCTCTCGCCGACAGGATGAGGCCGAAAACGCTTGACGAGTTCGTCGGTCAGGAACACCTCCTGGGCGACAATAAGATACTGCGGCTTCTTATAGCAAAAAAGGATATACCGTCGATGATCCTCTGGGGGCCGAGCGGTGTGGGAAAGACGACCCTCGGATGGCTCATGGGGAAATATATGAAGGTCCCTTTTATCTCCCTGAGCGCGGTGAATATCGGCATAAAAGAGGTAAAGGAGGTCATACAGAAGACAAAGTTCCAGCGGATAATCCTTTTCATTGACGAGTTCCATCGCTTCAACAAGCTTCAGCAGGACACATTCCTTCCCCATGTAGAGAACGGCGACATCATCCTCATCGGTGCGACAACGGAAAATCCTTCCTTTGAGATCATTTCGCCTCTGCTGTCGCGTATGCGCGTCCTCACCTTGAACCCGCTGGCAAAGGACTCCCTGGCTTCGATCCTGAGACGGGCGCTCAGCACCGATAAAGAACTGCTGTCTGCGGCGTTAAAGATCAACGACGATACGATCGACGAGATCGCCATCCTTGCAAACGGTGATGCGCGGCGCGCCCTTAACCTCCTCGAGGTGTGCTGCAAGATGGTGCGTGAGACAGGGCAGAAAGAGCATGTCATAGATCACGATGTCGTGAAAGAGGCATACCAGAAAAAGATCGCTGTCTATGACAAAAAGGGCGAGATGCACTATGACCTTATAAGCGCCCTCCACAAGAGCATGCGCGGCTCCGATGCAGACGCGGCCCTCTACTGGCTCGCGCGCATGATCGAAGGAGGAGAGGACCCGCTCTATATCATGCGCAGGATCGTGCGTTTCGCGTCCGAGGACGTAGGGAATGCCGACCCATACGCCCTGTCGCTTGCGATGGCTGCAACAGAGGCATTCAGATTCATCGGCCCTCCGGAAGGATATCTGGCAATCGCGCAGGCATGTCTGTACCTGTCCCTCTGCGAGAAGAGCAACGCAATCTATACGGCGTATGGTGCGGCGAGCCGGGATGCCAGGAACATGCCCGAATACCCCGTTCCCCTGCACATCAGAAATGCGCCGACACAACTTATGGAAGAGCTGGGGTACGGCAAGGGATACCTCTATCCCCACGATTATGAAAACGCCATCGTCAAGCAGGCCTACCTGCCTGAGGAGCTGAAGGGGAGACGCTACTACCGCCCTACCGACAGGGGCCACGAGAAAAGGCTGAAAGATTTCATTGAGAAGGTGAGAAGGCTAAGCCGGGGAACAAAGGATTAGGTTCCGGGAATATTTATTTTTGTTGCAAAATATCTCATATTGAAAGAGAATAATCACCTATACCGATATTTTGATAAGCAGGGAGAAGTAATGAGATCATGCAGCGCGCCTCACACCGTCAGGTGTGAGTTTTTTGCTGAAGATCAAAGGTTTTTTTAATGTAGAAGAAGGGTATAACAATAGATGGCAATCCTCTATTGCAGCGCAAAACGTTTTAAGCAGGTTATTCTGGCCGGAGCGGACTGGGTGCTCAGCAACCGCAGCCACTTGAACAAGATCAACGTATTTCCCGTGCCGGACGGTGATACGGGAAGCAATATGTCAATGACGCTCATCGCCGCTGTCCGCGAGGTTGAGGCGCTGCAGGAGGTTTCCCTGGAAACGACTGTCAAGGCCGCTGCCTGGGGGTCCCTTATGGGGGCCAGGGGCAATTCCGGGATCATCATGGCGCAGATTCTGGCAGGGGTGGCTGAAGCGATCGAGGGACGGGAACGCCTTTTTGCGGCAGACATTGCTTCCGCCTTTTCCTGTGCGGTACAGAAGGCATACAAAGCGATCCTTCATCCGGCAGAAGGGACGATCCTTACCGTTGTCAGGGAGACGGCTGAGGCCGCTGAGAGGGTTGCCAAGACCGAGCAGGACCTCGCGATCCTTCTCGATGAGATGGGCAAGGCAGCGTGGTCTTCCGTGGAGAGGACGCCGCTTCTCCTCCCGAAGCTTAAGGAGGCCGGCGTCGTTGATGCGGGAGGGCTTGGTTTTTTCTATTTTCTGGAGGGTATGGTGCGCCTGATACGCGGCACCTTGAATACCGGCGCAGTCATCAACGACGAAGATGAGCTCAACAGCACAGAGGTTGAACCAATAGAACACCGCTTGAACTACCGCTATTGTACAGAGTTCATCCTCAAGGGAAGCCGGCTCTCAGGGGACGCAATAAAGGAAAATCTCGTACAGATGGGCGACTCCATCATATTGGTAGGGGATACCCGCCTCGCGAGGATCCACATCCATACCGGTCAACCTGATGAGGTCCTGCGTTACGCCTCTTCGCTGGGCCAGGTCTCATCGATCAAAGTGGACGATATGCTCGTTCAGCATACGTCACGCTTTTCCGAACGGAAGAGCGAAAAGAACACTTCTGTCGTCGCCGTTGTGCTGGGTGATGGCTTCAAGGAGATATTTTACAGCGCCGGCAGCGAACTGGTGGTAGACGGCGGCCCAACCCAGAACCCCAGCACCTTTGACATTGTGTCCGCAATAGAGACGGTGGCATCCTCGAACGTGATCGTCCTGCCCAATCATAAAAACGTCTACCCTGCGGCAATTCAGGCAGCGGATATGACGTCCAAGAAGGTCAGGGTCTTGAGGACATCATCTGCCCCTGAAGGCCTGTCTGCGCTGCTTGCCTACATGGATGACGCCACCTTTGAGAAGAATATCAACAACATGGAGGGGGCGTGGAAGACCGTGAAAAGCGGAGAGGTAGCACAGGCGTCCAGAGGCGTCACCGCAGGGGACATTGAGGTCAAGGCCGGCGACTCAATAGGCATACACGGCGGCGCGATCCGGTGCTCTTCAGCATCTGCGGGAGAAGCCGTTATAAACCTTGCGGCATCAATGCTCGATGCTGCCGACGAGATCATCACCCTTTACTATGGCGATTCTATAGCGAAGGGGGATGCGGAAGCATTGCGGGCAGAGATGCAGCAACGTTTTCATGGCAAAACGGTTGAGCTTTATTACGGCGGGCAACCGTACGCGCAATATATCATCTCGGTAGAATAGAGAAGGAGAGACTATGAAGATCATCACAGACAGCACTACTGACCTGCCGCGGAACCTGGTGCAGGAATACAACATAGGAGTCGTGCCGCTTACCATTCACCTCGGGAAAAAAAGCTGGAAGGACTTTTATGAGATCGACCCCGATGAATACTGCTCGCTCTTAAAAAGGTCAACGGACTTTCCGACAACATCGCAGCCCTCTCCCCAGGATTTTATCAACGCCTTTGCCCCCTTCGCAGCACAGGGCGAGCCCGTGCTCTGCGTCAATCTCGCATCAAGCCTGAGCGGCACCTATCAGTCTGCGCTTCTCGCCAAAGACCACTTTCCCGTGGCACCCATAGAAGTGGTAGATTCTCTTCAGGCCTCAATGGGGCTTGGCCTTATCATCCTTCTGTGCGCCAAAAAGGCCGGTGAGGGGGCTTCTTTTGAAAACGTTGCAGGCTTTGCCAGGGAGCTGGCCGGAAATGTGGAAACCTACTTTTCCGTTGATTCATTGGATTATCTGCAGCGTGGAGGCCGGATAGGAAAAGCCCGGGCCTTCCTGGGCACTCTCATGAAAGTAAAACCTCTTTTGCACCTGGTGAACGGAGAGGTCCGGCCCGTAGAGAAGATACGCACAACCGAGAGGCTGCTTAGCCGGTTTGTGGAGCTCGTGGAAGAAGGGGCAGGAGAACATTCGCAGATCCTGCTGTCGCTGGCAGACCTGGGCAACAGCGAGGCTGCAGATCATCTGGTGGAGAGATTTTTGAAGATTTCAGGTCTTTCGCTCGTTTACCGGGGCAAGATCGGCGGCGTGATAGCATCCCATGTCGGTCCGGGAGGCCTCGGCGTTTCGTTTCTGAAGGCAACAAAAAAATAACTAACTCTGCAAAAGGAGAGGGGATGAATGTAAAAACGATCAGATGTATGTTTGTTGGCGTGTTTTGTATGGTGCTGGTATCGGCAGGGTCGGTTTTCGGAGCGGGCTTTGCCCTCATCGAACAGGGCGTAAGCGGCCTAGGGAACGCGTTTGCCGGCGGCGCTGCAGCCGCCGAAGACGCTACAACGGTCTTCTTCAATCCCGCAGGCATGACGAGGATACCTACGCAGTTCGTCGCTGCAGCGAATATCATAAAACCGACATTCACATTCAAGAACGAAGGCTCGACGCACTCCACGGGCACTGCACTTATCGGCAACTACGGGGGGGACGCGGGCGTCACAAAGCTTGTACCGAACATGTACTATGTCAAAAAGATCGACAAGCTCGCCCTTGGCATAGGCATCAATGCCCCCTTCGGCCTTGCCACGAAGTATGACAACAGGTGGGTCGGCAGATACCATGCTATCGAATCGGACCTTTCCAATATCAATATCAATCCCTCCGGCGCTTACCGCCTCAATGAGAAGTTCAGCGTAGGCGGAGGCATAAATATCGGCTATGCCCATGCGAAGCTGTCCAACGCCATTGATTTCGGATCCATCATAGTAGTAGCCCCGCAGAATGCAGACGGTTTTGTAAAACTTCAGGGCGATGCATGGGGCATGGGGTGGAATCTCGGGATCCTCTATGAGTTTTCCAAACAGACGCGGGTTGGCGCAGCCTATCGCTCGAAGGTCCGATACACCCTTGAGGGGACCGCGAAGTTTTCCAATGTCCCCGGCGTCCTGCTAGTGTACTGTCTCATAAACGA
>DIFC01000070.1:17831-44609 GCA_002418945.1 Deltaproteobacteria bacterium UBA5758 | reverse complement strand
TTGAGGGACGGAGAGCAGTCGCCGGGCAATACGATGAATACCCAGGAGAAGCTGAGGGTGGCCAGGCAGCTCGAGATCCTCGGTGTCGATATCATCGAGGCAGGGTTCCCCATAGCCTCGGAAGGCGATTTCGACGCAGTCCGGCAGATTGCGGCCGCCATAAAGAAAAGCGAGGTCGCCGGCCTCGCCAGGGCGAACAACGAGGACATTGACCGGGCCTGGGGTGCCATAAAGGCCGCCGCAAAGCCCCGCATCCACACGTTCATCTCGACCTCCGACATCCACCTCAAGTACCAGTTGAAGAAGAACAGGGACGAGGTACTGAAGATCGCCGTCAGCGCTGTCAAGAGGGCAAAGAAGTACACCCCAAACGTGGAGTTCTCGGCAATGGACGCGACGCGGAGCGACAGGGACTATCTCTGCCGCATGTTCGCCGAGGTTATCGATGCAGGCGCCGTGACGATCAATGTCCCCGACACCGTCGGGTACGCCGTGCCTGATGAGTTCGGCTCCCTGATCCGGTATATCGTGGAAAATGTCCCCAACATCTCAAGGGCAAGGATCAGCGTCCATTGCCACAACGACCTTGGTCTCGCAGTGGCAAATTCGCTTGCGGCGATCATGAACGGGGCCCGGCAGGTAGAGTGTACCATTAACGGCATCGGCGAGCGGGCAGGCAATGCCTCTCTGGAAGAGATTGTCATGACGCTTCGCACGAGAAAGGACATATTCCCCGCCGATACCGGGATCAATACCGAAAAGATCTACCCCTCGAGCAGGCTCATCACCTCCATCACGGGCGTGCCGGTACAGCCCAACAAGGCGATCGTCGGGGCCAACGCCTTCGCCCACGAGTCAGGCATCCACCAGGACGGCCTTCTGAAGGCAAAGCTCACCTACGAGATCATGACGCCGGAGTCGGTAGGGATCGCGAAAAGCTCCCTTGTCCTCGGGAAGCATTCCGGGAGGCACGCCTTCCGGGACAGGATCGAGGCGCTCGGCTACGACCTGAACGACAATGAGCTGAACCTCGCCTTCAATCGGTTCAAGGCCCTTTCCGATATGAAGAAGAATGTCTACGACGAAGACATCGAGATGATCATCATGGATGAGATCTACAAGATATCCGAACGGTACAAGCTCGCCTACCTCAATGTAAGCTGCGGGAACACAACGGTCCCCACCGCTACCGTCAAGCTTGAGATAGACGGCAATATACTGCAGGATGTCGGCGTCGGCGACGGGCCTGTAGACGCCACCTACAAGGTCATCAAGAGGCTCGTCAAGACCACGAGCAAGCTGGTCAAGTTCTCCGTCAATTCCATCACCAGGGATATGGACGCCCAGGGAGAGGTCTTTGTCAAGCTCGAGGAGAAAGGCCTCACTGCCATAGGGAAAGGCGCTGATACGGATATCATTGTGGCAAGCGCAAAGGCTTACATCAATGCCCTGAACAGGCTTGAATATATGAAAAATAAAACAGTTGAGGTGAAATAATGGGCATGACAATAACCGAAAAGATCCTCGCATCGCACGCCGGGAAAGATTTTGTAGAGCCGGGTGAGATCATCGACGCACAGATCGATCTTGCCCTTGCCAATGACATCACCGCGCCGCTGTCCCTCGAAGAATTTGAAAAGGTCGGCGCGAAGGGCGTTTTCGATCCCGACAAGGTTGTCCTGGTAATGGACCATTTCACCCCCAACAAGGATATCCTGTCGGCGGAAAACTGCAAGAAGATCAGGGAATTCGCCGCCGCTCACAGGATCACCCATTTCTACGAGGGCGGCAACTGCGGCATCGAACACGCCCTCCTTCCGGAGCAGGGCCTCGTCGTCGCCGGAGATCTCGTCATCGGCGCAGACAGCCATACATGCACCTATGGCGCCCTGGGGGCCTTCGCGACAGGCATGGGGAGCACCGATCTTACCTATGGCATGGTAAAAGGCCGGATATGGTTCAAGGTGCCGGAAAGCATCAAATTCCACTGCTACGGAAAATGGCCGAAATGGGTAACGGGAAAGGATCTCATACTTCACATCATCGGCATGATAGGAGTGGACGGCGCCCTCTATGCTGCCATGGAGTTCGACGGGGAAGCGGTCTCCGCCCTCTCCATGGATTCGCGCTTCACCATCGCAAATATGGCCATCGAGGCCGGCGGCAAGAACGGGATATTCAAAGTCGACGGGAAAACCGTGACTTACATGAATGCCCACAGCAAAAAACCATACAAGGTCTTTGAGAGCGACCCTGACGCCAGGTACCGGCAGGTCTTCGAGGTCGACGCATCGAAAATCGAGCTGAATGTCGCCTGCCCGTCGCTGCCTTCGAATGTGAAAAGCGTCCGCGAGCTGGGGGATGTCGCCATAGACCAGGTCGTGATCGGGTCGTGCACGAACGGCAGGATCGACGACCTGCAAACAGCCGCGAAGATACTGGAAGGGAACAAGGTCTCCGGGGGCATCCGCTGCATCATCATCCCGGCCACACCCAGGATCTACCGTCAGGCGATGAGGGAAGGCTACTTCGATATCTTCCTCGACGCCGGGTGCGTCATATCGCCTCCCACATGCGGTCCCTGCCTCGGAGGACACATGGGCATCCTGGCAAAAGGGGAAAGGGCGGTAGCGACGACAAACAGGAACTTTATCGGCAGGATGGGCCACCCGCAAAGCGAGGTCTATCTCGCGGGGCCGGCAGTGGCTGCGGCATCGGCGATAAAGGGCAGGATTGCGCATCCGGAGGAAATATAAAGCAGCTGAAAGCTGACAGTTTAAAATGGAGGTTGTATGCTTATCAAAGGAAGGGTATGGAAATTCGGCGACAACATAGACACAGACATCATCATCCCTGCGAAATACCTCGCGATGACGGACCCCAAATCGCTCGGAGAGCACTGCATGGAGCCTCTTTCCCCGTCGTTTCACGAGAAGGTAAGCCCCGGCGACATCATCGTATCGGGGTCAAACTTCGGCTGCGGCTCCTCGAGGGAACATGCCCCGATCGCCATATCCGCGCTCGGCATCCCTCTCGTGATCGCGAAGAGCTTTGCAAGGATATTCTACAGGAACGCCTTCAATAAAGGGCTGGCGCTGCTCGAGGCAGATATAGCAGACAGCATAGATGGAGGGGAAGAGATCGAGATAGATCTCTCGTCAGGGGTTATCCGCTGGAGGGACATGGAGGTGACGGCAAAGCCCATACCGCCGTTCATGGTCGAGCTTATCAATGAAGGCGGCCTCATCAACTACCTGAAAAAACAACTGGAGGAATGATATGAAGACTTACAATGTAGCCGTTGCCGGCGCGACAGGAGCCGTAGGAAATGAAATGATAAGGGTCCTCGAGGAAAGGGACTTCCCTGTAAAAAATCTTACCCTTCTCGCATCTTCACGCAGCGTCGGGAAGGCGCTGCCCTTCAAGGGAAAAGACATCAAGGTCCAGGAGCTGAAAGAAGATTCCTTCAAGGGGATCGATATCGGCCTCTTCTCTCCCGGCGGTTCGGTGAGCATGAAATTCGCCCCGATTGCCGCCGCGAGCGGATGCGTGGTCATAGACAACACGAGCGCCTTCAGGATGGAGCCGGATATTCCCCTTGTGGTGCCCGAGGTGAACGAGCATGCGATCGAGGGATATAAAAGGAGGGGGATCATCTCGAACCCCAACTGCTCGACGATCCAAATGGTCGTCGTCCTGAAGCCGCTCCACGATTTCGCGAAGATAAAAAGGGTCGTCGTGTCAACCTACCAGGCGGTGTCCGGGACGGGCATGAAGGCGATAAAGGAGCTCGAGCAGCAGGTCCTCAACATCTATAACGCACGGAAAATCGAGATCAAGGTCTATCCGCACCAGATAGCCTTCAACTGCCTGCCCCATATCGATTCCTTTCTTGACAACGGGTACACAAAGGAAGAGATGAAGATGGTCAACGAGACAAAGAAGATCATGGAGGACCCGGGCATTGCCGTCACCGCGACGACCGTCAGGGTTCCCGTTTTCTACGGCCATTCTGAATCGGTGAACATAGAATTCGAAAAGGATATAACCCCGGAAAAGGCGCGCTCGCTGTTGAAAAAGGCTCCCGGCGTAAAGGTGGTAGACGACCCGTCAAAGAACAAATATCCTCTCGCGATCAACGCAGCAGGGAAGGATGACACCTTTGTGGGACGCATCAGAAGGGATGAAACAATAGCGCACGGCCTGAATATGTGGGTCGTTTCCGACAATATCCGGAAAGGGGCCGCACTGAACGCAGTCCAGATCGCAGAGGCGCTGATAAGGAAATACCTGTAACTATAGGCCGTCCCTCGGCGGCTGCGCCTTCTCTACCTTATCTATCTCTTCTTCAATGTCGCGGATGAGGAGCTTCAGCTGTGAGATAGAATGAACGCGCTCCTTTATGTGAGCGTCTTCCCTGCTTATTGTTGCCTCCGCGGTAAATGCATCGTATACGTATTCACCGATCTCGGCGTATAATTTCTGTATACCGCGCCGAGCCTTCGTGATGTCTATATATTTCTTCTTCCCGATCGTTGCCTGCTTCTCGACGCTGAAGGCAATATCCTGGGCCGTTTCCCTAAGCGTCCTCAAGCCCTCTTCGGTCTTCTTTTTCAGGTCATCGATGAGCGCCATTTCTCCTCCTTCATAATCTCGCTTATTAAGTAATATACCTGCCTGCCCGGTATTTTTCAAGCCATACCCCTTGCCCCCTGTATTTTTCGCTTGCCCCTAGACCCCTTCATCCCTTTTTAATATAAAACATTTGACTAAACAGGAACTCGCATGTATATAAATCTATGTACATACACTACATCAGGAGGTGGACGTTATGTTTAAGAAAATACTTTGTCCTATCGATTTTTCAGAATATTCTAGCGAGATCGTATCCTATGCCGCAAGTATCGCAAAAAAATTCAACGCAGAGCTGCATCTGATCCATGTCATACCCAATCTTAACTATTTTACGCCCTACGAGTCATTCCTTACCCCGGAAAATCTCGTAGCGATCGAAAAAAACATCGTCGCTGAAGTGAACGGCGATTTCGATAAGGCCATCCAGAAAGTGGATATCCCTGTACAGAAGATCGTCAAGACAGGTGTCATCTTTATGGAGATCATTGACTACGTAAAGGCTGAAGGGATCGACCTTATCGTCATGGGGACACACGGACGAAGCGGAATCGAACATATCCTCATCGGGAGCGTAGCGGAAAAGGTCGTCAGAAAAGCTCCCTGCCCCGTACTGACGATACGGCCGAAAGGAAGATCATTCCAGATGCCATAATAGCAGCTATCGGCCCTCAGCAGACAGCGATCAGCTACAAATCTCTTTATCACGTTTTCTGTGTTTGCTGAGTTTATCTCGTCTGTTTTGTCTGTNNGCTGTATGCTGTGGGCTGATTGCTATGTTATGTGTTCGTACAGCTCCCGGATGTTCTTGAGCGGTATGACCTCAAGGCCCGGGACCTTTTCAACACCCTTCGGGCAGAAGATCTTTTTAATCCCGAGGCGTTCACATTCCCTGAACCGCATGTCCATATAGACGATCTTCCGGATCTCCCCAGTGAGGCCGACCTCGCCGAACAGCGCTGTGTCCTGGCCGATGACGATATCTTTAAAGCTTGAAATGATCGATGCGGCTACGGAAAGGTCTACCGCCGGCTCATTCACCTTCATGCCGCCGGTAATGTTCACATAGACGTCCCTGTCATAAAAGGGTTTCCCGATGGCCTTTTCAATAACGGCTATGAGGATAAAAAGCCGGTTGATATCATACCCGAGCGACAGCCGTTTGGGGATCGAAAAGTTCGTTTTGGGCGTTACAGCCTGCACCTCCAGGATGATCGGCCTTGACCCGGTAATGTAAGGAAAAAGAGCGCTTCCTGAGCCTATGTCCCCTCTCTCCGAAATAAAGAACTGGGAAGGGTTCTCCACGCTTATGAGCCCCCCTTTCTTCATCTGAAAAATACCGACCTCATCAACCGGCCCGTACCTGTTTTTGATAGCCCTGAGCATCCTGTAGGGAAGCATCTTGTCTCCCTCAAAGTAAAGGACCGTGTCCACCATATGCTCGAGGATCTTGGGGCCTGCAATGGCGCCTTCCTTTGTCACGTGCCCGATGAAGATGAGCGTCGTATCCGTCGATTTCATGGCGATCGTCAATTTCGAGGAGACATCTTTTATCTGGCTCACATTTCCGGGGAGCATAGGCAGCCTGCTGTCGTAGACCGACTGTATCGAATCGATGATTACGAGGTCATATGCCTTCTCCGATGCGGCCTCAAGGATATCGTCAAGCTGGTTCGTGGCAAGGATCGGGAAATTGCCCTTGAGGTCCAGCCTCTTCCTGCGAGAGGCGAGCTGTTTCAGCGATTCTTCGCCGGACACATAGAGAACATTGAGCCCGAGCTCGACCATCCGCGCCGCTATCTCGAAGCACAGCGTCGTCTTCCCTATCCCGGGATCGCCGCCGAGGAGTATCGATGAGCCGGTCGTGAGCCCTCCCCCCAGGACCCTGTCCATCTCTTCGATGCCGAGTATTATCCTTTCTTCGGTGATATCATCGTCGGTAACGATAACAGGGGTCTTTTTCTCCTGCGATTCGGTCGCCTTATCGACCTTGTATTCCCGGATTGTGTCCCAGCCCTGGCATTTGGGACACTTCCCCATCCATTTGAAGGTCTCGTAACCGCAGGCATCGCAGACAAAAACTACCTTCTTTGCCACCATTCCCCCTTTAAATAAGAAAACATTGTTCAATGTTCTATGTTCAACGTTCAATGTTAAAGCAAAAACAGATCATATAAATTCAACAAACGCTATCAACAGATTAAATAATTACTTTTTGTTGTTCAATGTCTTTGAGTGTGCAGTTTGATAAGATCGCACTGATACTTCATCATCTTTGTGATCCATTTCTCTGTCTTCGGGAATTCGCGGGCATCGAGCTCAAGGGTCACCATCTCATCGTATTCGAGCCTGCCGAGGGTATTTAAAAATTTGACGATGGGGAGATCGCCTTTCCCGAGGAAGAGGTGGCTCCTGTGAAACCCATGGTCGCTGAGATGAACATTTTTTAACCTGCCGGTTTTGAAGACGCGCAAAAAACCTGCAACAATATCATCTCCGAAGGTCCCGAAATGGGTAGTGTCAAAGGTAAAGCAGAGGTTCCTTTCAACGCCGAAATCAACAAGGTCTTTCAGGTCGTTGAGGACAAAGCAGGTGAGCATCAAACGCGTCCCGGTCCTGGGCATATTCTCCACTGCAAGCAAGACGTCGTCGCATCCCAGTTCCTTCTGGAAATCCTTTACCTCCCTGAACCACTTCAGGAACTGCATCTCCATAGCAAACCACGAAGGCGGATGAAAGTTCACCACTCTTGCTCCAACGGTGCGTGCGATATCTATCGTCCTCGACAGGATATCGGGCATCGCCCCCCACGTCTTCATCTTCACAAAAGGGGCGTGAATAGAATGGACGGGGAGGATATCGAGGCAGTTCTGCACCCTCTCGATATACCCATCGCTGTTGAACTTTATGTCTATCAAGAGGTCGCAGCCGTCGAAGCCTGCTTCCTTCGCGTAGAAGAAAGCGTTCTCGATAGGCAGGTGGAAAAGGCATCCGGTAGAAAAAAGGGTCTTCATATGGTTATGATGTTCTCGTCGTTGTCGGTGAGGACCCTGTAGCGCCCCTTCTCCATGATAACCGTATTTTCGATGCCGCAGGCCCCTTTCCGCGGAAACACCATCTTCGGTTCGATCGCAATAACCGTCCCTTCCTCGATGGGATATGTATGGGTCGCCGCAATGTAAGGGAGCTCTGCGAGCTCTATCCCGATGCCGTGCGCGAGGAACCTGACCTTGTGCGGCTTGAAGCCGAGATAATATTCCCCATAACCCATCCTGTCGGCGAGCTGTTTCGAATATTCAAAGAGCTCTTTGCTCGTCAGGCCTTCAAGGGCCTTATCGAGCACCCTGTAATGAATCTCCCTGCACGCCTCAAAGGCCTTTGAAAAAAGATCGGGCATCTTTCCTATGGCGTACATCCTTGTCTGGTCAACCTGGTAGCCGTGGTAGCAGATGCCGAAATCGATAAGGACCGGCTCGTTCCTTTTGATCTTCTTCATGCTCGCACCCACAGGGAAGGCAGGGGAGAGTCCGAGGCCGCCCATCGGTGAATCGGACTGGCTTACGATGCTCCCTGTACGACCGCTCAGGACATGCCAGGTGTATGCCTCGTAATTCAATGAGCGCACCCGCAGAAGGCCCTCGTGCCCCATGGCCTTCGCATGTGCCTCGAGCGTGCCGCCCAGCTCGATCTCGGTCATGCCTTCGCGCAAAAGCTCAGGCACCAGGGCATAGACCTTTTTCTGTATCTCCGCGGCCTTCTCCATGAGCCCAATCTCAAAAGGCGATTTGAACTTCCGGACCTCTTTGGTGAGCGGAGATACATTGACGAATTCCGCATTACCAAAAAGCTCCTGAAATTTTATGACGTCGTTGTAGGGCACAACATCAAGCTGCACGCCTATCCTCTTCATCGGCCTTAAGTGCCCGGTGATGTCCTTCACGGAGCGCATGGGCATGATCTGCCCGATAGGGGATTCCCTTCGTGCCCTTGATATCTCCCTTTTGACGAACAGGACCGGCTCATCATCGACAGGCACAAAGAGGAGCGAATCCTGCATCGTGCCGGAGAGATAATAGTAATCGATCTTGTAATGAAAAAAGGCCCCGTCCAAAGAGGCCTTTTTCATCAATACCTTTACCTTCGCAATCCTTGCATCAATCTCTTCTTTTGGTGCGTACTGCATGATCCCGGTTACTTGTCTTTCCAGACCGGCTTCCTCTTTTCCATGAAGGCCGCGATCCCTTCCTTGGCGTCATCTGTTGCCATGCATCCCTGCAGGTAGATGATCTCCGATGCCTTGAGCGCCTGGAAGAAATCCAGGCTTAAGCCTGCCTTGATCGCCCTTTTCGTCCACATCGCCACGGGCCTGCTCTTGTTCAGATAGTCGGCGAGATACTTCTCCACTTCTGCCTTAAAATTCTCCGCGGGCAGAACCGCGGTCACAAGCCCGATGGTCTGGGCCTCTTTTGCGTTGATGATCTTACCGGTGAGGAGCAGCTCGTAGGTCTTCTGGAGGCCAATGATTTTGGGAAACCAGGCTGCAGCCACAGGAGGGTAAACACCGACGGCGATTTCGGGCTGACCGATCCTCGCCTTCTCCGATGCGATCACGATGTCGCAGAATGACATAAGCTCGCATCCTCCTCCGAGGGAACGGCCGTTCACCAGCGCCACTGTTGTCACGTCCATCGCTGCCATGAGGCGGAACATCCCGTGGAAGACCTCGATCATCTCGTCCACCTTGTCCGGCGTATGGTCGGCAACGTCGACGCCGTCGCAGAATGCCTTCTCGCCGGCGTGGTCAAAGATGAGGAGCTGTACAGAGGGATCTTTTTTGATCTCTCCAAGCACCTGGTTGATCTCTTTCATCATGAGGATGGTAAGCCAGTTTGACGGCGGTACATTCAGCGTTATCGTTGCAACCTTATCCTTTTTTTCATATAGAATATGCTGGAATGCCATGGTAGTTCTCCTTTCCTTTAGCTGTAGTCTTCAATAAAAAAAGGGGGGCATAACACCCCCCCTATGGGTTCTTGTTTCGTTACTTCGCCTGCGGTTTGCCGAAGATCTGTTCGAAATATGCCTCGTCGTTCAGCGCACCCTTTGCAATGAGCTGGCGGTTCTTGATGAAGTCGATGGTGTCCATACCGGTGATCTTCTTGGTATTGAAGGCGCCAAATCCTGCGAACGCCTCGCCCATCATATTTACTGCCAGCCAGTACCTGTGGTCGTTCTTGACCTGATCCCAGAAGAATTTTTTCTTCTGTCTGATGCCGTCGATAGATTTCATCAGGCATCCGGGGAAGAGGTTTGCAAATACCCAGATAACCCTCTCAACCTCTGCGTCGAGGAGCGAGAAATCGTATTTGTTGTTCTTTAGCTGCTCGTTCACCCATGCCCTGGCATCCTTTGCCTCCTGGCCTGCCTTGGGCTCGCCGTAGACGATCTCGCCGTCTTTTACGTAGGTTTCGGTAATAACCTGCGGGTTCCTTACCCAGTTGCCCTTGTCGTCTTTCAGGACAGGGATTGCCTTTGAGATAAGGTTTTTGGCCTTCATCTTGTATGCCGACCACATCTCGCAGCTTACGCAGTTCCACATTGCATCTTCAGCAGTCAGATACCATGGAAGGAAGTCTGAGGCGCCGCCGACCGGTGCGGAGCCGTGTCTTGGACCCGCCTGGCCGAATATCGCAAGGTCGGATGAAATGGCGATGTCACAGGCAAGGCCGATCTCCTGGCCGCCCGCTACCCTCATGCCGTTGACGCGGCAGATAACCGGTTTCTTGCACATGAGAATGGAGTCTACCATGTTGTTGAAAAGCTCCATATACCAGCCGTATTCTTCCGGTCTCTTGCTGTAGTACTCTGAATACTCTTTTGTGTTGCCGCCTGTACAGAAGGCGTTCGGGCCTGTTCCGGTGAAAACCGTTGCGACTACTTCGCGGTCTGTTGAAGAATTCTCAAAACCTGCGATAACGCCCTTTACCATATCGGTGGTATAGGAGTTATACTGAGCCGGGTTGTTGAGCCTGACCCATGCAGAATAAAGACCGGGTATCACATTGCCCTTAGGGTCTTTCAGGGGTCTTTTTTCATACACCACACAGGGGGCTTCCGTTCCCCAGTGATCTGACCCGTGTCTGCTGTGGTCTTTCATTTCGTGTTCTCTTGGTATCCACTCTAATCCCATATGTTTCCTCCTCTAATGTATTTTATTTAAAAATCGGGTTTCAGGACAACCCTCTTTTCAGGCGAACCTGCTTTGTGTATCTCATCGAATGTCGCCGCTATGGTGCTCATGGGCCTCACTTCGACAAAGGGGTCGATGACGATCTTCTTGCTCAATACCATATCGAGGACGATGGGGTAATATTCCGGCAGGCAGCCCCATGTTCCTATCACCTCGGCATCAAAGGCCATGAGCTTGGAGAACATGTATTCGCTCTTTGCCATTCCGAATCCCACGAGGACCAGTTTCCCGACGAACGAGAGCAGGTCGAGGGCCAGTTCCTGCCCGGCCTTTGTCCCTGTTACCTCAAAGATCTTCCAGCCCGTATTGGCAAGGCCTCTGGACTTTACGAAATTCCTCCACTCGCCGACGACGTCCTTATTTGTCTTGTCCAGGGTGCTGATCACGGCATCGCAGCCGTAGCTGAGCGCCCTTTCGAGCTTCTTCGGGTTCCTTGCAATCCCGATAACGCTCTTCGCGCCGAGCGCCTTGGCGGTCTGCGCCATATAGACACCGACCCCGCCTGTTGCGCCGATGACGATCACGTTGTCGCCGGGCTGCAGGTCGGCCCTTTTTGCCGCCTGGTACGGGGTGGTTACCGCATCGGCGATAACGGACAACTGCTCGAGCGCATACCCTTTCTTGTCGGTTACCAGGCAGAGGTCAACGGTAGGCACCGGGATATGGCTTGAGAAGCCGCCATAGACGCCGATCGAGTTGCCGGGCATCTTCTGCGCAAGGCACCTGTTGCCCCTTCCGGTCTTACAGAGAATGCATTTCCGGCAGGGCATAACTGCGGGGATGATAACCTCTTTGCCGATCCATGCCGGGTCACCGGCGACTACCACGCCGCTTATCTCGTGGCCAAGGGCCAGAGGCGGCTTGCTGACCGTCGGAACGCCGTCATAGAAGTATCCAAGGTCGGTATGGCATACACCACACCCTGCGACCTCTACGAGAACCTCGTCCGCTTTCAGTTCGGGAACAGGAATCTCTGCCATGGCAAGCTTTCCGGGTGTAGTCTCTTTTGTTTCTCTGTTAAAAACTGTCGGTTGAACCATTTGCCACTGTTTTATTACCTTCGGTACATCAGCCATTACAACACCTCCTTATATATTTGAAATGAAAAGATGTTCGCACCTCTACCCTGATTTACGTCATGCCGTAACCGCCGTCCACACACAGAAGCTGCCCTGTTATGTAGCGTGCGTCGTCTGATGCAAAGAATACAAATGCAGGCGCTACATCCTCCGGTTCAGCATACCTGCCGAGGAGTATCCTCTTTACGTATATCTCTTTCAGCTTCTCGTCTGTGGATATCTTTTCCGTCATGTCCGTCGTAACAATGCCCAAGGAGATGACGTTCGCCGTAACGTTGAACTTCGCGAGCTCTCTTGCCATTGATTTTGTCATAGATATGACGCCGCCTTTTGCGGCGCTGTAATTGATCTGTCCGATGGTCCCCACAACACCCGCCACAGAGGTGACATTAATGATTCTCCCGTAGTTCTGCTCCATGAAATACTTTGAGGCTGCCTTGACGGTGAGCCAGGGGCCTCTCATCTGGACATTGACAACCTCGTCCCAGATCTCCACTGTCATTTTGTGCATCATGGCCGGTTTTGAGATACCGGCGTTGTTCGCTATGATATGGATCGAGCCAAAGTTCTGGACGCAGGTTTCGATGATCTTCTGGGCATCGGCCTCCTGTCCCACGTCGCCTTTCACCGCTACAGCCTTTCTCCCCATCTTTTTTATCATTTCAACAACTTCACTTGCAGCCTTTTCATTCCCGGCGTAATTGACGACTACATTCGCCCCTTCCTGCGCAAAGGCCAGGCTGATCGCCCTCCCTACGCCTCTCCCACCGCCTGTAACTACAGCATTTTTTCCCTCTAATTTCATGACGGCCCCTTTCCTTTTTTTGAATTTGTGAAAATTTTAATAAGACTTATATTATATGTCAAAAAGAATCTATGTCAAGATAAAAAGTGTAGTCATTATAGACTTTTTGCAAATAATCACGGTCTTGCCGTAAAACGATTTTCCCCTCAGTTTTATATTGCAAATTTTCCCAGGATATTCCATCATTGGAAGAAATAAAGAAGCTGTCAGCAGACAGCGAGAAGAATCAGGTTGAGGTTAAGGTTGAGGAGAAACAGGATTTTTTAAAGTTAGCCTTAACCTCAGCCTTGGCCTGTTTTTTTGCTGATGGCTGGAAGCTGATTTTTAACAGGAGGTTGCATAATGAACGTTGTATTGGAAGAATATAAGGACGATGTCTTCACAATCACCCTCAACAGGCCGGACAGGAAAAATGCCATGGACTATGACCTGCTCAATGGCATCTACATGGCGCTGAAGAATGCCGAAAGCCGGAAGGCGCCCTTTGTTGTCATACGCGGATCCGGAAAGGCGTTCTGCTCAGGCGGGGACATCGTCGCCTTCAAAGAAGCTGAGGATTCTGAAGCCTTGATCGACGCAGAGGCCGGCGTGCTTCACGAGGGGATCAGGCTTATCAGGAAAATCAACGCCATTGTCATTGCGGTCATGGAGGGCGTTGCCGTGGGGGCAGGCATTGGACTTGCCCTTGCATGCGACCTTTCCATCGCAACCAGAAATACAATAATGAATATGGGTTACAGGCGGATCGGCCTAACGCCGGATGGAGGCGGCAGCATATTCCTTTCCAGGCTCGTAGGCGCAAAAAGGTTCAATGAGCTCTATCTTTTTTCGCGCAATATCACCATGGCTGAGGCGCAAGAGCTCGGTCTCGTGAATGTCGTCTGCGAAGAGGACGAACTGGAGGCAAAGCTCGCGGAGATGATCAAAAGCCTTAAGGCCCTTCCGATGGAGACGATAGGCAGTTTTAAAGACCTCGTGAACCATTCGCTCTTTGGCGGGCTCGACATTCACCTTGACAAGGAAAAATTCTATGTCTCGCAGCTTGGCGGGACGAAGCTCTTCAAACAGAGGCTGGAGGATTTCTTCAAAAAGAGGTAGCGGGTGAAAGGTCTTTATCTCTTCTCGATCTTCGGCTACATCTGCATACTTTGGCTGACGGGCATCTACGTGACGAGGAAGTCACGTTCTACAGAGGCCTATCTCGTCGCATCAAGAAGCCTCTCGGTACCCTTTCTCTCTGTACTCATAGCTGGGACATGGATAGGCGGCGTGTCGATCGTCGGAATGGCACAAGGTTCGTACATCCACGGCGTGAGCGCCTTGTGGTTCCAGGCAGGCATCTGGATCGCCATGTACGCCACAAGTATTCTCCTCCCAAGGATCCTCGAGGGAAAGACGATATACTCCATCCTCGATGTTGTCGGAAAACTCTATGATAAGAAGACGGCTAAGCTCGCGGGGCTCTTTCAGCTCATCTTCTCAATATGGATCGTGACAATGCAGATCGTGGGAGGAGGGGCGATACTGACGGTAATCCTGCAGGGACAACTTTCATTCCGTGAGGGGATGGTATTGACGGCGATAGTGTTCACCTTTTACAACGTTATGGGGGGCTTCGTCGCCACCGCTTATACGAACCTCATACATATCGGCGCCATAATCTTCGGCATATTCCTTGGAGGACTTTACGTCATCTTCAACACAGGCGTCCTGTCACAGATGGCAAGTCATGCGCACTATTTCAGTCCCTTCGGCGATCTCGGCGTTGTCCAGGCGCTGAGCTGGGCCTATATCAATCTTACCCTGGGCGTGCTCGCACAGCCGGTCATCAATACCGCGTCATCGGCAAAGACGTCCGAAGAGGGCAGAAAAGGCATCCTTATCGGAAATTTCATCGCCATCCCGGTGGTCGTCATGGCAGCGCTCTGCGGCATCGTCGCGAAATATATCTTTCCCGACATCCCCTCCCTTTCGGCGTTGCCCGCCCTGCTCAACATCGTTCCGCCCTTCATTGCCGTCTTCTTCCTGCTCAGCATGTGGGCGCCGCTCATGAGCTCCGGCTCGCCATTTCTGATGGGCGCCACGACCCTCGCGATAAAAGGGTATATAGCCCCTGCATTCAATATCAAAAGCGACAGGGTGCTCCTTCTTGCTTCAAGGCTTACCACTCTTTCAATCGGCGCCGTCGCGCTACTCCTTGGTTTTTTTGTAAAAGAGATACTGCGGGAGGTTACGTGGATAGCGGTTCTTTTGAGCGCCATCGTCTATATCGTCTTCATCGGCTGGACATGGAAGCAGGTTCATAGCCTTTACGCGTTCCTCTCGCTGCTGGGAACTATCGTCATCCTGATATTCACCTTTGCCTTCGGCAGCTATAAGGTGCTCCACCCTGTATGGCCTGTCACGCTCTATATATTTATCATCATGGGCATAGGGGTGCTGACAAGAGAACGTTCGGGGGGCGGGCAGCATGATTATTCCCCCTCACCCTGACCCTCTCCCGCCAGGGGAGAGGGAATGGCGTGAAGTCCCGGGAGGGGAGAGGGAATGGCGTGAAGTCCCGGGAGGGGAGAGGGAATGGCGTGAAGTCCCGGGAGGGGAGAGGGGATATCATTGCGAGATGTCTATTAATCTATAAGGAGGTATATGTATGGACTTAGTCGGAAGGGTAAAGGCAATCATTCTTAAACCAAAAGATACGTGGGAACAGGTGAAACAAGAGGAAACAACCGTCAAGGAACTGTACATGTCCTATGCGGTGATCCTCGCGATCATTCCGCCCGTTGCAACCTTTATCGGGTGGTCGATCGTCGGGATGTCTTTCCTTGGAGCCAGCTACAGGATACCCTTTGCTAACGGCATCAGCTATGCCGTCTTCCACTACGTGCTGTCCCTTATTGCCATCTATGCTGTTGCCTTTATCATCGATATGTTGGCCCCGAACTTCGGTTCTCAAAAGAACATGGTCAATGCCATGAAGGTTGCCGTATACTCAAATACCCCGATCTGGATTGCGAGCATCCTCTTCATCTTTCCCACTCTTTCACCTATCGTTATGATAGCCTCGCTATACTCTCTCTACCTTCTCTACCTGGGCCTGCCTATCCTCATGGAGACCCCGAAAGAGAAGATAGTGGGGTATATCATCGTTGTCATCATCGTGAGCATCATCGTCTTTTACCTCGCCGGCATAATCGCACGCTTAGTTATCCCGGGCAGGGGGATGATGATGCCGTGAACAAAACCCGTTCGATGTTCTGTGTTCAACGTTCAACGTTGAAAAAAGGCAGATCAAAGACACTGGACAAAGAATTTTTTTACATCTTACAGGTCTACTACTTCTGCTGATGGCTGAAGATTGATCTGCTGTTACCAAAGATAATCTTTTATTACTTTCATTAGTATCAACACACTGATGTGTTAAAACAGCGGCGTTCCGGGCATCGTGAACGCCATTTTTTTGATCGGCACGGACACCGGCGTCTTCAACCGCTGCATGGATGAAGGCGCCGGTTCTATTTTATGAAGGAGGTGTGCAGTGAAAAAACTATTTTCATTCTTATTTCTTTTAGTGCCCGTCATAGCGATGACAGGAACATTATTGGCTGCGGAGACGCCGCCCGGGAACGACACGGGCGATACGGCGTGGCTCCTCATATCAACGGCGCTCGTGATGCTCATGACGCCGGGCCTTGCCTTTTTCTACGGCGGGATGGTGGGGCGGAAGAACGTCCTCGGCATACTCATGCAGTGCTTCATCATCCTCTGCGCCGTCAGCGTTCAGTGGGTGCTCTTCGGCTACAGCCTCTCCTTCGCTCCTGGAAAGGGGTTCTGGGGAAGCCTCGAGTGGGCAGGACTTAAGGGTGTGGGCCTTGCACCCTATTCCGATTATGCGGCGACCATTCCGCACCAGCTCTTCATGGTCTTCCAGATGATGTTCGCGATCATCACCCCCGCCCTCATCATCGGCGCCTTTGCAGAGAGAATGAAGTTCTCCGCATTCCTGGCCTTCATAATCCTCTGGTCAACCTTCGTCTACGACCCTGTGTGCCACTGGGTGTGGGGGATAGGAGGATGGCTCAAAGACCTGGGCGCCCTTGACTTCGCGGGGGGCACGGTCGTTCACATCAATGCCGGCATCGCCGCACTTACGACGGCGATCTTCATAGGGAAGAGGCGGGGGAGCACGCAGAAGGCTATCCTGCCGCACAACCTTCCCTTTACCATACTCGGGACGGCGCTTCTCTGGTTCGGATGGTTCGGGTTCAATGCGGGTAGCTCGCTCGGCGCCAACGAGATCGCCGTCAATGCCTTTGTCGTCACCAACACCGCGGCTGCGGCGGCCGGCCTGAGCTGGGCGTTGCTCGACTGGATCTGCCATGAAAAGCCGACGGTCCTAGGAACAGCCACAGGGGCCGTAGCCGGGCTCGTCGCGATCACCCCCGCGGCGGGCTTCGTGAGCGGCCTTTCCGCCATCATCATCGGGCTCTTCGTGAGCATCTTCTGCTACATGGCGGTAGCGATAGTAAAACCCAGGTTCGGCTATGACGACGCCCTCGACGTATTCGGCGTCCACTGCATAGGCGGCATCTGGGGGGCGCTGGCAACGGGGCTTTTTGCATCGAAGGCGGTCAATCCCGCTGGGGCCGACGGCCTCTTCTTCGGCAATCCGAAGCAGTTCGTCGTCCAGATTATCGCTGTCGCCGTAACCCTCTCATACAGCTTTGTCGCCAGCTTTATCATTTACAAGGTGATCGATGCGACAATAAAGGTCAGGGTAAACGAAAAGGACGAGATCATGGGCCTTGACCTCACGCAGCACCATGAGAATGCCTACACGATCCTGGAATAAGGAGGAGGGATAGAGCATGAAACTGATAATAGCGATCATCAAACCCGATAGATTAGAGGCAGTGAAGCAGGAGCTTTACAAGGCAGAAGTGAACCTCATCACCGTCAACGAGGTCCTCGGGCATGGCCGCCAGATGGGCGTGGCCGAGGTATACCGCGGGGTCAGGGAGATGGGCAACCTCCTGAGGAAGATACGCCTCGAGATAGCCGTCAACGAAAGCTTTGTGGAGCCCACGATCAACGCCATCGTAAAAGGCGCCCAGACCGGCAACATCGGCGACGGGAAGATATTCGTCCTCGACCTGGTCGAATGTATAAGGATCCGGACGGAAGAGCGCGGAGGAGAGGCGATAGGATGAGGGCCGGTTAACAAAAACACAGGTTTTTTACTTTAAAATAGTAGTTGTACAAGTATTAACGCCTTATGCACATCGATGTGCATGTCTTTTATCCCTCACCGATCTTCGAGGGGATCTTTAAAACCACGAACAACGTAGTTCAAAAGGTCAACGTCCCGGACTAAGGTTTAGCTTTAAAGACCTTCAGAGAGGTGACATATGGCAGGCATTGATAGTCAATACAGATATCTACGGTGCGAGCAGAAGAGCCCGACACCAATGCTCACCTCAAAACGTAAGGTACACGGAGGCGCCAAATGAAAGATTTGAAGAAGGCAAAGACATCCTTCCGGTGGAACGGAGCTGCAACATCCGCGGATATCGACAACGTGGCCCGGCTCGTAAAAAAGAACAACATCCGGATCGTCGATCTCAAGTTTAACGACCTGCCCGGCCTGTGGCAGCATTTTTCCATTCCCACGGCGGAGCTCACCGAGATCGACGACCCTATGACGAGCATCTGGGAGGAAGGGATCGGCTTCGACGGGTCCTCCATCAGGGGATTCCAGAAGATCCAGGAATCGGACATGATACTCCTGCCCGATCCAAGGACGGCCGTTGTGGACCCTGTATGCGAAATCCCGACGTTGAGCATCCTCTGCGACATCTACGACCCGATCACAAAGAAACCGTACACGCGCGATCCCCGCTACGTTGGCAAGAAGGCGGAGGCGTTCCTGAAGACAACGGGCTTTGCCGATACGAGCTACTATGGCCCCGAATATGAGTTCTTTCTCTTCAACGACATACGCTTCGACCAGACGGAGAACTGCGGCTACTACTTTATCGACTCCGACGAGGGCGAGTGGAACTCGGGAAGGGACGAAAGGCCGAACCTCGGGTACAAGCCGCGGTACAAAGAGGGGTATTTTCCGGTCCCGCCACACGATTCCATCCAGGACCTGCGAAGCAAGATGACGCTCAAGATGCTCGAAACGGGTATCAAGGTGGAGGTCCACCACCACGAGGTGGCAACGGCAGGGCAGTGCGAGATCGACATGAAGTTCGGCTCCCTCGTGAAGATGGCGGACCAATGCCTCATGTACAAATATATCGTAAAGAACATGGCGAAGCAGAACAACATGGTGGCCACGTTCATGCCCAAGCCCCTCTTCGCCGACAACGGTTCAGGCATGCACACCCACATTTCCCTCTGGAACAAGGGGGAGAACGTCTTCTATGACGCGAAGGGGTATGCGGGCATAAGCAGGCTGGGCAGATATGCCATCGGCGGCCTGCTCAGGCATGCGCGCGCCCTGCTCGCATTCTGCGCGCCCACCACCAATTCATACAAGAGGCTCGTCCCCGGCTACGAAGCTCCCGTCAACCTCGTCTATTCGGCACGCAACCGCTCTGCGGCGGTCAGGATACCTATGTACTCAGAGAACCCCAAGGCCAAGAGGATCGAGTTCAGGCCGCCCGATGCGACTTGCAACCCCTATTTATCCTTCTCGGCAATACTCATGGCCTGCGTCGACGGGATCGTCAACAAGATCGACCCCGGCGAGCCGACAGACGTCAACACCTACCACCTCCCGCCCGAGGAAGCGGCAAAGATACCTACGGTCCCCGGTTCTCTCGAGGAGTCCATAGCCGCCCTTGAGAAGGATCACGAGTTCCTGCTGCGGGGAGGGGTTTTTACCCAGGACGTCATCGATGTGTGGATCGAGTACAAGCGCGAGGCAGAGATAGACCCGGTGCGCCTGCGCCCGCACCCTTATGAGTTCTATCTCTATTTTGACATGTAGCAGCAAGCCCCTGTTCACCCGGCAACCCCCCACACCACACCTTCCGACCGGGGGACAGGGGCTCTCACAACAAAGCACATGGAGTTTACGATGAAGAACAAGGTCCTCATAATCAAACACGTTGCGCAGGAAGGCCCCGGGCTGATAGGGGAGACGCTTCGCTCTGATGAATGGGAGTTTGAGATCATTGAGCTTGGAAAGGGGGATACCTTGCCGCAAAACCTCCAGGGCGTGGCCGCTTTGATCGCCCTTGGAGGGCCCATGAACGTCTACGAAGTCGACAGGTTCTCCTTCCTGGACAATGAAGAAAGGCTCATACGCAAGGCCCTTGTCGAAGAGATCCCCTTCCTTGGCATCTGCCTCGGTGCCCAGCTTCTGGCAAAGACGTGCGGCGCAGAGGTTCACCGATCACCGGAAAGGGAGGTAGGGTGGTATAAGGTCAAGACAACGAAGGGGGGCAGGCAGGACAGGCTTTTCAGGAATGCCCCGGAACGTTTGGACGTATTCCAGTGGCACGAAGATACCTTCGAGCTGCCCGATGGCGGCACGCTGCTTGCGACAGGGACACCCTGTAATAACCAGGCATTTAAGATAGGGAACAATGCTTACGGCCTCCAGTTCCACATTGAGGCAACCCCTGACATGATCAGGGGGTGGATGGGGGATGAGCAGGACAAAAATGCCCTACAGAGGATACTCGGCGATACAGCCAGGATAGAAAAGACCTTTTTAGAACAGGCAGGGCAGCTTCTAAATAATTTTAAGCAGATTGTTGAATCATCGTTGCGGATCAGGAATGTAATAAATATCTTTATAGAAGACGGAAAAAGGCATCAAAGGGAGAAACGTCCCTTGTGGTGGGACAAGAAAGGACATATCCTTACATGAGGACTGATATATGGATCAGAAAACAGCGGGATTGAACATCGCCATATTCTTTTGCCGGCAACTGGATGCGAACCAGGATAAGAACAGGCGCGCCATCGAGAAGGAGCTCGGCCTGCGGATCAGGTTCTTCCCCCTGCCCTGCAGCGGCCGCATAGAGCTACTGCACCTCCTGCGGGCGATCGAGGCAGGTGCGGATGTGGTCTATCTCGTCGCCTGTCCCGAAGGCGCTTGCCGCTACCGGGAAGGGAATCTGCGGGCAAAGAGGCGCATCATGTTCGCGCAGAAACTCATCGAGGAGATCGGGCTTGAAGGGGCGCGAATAGAGATGGTCAACAAGACGGCGGAGATGCCTGCCGACATCGGCGCGATAGCAATGGAATTGCTTGCCCGTGATGCGAAGGTAAGCATCTCACCGGTAAGGAGCAATGCGGTAGCGAGCTTCATTGAGAAATAGCATCCTCATTTAGGGGCGACGTGAGCAATATTTTGTAGCGAGTTCACGAGTGAGAGGGGGAGGCTCCACGAGCTTTGCTTGTGGAGGGGGCGACGTGAGCCCCATTAATAGCTAGCAAGGAGTAAGCGAATGATAACTGCGGAAAGAAAACCCATGGCTGAGATCAGGGCAATGCTCGCGCCCTACAGGAAGATCCTTGTGGTAGGATGCGGTTCTTGCGTTGCCGAATGCGCCTCGGGCGGCGAGAAGGAGGTCGGGCTCCTCGCCTCTGCGCTTCGCATGGATGCAAAGATCGAGGGGCGGACGATCGAGGTGCGGGAGATGACCATTGACCGCCAGTGTGTCTACGAGTTCATCGACCAGCTCACCGGGATCGCGGACAGATACGAGATCATCCTCTCCCTCGGCTGCGGAGCGGGTGTCCAGGCCGTAGCGGAGGTATTCCCGAAGATGCTCGTTATCCCCGCCCTCAACACGACGTTCATAGGCGAAACGAAAGAGCCCGGCCTGTGGGTGGAGAATTGCCGCGCCTGCGGCGACTGCAAGCTCGGGTATTTCGCCGCTGTCTGCCCTGTTACGCGCTGTGCGAAGGGGCTTTTCAACGGCCCCTGCGGGGGCTCGAAGAACGGCGTCTGCGAGGTTGACCCCGACTCGCCCTGTGCGTGGCAGCTCATTATAGAGCGCCTTGAGAACGCAGGCCGCAGCGACCTCCTGGAGGCGATCTATCCCCCTGCGGATTGGTCAAGGCAGCAGGGAAAGGGGCCCAAAAAGATAGTAAGGGAGGACCAGAGAAGTGAAGGCTGACAGCAATCTGAAGAGCATTCTCGCAAATAACAATTTCGCCGTTACCGCCGAATGCGGTCCTCCGAAAGGGGCCGATCCCGGGGTCATAAGGAAAAAAGGCGCCGTCCTCAAAGATCATGTGGACAGCGTCAATGTTACCGATAACCAGACCGGCGCGGTCCGGCTTTCCAGCATGGCCGCCTGCGCTATCCTGAAGCAGGAAGGCCTCGATCCCGTCCTCCAGATGGTGACCCGCGACCGGAACCGCATCGCCCTCCAGTCAGATGTGCTGGGGGCGTCGTCGCTCGGCATCAGGAACATCCTCTGCCTGTCGGGAGACCATCAGTCCTTCGGCAACCAGAAAGAGGCAAAAGGCGTCTTCGACCTCGACTCTATCCAGTTCGTCCAGGCCGTGCGCCGGATGAGAGATGAAGGGCGGATAATCGGCGGGGAGCAGCTTTCTGACCCGCCGCGGCTTTTTATCGGCGCAGTGGCGAACCCCTTTGCGGACCCCTTCGACTACCGCGTCGTCCGCCTCGCCAAAAAGGTCGCCGCAGGGGCCGAGTTCATCCAGACGCAGTGCATCTACAACCTGAAGCGCTTCGCGGAATGGATGAGGCAGGTCCGCGAAAGGGGGCTCGACAAGAAGGTCTTCATCCTCGGCGGCGTGACGCCGCTAAAATCTGTCCGCATGGCCGAGTATATGAGCAGGCAGGTTGCCGGAATGGACGTCCCTGACGGCATCATCAACAGGATGAGGGGTGTTGACCCCAAGGACCAGCGCCGGGAAGGCATCAGGATCGCCGTTGAGACCGTCGGCGCGCTCAAAGAGATGGAAGGCGTCCACGGCGTCCACATCATGGCCATCGAATGGGAGGACGTGGTGCCGCAGATCGTGGAAGAGGCCGGGCTTTACCCCAGGCCAAGAACCTCAGAGGAGTGATGCAATGCCGCCCAAATATCATATTGAGACATCGCAGGCGCCGAACCGCTTTCCGAAGATAACCCGCTCGGGCATCATCGCCTGGGAGGAAGGGTGCCTGAAATGCGCCCGCTGCGTGAAAAAGGATTGCATCTACCAGGTATACGAGAAGCGGGACCTCGACGACCGCCAGATGCTCGATTCCCTCGACAGCGCCTGCATGGACTGCTTCCGCTGCGTCCAGAACTGCCCCAACAGGCTCATCCATAAAGGGCTTAATCCCGCCTACAGGGCGCTGGGCGACCATTACTGGACGCCGGAGATCATATCGGAACTCTGGTTCCAGGCGGAGAGCGGCCGCATACCAGTTTCGGGCGCGGGTTACGGAGGGCCCTTCTCCGGCCCCGGCTTCGACGCCATGTGGACGGACATGTCAGAGATCGTCCGGCCTACGAGGGACGGGATCCATGGCCGCGAATACATAAGCACCACCGTCGACATCGGCCGCAAGGCCATGGCGCTCGAGTTCGGTCCCGGAGGAGAGATCGTCTCACGGACGCCGCCTGTCGTTGAGATACCCCTTCCGGTCATCTTCGATATGCTGCCCTGGGCGCCACCGGGCGACAACATCCCCCTTTCGTTCCTCTACGGCGCACTCGCCCTGGGCACCTTTGCGATCGTCAGGCAGTCGGCTATCAATCCAATAATAAGGGAATTCCTTCCCTATGCGATCATCTACGTCGACGGGGATCCGGGCAGCCTTCATGCGCAGATGCTCCGCTCCCTGAAGATAATCGAGGTGCCTGACGGGGAAGACCCCATTGCGCTGCAAAAAAGGTTCAAATCGATGCACCCCGAACTCGTTGTCATGATACGGCTCCGGCTCAGTCCGGGCGCCCGTGAACGCTCGCTTTACCTTATCGAGCAAGGCGCCGAGGTCCTCCACCTCGTCGCCGACGAATACGGCCTTGAGGGCGGGAGCGATCCGCTCTTCATCAAGGAGCGGATGAAGGATGTCCATCTCCACCTCGTGGACAGAGGCGTCAGGGACCAGGTCACGCTTATCGGGGGCGGTGGCATCGCCATGGCGGAGCACATGGCGAAGCTCATCATCTGCGGCGCCGATGCCCTTTCGATCGATATACCTCTGCTCGTGTCAATGGAATGCAGGGTATGCCGCAGGTGCAAGGAAGGGATCTCGTGCCCCGTGGGGCTTGATGACGTTGACCCCCTATGGGGCTCTCTCCGCATCAGGAACCTGATGGCGGCATGGCACAGCCAGCTTCTCGAGATACTGGGCGCCATGGGCATCCGCGAGGCAAGGCGCCTCCGCGGCGAGATGGGGCGCGCCATGTTCTTCGAGGACCTCGAAAAAGAGATCTTCGCAACGATGGGCAAGAGAGGTTGAACGAATGACAGCAAATCATTTCCATTTCCCCGGGATAAAGAAGGCCCCGAGCCGCTTCCGCAACGCCCTTGGCAAATACCGCGTCACCATAACGAAGGCATGCACCAACTGCGGGTTGTGCGTGGATCTCTGCCCCTACGGCGTATACCGGGCCGGCGCAAAGCGTCCGAAGGCATCCTGCGACCACCTCTGCCTCGGGCCTTCCTGCTCAAAGAACGACTTTTATTGTACGGAACGCTGCCCCGAAAAGGCGATCCGCATCCTCCCCAACCCGTCGTTCGAAGTGCTGGGCGACAGGCGCTGGCCTGCGGAGCTCCTTGCCGGCACGTGGCACATGGCCGAGACCGGCACGGTCCCCCACCAGGACCTGAACTATAAGACAGGCAACTCCGGAGGCGGCTTTGACAAGATCCGTTTCATCCTCCCCAAGAAGAACGGGAACGGCAGTCCCGGCGCAAATGAGAACATCGCCACCGCGATCGAGCTGAACCGTTCCGGCGATATTCGCCCCAGAGTGACCATCCCCGTGCCGCTCTACCTCGGCGGCATGTCCTTCGGATCCGTGAGCATCGTGACCATGCTCTCCCGCGTGAGGGCAGCGGCCGCCCTTGGCACCTTCTGCTGCACCGGAGAGGGCGGCTATCCCGAAGAGCTCATGGACTACGACGACCACATCATCACGCAGGTCGCGACGGGCCTTTTCGGCGTGCGGGAAGAGACGATCAGGCGCGTCCGCATCGTTGAGTTCAAGTACGCCCAGGGCGCAAAACCGGGCCTCGGAGGGCATCTCCTCGGCGACAAGGTAACTCCCCGCGTGGCGCAGATGCGCGAGGCCGTGGCGGGAAGCGCGCTCTTCTCCCCTTTCCCGTTCCACAGCGTCTACTCCGTCGAGGACCACAAGAAGCACGTTGACTGGATCAAAGAGATAAACAAGAAGGCGCTCGTGTCCGTCAAGGTGTCCACGCCAACCGACGTCGACATGGTCGCCGTGGGCAGCTACTATGCGGGGGCGCACATCGTCCAGCTCGACGGCAGCTACGGCGGAACAGGCGCCGCTCCCGACATTGCGAAGAAGAACATCGCCATGCCCATCGAGTACGCCCTTCCGAAGGTGCACAGGTTCCTCCTCGCCGAAGGGATCAGGGACAGGATCACCATCATTGCCAGCGGCGGCATCAGGTCGGCGTACGACATGGCGAAGATCATCGCCATGGGGGCCGACGGGGTCTGCCTCGGCACGGCAGACCTCGTGGCGCTCGAGTGCATCCGCTGCCACCATTGCGAGTCGGGACGCGGCTGCGCACGAGGCATCGCCACGACCGACGGGGAGCTTACCAACCTTATGGAGCTTGAATGGGGAACCCAGCGCATCATCAACATGTACAGCGCGTGGCGCGCCCAGCTCGTGCACATCCTCGGGCGGCTCGGCATGAGAAGCGTGACGGAGCTCGTGGGGCGATTCGACGTCCTCGCCCATTTGGACTATATAAAGCAGGAAGAGGTAGAAGGAGAGCTGGATTAAATGCATAACGTAAACCAGATAAATACTGTAAGGCGTAAGGCGTTAGGCGATTTAACCCCTTACTACTTACGACTCACAATTTACAACCGTAATAAAGATCTCGTAAGGCGTGAGAAGAAGGTCGATCATGGCTCATGATAAATCATACATAGCAACACAGTCCCCTCTCCCCTGGCGGCTGAGGGTTATAGCAACACAGTCCCCTCTCCCCTGGCGGCTGAGGGTTATAGCAACACAGTCCCCTCTCCCCTGGCGGGAGAGGGTCAGGGTGAGGGGGAATAAAGGGATACAGCAGGCTCAATAAAAAGGAGTAAAGGCATAACGTACCATGAAAAATAAGAATTACGCACAGCATATCATCGATTCGCGTTACCATCTCAAGGACAAGGCGGGCGCCATGGGCCGTCCGCGCGTGGATGCCGAAGAGGGAGGCTGCGGCGTCACGGGCTTTGCCTGCAATATCCCCGTGAGCGGGCGCCACATCTTCGAGCCGTCGGTCCAGATGCACAACCGCGGCAACGGCAAGGGAGGAGGACTTGCCGCTGTGGGCCTTACGCCCGCAAAGCTCGGCGTGGACCGGCGGACGCTCGACGAGGATTTCCTCCTCCAAGTCGCCCTCCTCGACGAGACCGCAGTGCCTGAGATGGAGGAGCGGTTCATCCGCCCGCATCTCAGGGTCGACCACGAGGCCTTCGTCGATACCGTCGACGACCACAGGGACATCCCCGGGCTCGAGGTGAAGCCGCCTGCGGTGAAGCGCTACTTCGTCCGCGTAAAACCCGATGCCCTCTCCCGGTTCAGGAAAGAAAGGGATCTTTCGGCGCTCCCGGAGGATAAGCTTGAAGAGGAATTCATCTACCAGAACACCTATCGTCTCAACCTCGCCCTTTATAGCTCCCTCGGCGAGAAACGGGCCTTTGTCCTTTCCCACGGCAGGGACATGATAATACTCAAGATCGTCGGCTATGCCGAGCAGGTGGCCCAGTATTACAAGCTCGACGATTTCGATGCCCATATCTGGATCGCCCATCAGCGTTA
>DIFC01000070.1:6296-17810 GCA_002418945.1 Deltaproteobacteria bacterium UBA5758 | reverse complement strand
GGGCTCGACGAGGCCCTCGTGCACAACGGCGATTTCGCCAATTATTACTCCGTCACGGAATACCTCAGGCAGAGGAACATCTATCCCCTCTTCCTCACCGACACGGAGGTGTCCGTGCAGATCTTCGACCTCCTGAACAGGGTCTACGGCTATCCCCTCGAGTATATCATCGAGGCGCTGGCGCCGACGGCGGAGATGGACTTCGACCACCTGCCGGAGGAGAAGCAGCGCATCTATCGCCAGATCCAGGCGGCACACATCCACGGGTCGCCGGACGGGCCGTGGTTCTTCATCATCGCGCGCACTGATGTGAAAAACAGTCAATACCAGCTCATCGGCATCACCGACACTGCAATGCTGAGGCCGCAGGTCTTCGCGATCCAGAAAGGCGAGGTCGAGATAGGCCTGATCTGCTCCGAGAAACAGGCCATCGATGCGACCCTCGAGAGCCTCGCAAAAGAAGACTCCCGCTTCGGGACCGTTGCCGACCGCTACTGGAACGCCCGCGGCGGCAGCTACACCGACGGAGGCGCCTTCATCTTCACAGTGAGCGGATCGGGAAACGGATCCAAATCCCTAACCTGCACAGACAAGTTCGGCAGGCAGATCGACGTGCCCCGCGATCAGAGGCCCTGGGACCTCACAAAGAAGCTGCCTTCCGTAAAGCTTGAGAGCGCCTTCCAGACAGGACTTAGAAAAGAGCTGAAAAAAGGTGACGTGGAATCGCTTTTCCCCTCGCTTGCAAAAGACCTGCCGAAATGGGACTACAGCCACACGGCCTCGGTCTTCGCGAAGCTCAGGGACCTCGCGAAGGATGATGCGCTGAAAGGGAACGTGGTCCGGCTCCTCACGCACCTTCTTGACCGCCATTACCCGACAGGAAAAAAGAGGCGCCGCTCGATCCTGCAGATGGCATCCGGCGCGCTGCATTCCATATTCACCGCCGTTCCCCTCCTGGACGATACGCCCGCGGGATCTTTCGGACGGATCAGCTTCGAGACCAGGCATGGCCTGCGCCCTCCCCTTTCCGGGGAAGAGGTCCTCGTCGCAGATGCCGGAGGGTTCTCTCCGGAAGGAGACGACTCCTTTGCGCAGATCATCTCCGGTGCATACGGGATGGGCTGGAAGAGGTTCATCTGCTTCGGCCTTCGCGGCCAGCGCTTTCTCGGGTGCGGGTTCGGTCCCGCAACGGACGGCGTGCGCATCGACGCATACGATTCAACGGGAGATTACCTCGCGTCGGGGATCGACGGCCTCGAGATATACGTCCACGGCAACGCGCAGGACCAGCTTGGGCAGATTCTCAAACGGGGGAAGCTCGTTGTCTACGGCGACGTTGGGCAGACGTTCATGTACGGGGCGAAAGGCGGCGAGGTCTATGTCCTCGGCAATGCCGCGGGCCGTCCCCTCATCAACGCCGTGGGGAGGCCGCGGGTCATCATCAACGGCACGGCGCTCGATTTCCTCGCGGAATCCTTCATGGCGGGGGACCCTTACAACGGCGGCGGCTTCGTGATCGTGAACGGCCTGACCTTCGACGACCGCGGGCGCGTCATCCCGCAGGAGACCCCCTACCCTGGTTCGAACCTCTTCTCCCTCGCGTCGGGCGGGGCCATATTCATCAGGGACCCCTACAGGAAGATCGTCCCCGCACAGTTGAACGGAGGACAGATACTGCCCTTCGACGAGCGCGACTGGGAACTCATCCTCCCTTACCTGAAAGAGAACGAGCGCCTCTTCGGCATTTCCGTCAACAGGCACCTGCTCACCGTGGATGGAAAACGCCGGAAGCCCGGAGAGGTGTACCGCACCATCGGCGCCGTGAGGCTGTCCGTTCTGGCGAGCACCTCCATGGCGATGAACGAGGAGTGGGTGACCGGCAAGAGCGTCGAAGGGATGCCCGATATTTTGTTCCACCACGACGCAAATTATACTAAGATATAACATCCGGAGGTTTCATGGATCATCTCGGTTTTCTCCATGAGATGGAGAAGGCTACAGGCGAAAAGATATCGGCATGCTACCAGTGCTATAAATGCACTACCGGCTGCCCCGTTGTCGCCGACATGGACATCTATCCCCACAGGATCATACGCCACATCATCCTCGGCAACAAAGACAGGGTGCTCGGATCGAGAACGATCTGGACATGCCTGCAGTGCACGACCTGCAGCGTGCGCTGCCCCAACGATATAGACGTCGCCCGCATATTCAGCGCCCTCAGGAAGATGTCGGTACGTGAAGGGAGGGCGGCAGAGAGGGATACGTGGCGCTTCGACGAGATCTTTCTCGAAAGCGTTCAAAGGCACGGCAGGCTGAACGAGCTGGGAGCGATCCTCAGATACAAGATCGACAAAAAAGATCTCTTCAGCGACACGAAGATGGGAATGGGGATGGTGAAAAAAGGCAGGATAGGCCTAATGCCGCATAATATCAGAGACAGGAAAGGAATGGAGGAGATATTCAGGAAAGCCGCTGAGACGGGGAAGCGGGGAAGCGGGGAAAAGGAGTGAAAGAGACAGAGAGGGCAACTTGGTGACGTTGACCTATTATCCCGGGTGTTCTTTGAAGACGTCGAGCCGGTTCTACGAGGAATCGTTCAAGGCCATATTCGCATCTCTCGGCATCGCATACAGGGAGCTTGATGACTGGTCGTGCTGCGGCGCCTCGGCGGCGCCCACGATCGATGAGCTGCTCGGCCATGCGCTGGCCGGAAGGAACCTGGCCCTTGCCGAGCGCGAAGGGGACCATTTCTTCGCCCCCTGCTCCGCCTGCTACAACCGCTCATTGATAACAAACGCGCGGATCCGGGAGGACAAAAAGCTGAGAGAAAAGATCAATGCGATGCTCTACCCCCTTCAATGCACCGGTTCTGTAGAGGTGAAGAACATCATCGAGGTGCTGCACGACCATGCCGGCATCGAAATGATCGCGCAACGCATTGCCCACGATCTCTCTTCGATAAGGGTCGTCCCCTATTACGGATGCGTCCTTACGCGAATCATGAAGATGGATGCCTTCGACGACAAAGAGGACCCGACGAGCATGGATAGCCTCATCTGGTCCGCGGGCGCTGAGCTTATAAGCTGGCCGTACAAGATGGAGTGCTGCGGCGCGAGCAAGACGCTTACCAGCAAGGACATGACCTTCGAGCTGTCGTCAAGGATCATGGATATGGCCCTTTCTCTGGGAGCGGACGCCATCGTGACCCCCTGCCCCCTGTGCCAGCTTAACCTCGACCTTCTGCCCTACCTCGGCAGGGAGGAAAGGAACGTGCCGGTGCTCTTTCTCACCGAGCTGCTGGAACTTGGGCTCTTCGGCACGTTGAAAGGAACGGGGTCGCACATCATACCCGTTGATGAAATTGTGAAGAAGGTGAAAGGAAAATGAAGCCAACAAGCTGTTTGGAATTACACCGCCTCCAGGGAAAAAACCATTCCTCTTCAATTTATAAATTCCCGATCAACGCCTGCGGCGACAGGGCAAATATACGAACAAACAATAAAAATTGCGATACAATGTTCGCAGTAGTGGAAATGTTCAATCATGGAACAAGAAATTTTTGAAGTGACGGAAAAACTTGCTTATATAGGGACGCATGATCCCGAAGGTGCGGAGCGCTTGAAGAGGCTTCTCGACAGGAAGGATGCGCTCGGCGCGGGGAACGTGTACGGGGAACGCTTCACGGACAGGCAGTTCTCCCTTGTATTTGAACCGCTTCTTGCCGCTGCCTTCGGGAGGGCGAGGATACTGGAGGCGCTGGCGGAACAGGGAGAGACCGTCTCTGTCCTTTCTGAAAGGCTCGGTATGGAGAAGAAAAGGGTATTCGACCACCTCAAGGAGCTCGTGCGAAAAAACCTCGTTGAGACGGCAGGACACAGGGACAGAGAGGCGATCTTCAGGAGAAAGAAGGTATGAAAATGAGGAGCATGTTGTCAGGACATCCCCCGCAAGCACGCTGAATCAATAGATCCTTCGAAGCGGCGCTTCGGGGTAACACTTTCCCCTCTCCCCTGGCGGGAAAGGGTCATAGCAACACCATTCCCTCTCCCCTGGCGGGAGAGGGTCAGGGAGAGGGGGAATATGAAGTAAAGACGTTGGGCGGAGGTTTGTTTAACCCCTCACGCCTTACGACTCACGACTTACGAAAGGTTAGTTAAGGTTATGGCAGAAAAGATAGGCAAGGTTCTCGTGATAGGCGGCGGCATCGCAGGGATGGAGGCGTCGCTCAATCTCGTCGAGGCAGGATACAGGGTATATCTTGCCGACGAGAAGCCGAACATCGGCGGCAGGATGGCGCAGCTCGACAAGACCTTCCCCACCAACGACTGCTCCATGTGCATCATGGCGCCAAAGCTCGTGGAGGTGGGACGGAACCCGAACATCGAGCTCCTCATGAACTCCCAGGTCATCTCTCTCGAAGGCGAGCCGGGCAGCTTCACCGTCACGCTGAAACGCAGGCCCAGGAGGGTGCTGCCCGATAAATGCACCTCCTGCGCGCTGTGCGCCCCCAACTGCCCCCTCGAGGTGGGAAGCGGATACAATATGGGCATGTCCCAGCGAAGCGCCGCTTACCTCAACTTTCCCCAGGCAATCCCCTCGGCCTATATGATAGACCGGGAGATCGCGCCCTGCGTTGACCGCTGTCCCGTGAACCTCAACGCCCGGGACTACGTGGGGCTCATCGCCGAGGGCAGGTTCTTCGAGGCCCTCGACCTCATCAGGGAAAGGCTCCCTTTCCCGGGGATCATCGGCCGCATATGCAGCCACCCCTGCGAGGATGTGTGCCTGCGGGGCACAAAGGTGGACCAGCCCATCGCCATATGCGCCCTGAAGAGGTTCGTCGCGGACTACGAGGCCGGAAAGAGGGAGATCCCCGTCCCGGAGATCGCCGCAGCGCGGAAGGAGAAGGTAGCGGTCATCGGAGGAGGGCCTGCAGGGCTTTCATGCGCCATTGAGCTAAGGAAGGCCGGATACGACGTCACGGTATTCGAGGCCCATGACAGGCTGGGCGGCATGCTCTACCTCGGCATCCCCGCATACCGGCTGCCGAAGGACGTGCTTGCGCGTGAGGTCTCCATCGTGGAAAGGATGGGCATCACGGTGCAGTACAACACGGCCGTCGGCAAAGACATATCGATCAGCGACATCCGCAGCGCCCATGACGCCCTCTTCGTAAGCCCCGGCGCCCACGGCAAAAGGGGCCTCGGCATCGCGAACGAGAACGCCGCGGGCATCATCAACGGCATAGAATTCTTGCGTAAGATTAACAAGAACGAGCCGGTGCAACTCGGCAAGACCGTGCTTGTCATCGGCGGCGGCAACGTCGCCATCGACGTGGCCCTCACGGCAAAACGATGCGGCGCTCAGGACGTACACATGGCGTGCCTCGAGAGCCGGGACGAGATGCCTGCCCATGCATGGGAGATCAGACAGGCGCTCGAGGAAGGCGTCACGATCCACACGTCATGGGGACCGAAGGAGGTCATCCTGTCCGACGACGGCTGCGCCGCGGGCATCGATTGCAAACGTTGTCTATCGGTTTTCGATGAGAACGGTCGCTTCAATCCCTGCTACGAGGATACAGCGACAAAGCGCTTCAGGGCCGATACGGTGATCCTGGCAATCGGACAGGGCATCGACGCGGGATTCCTCGCGGACATCCAGGGCATCGAGCGATACCCGGACGGCAGGATCAGGACAGACCCTGTCACCCTCCAGACCTCCGTTGAGGGCATCTTTGCGGGCGGAGACGCCGCTACAGGTCCCAAGACAGCCATCGACGCCGTCGCCCAGGGCAAGGAGGCCGCCGAATCTATCAGGCGCTACCTCGAAGGAAGGGACCTCAGGGAAGGAAGGATGGCCCGCGAGGATGCGCTCGTAGAGGATGTGCCCGACGGGATAGCGAAGAAGGCCCGCGTCGCCATGCCGTCGCTGCCGGTTCCGGAAAGAAAAGGCTTCCATGAGGTCTACCTTGCGCTCAGCGAAAAAGAGGCCATGGAAGAGGCAAAGCGGTGTTTAAGCTGCCGCAGGTGCCTGGGGTGCGGGATATGCGAGGAGTTCTGCAAGCCCGAGGCCATCGACTACAGGGAAGGACCCGTAGAGGAAAGGCTGGAGGTAGGCAGCATCATCATAGCGGGCGGCTTCGACGAGTACGATGCCAACGGGAAAAAGGAATTCGGCTATGGGGTCTACCCGAACGTGGTCACCAGCGTAGAGTTCGAGCGCATCCTCTCCGCGACGGGCCCCACGGGGAGCGTCGTTATGAGGCCCTCCGACGGGAGGATACCGAAGAAGATCGCCTTCATCCAGTGCGTGGGAAGCAGGGACAAGGTGAACGAATACTGCTCGTCGGTGTGCTGCATGTACGCAACGAAAGAGGCGATCATAGCGAAGGAGCACCAGAACGACATTGAGGCAACGATCTTCTATATGGACATCCGCGCCCACGGGAAAGCCTTCGACCAGTACTTCGAGCGGGCGAAAGGCGAGTACGGCGTCAGGTATGTAAAATCAATGGTGTCGAGGATACTCGAGGACCCCGCGACGAAAGATGTGTCCGTCATCTATGTCGACGACTCGGGCGAGCTGCGGGAAGAGGCCTTCGACATGATCGTCCTCTCCGTGGGATTAAGGCCGTCGAAGAACCTCGGAAAGCTCGCAGCGACGCTGGGCGTAGAGCTCAACAGCTACGGGTTCATCAAGGGTGGCCTGGAAAACCCCCTTCTGACCTCCCGCGAGGGGATCTATGCATGCGGCGCCTGCGAATCCCCCCAGGACATCCCCGAAACGGTGACCGCCGCATGCGGCGCCGCCTGCGAGGCGGCATCGCTCATAACCGCGGCGCGGGGCAAGGACCTCGTCGTGCAGAAGCTCCCCGACGAGAGGGACGTCGATGCAGAGGAGCCGCGGATAGGCGTCTTCGTCTGCAACTGCGGGATCAACATCGGCGGCGTCGTGAACGTCCCCGAGGTGAAGGAGTACGCAAAGGGGCTCCCCAACGTGGTCCTCTCCGACGACAACCTCTTTACCTGCTCCCAGGACACCCAGGACAAGATGAAGAAGCTCCTCGCCGAACAGGGGATCAACAGGGTCGTCGTCGCCTCCTGCTCCCCCAGGACGCATGAACCCCTCTTCCGGGCGACCATACGCGAGACGGGGCTGAACAAATACCTCTTCGAGATGGCGAACATCAGGGACCAGTGCTCGTGGGTGCACATGCACGACAAGGAGAGCGCGACGGAGAAGGCAAAGGCCCTTGTGAGAATGGCCGTCATGAACGCGAACCATATCATGCCGCTGAAAGAGACCACCATCGACGTAGACAGGAAGGCCCTTGTCGTCGGCGGCGGCATCGGCGGCATGACGGCTGCCCTCAAGCTTGCCGGCCAGGGCTTCGAGGTCTTCCTCATCGAAAAAGAAGGCGCCCTTGGGGGGAACCTGCGCCATATCTACCGTACCCTTGACGGGATCGACATACAGGGGTTTTTGAGCGATACAACAGAGAAGGTGACGGGCCACCCGCTCATCCACGTGGAGACGAACGCGGCCATCGTCGATCACAGCGGCTCCAAGGGTCGCTTCTCAACGGGCATCGTTACGGGGGCAACGAAAGAATATAAAAAGATCGGGCACGGGATCATCATCCTCGCCACGGGAGGCGAGGAGTTGAAGCCCCGCGGCCATTTTGGCTACGGAGAGGACGAGAGGATCATGACGCAGCACGAGCTCGAAGGCAAGATCGCCGGCGGCGGCCTTGGCGTCTTTGAGCGGTGCGTTATGATACAGTGCGTCGGATCGCGGAACAAGGAGCGGCCTTACTGCAGCAGGGTCTGCTGCGCAACGGCCATAAAGAACGCCATAACGCTGAAGAAAGTCGCCCCGGGAAGCGACGTGGTGATCCTCTACCGTGACATCCGCACCTACGGCTTTCTGGAGCGCCACTACCTGGAGGCGAGGAGGCTCGGAGTACGGTTCATCCGGTACGATGCGTCGGCGGCGCCTGTCCTGGAAAGAAAAGGAGGCGCCCTCGCCCTGACCTGTTATGACCCTTCTATCATGGAAGACATATCCTTCGACGCTGACCTCCTCGTGCTGAGCAGCGCCATCGTGCCGTCGGACAACAAAGGCCTCGCCACGCTTCTCAAGGTGCCGAGGACGAACGAGGGGTTCTTCCTCGAGGCCCATATGAAGCTTAAGCCCGTCGACTTCGCATCCGACGGGATGTTCCTTTGCGGGCTTGCCCATTCTCCGAAAAATATCAGGGAGACTATCACCCAGGCGGAAGCGGCTGCGGCAAGGGCGATAACGATACTGTCAAAGGAAAGGATGGCCGTCGGCGGAGTCGTCGCCGTCGTTGACGGGGAAAAATGCGCCGCCTGCCTCACCTGCGTAAGGGTGTGCCCCTACTCGGTGCCCGTCATCAACGAGAGGGGCGAGGCAGAGATCGACATCAGCAAATGCAAGGGCTGCGGCATCTGCGCCGCAGAATGTCCTGCAAAGGCCATCGACCTGATGCACTACAGAGATGTACAGATCGAGGAGAAGGTGAAGGCGCTGTGCGTCAAATAAAAACGACAGCATATTCTATTGAGGTGAGATTGATTGGATCGTTTTGAACCGGAAATAATTGCATTCTGCTGCGAGTACTGAGGGTACACCGCTGCGGACCTGGCAGGTTCGATGAGGCTTGAGTACCCGTCAAATATAAAGATCGTGAAGGTCCCCTGCACCGGCAGGGTGGATATCATTCACATGCTGGAGGCCTTCGAGGGCGGCGCAGACGGCGTCTGCCTCGTCGGCTGCCTCGAAGGAGACTGCCATTTTCTTACGGGGAACATCAGGGCAAGGAAGCGCGTCGAATATGCGAAGCAGCTTCTCGAAGAGTCCGGCATCGGTAAAGACCGCCTTGTCATGTATAACCTGTCGGCAGCAGAGGGGCAGAGATTTGCGCAGATAGCGCGGGAGATGACAGAGAAGATAAGGGGGCTGGGACCGAATCCCATTAAAGCAGTCATCAGCCGTCAGCAGACAGCTGAAACAAAAAGGCTTTATGCTGATAGTTGATAGCTGAAGGCTGATCGCTAAACAAAGGAGTGTATCATGATCGTTGCCGACAGAAAGCCGTTTCAAGAGATCATCGAGATGCTTGCGCCCTATTCCAGGATACTTCTCCTGGGCTGCAACGAATGCGTCACCGTCTGCGCAGTAGGAGGCGCAAAGGAGGTAGCGGTGCTCGCGTCGGAGATACGGCTTCGCCGGGCAAAGGAAGGGATCCCCGTGGAGATCAAAGAAGTGACGCTGGAGAGAAACTGCGACCCCGAATACGTGGAGACCTTGCAGCCTTTTATTAACGACTTCGATGTTGCCCTTTCCATGGCCTGCGGATGCGGCATCCAGTTCGTGGGCGAACGGTACCGGAACAGGATCGTCCTGCCCGCCGTGAACACCACCTTCTACGGCGTCACGGAGCAGCATGGAGTGTGGGCCGAGCGCTGCCAGGGGTGCGGCAACTGCGTCCTTGACAGGACCCTCGGCATATGCCCCGTCACACGCTGCGCAAAAAGCCTCTTCAATGGCCCCTGCGGAGGATCGCAGGGAGGCGTCTGCGAGGTGAATAAGGAGACGCCCTGCGCCTGGCAGCTTATCGTGGACCGCTACAAGGAGATGGGGGTGCTCGACAGGTATCTTGAGATACAGCCCGTAAAGGACTGGTCGGTAAGCAGGGACGGAGGCCCGAGGAAGAGGATCAGGGAGGATCTGAAGATATGAGCACCGCAAGCAACCTGGAAAGGGTACTGAAGGCAGGCATTTTTGCAGTCACCTCTGAGTGCGGCCCCCCGCGCGGAGCCGACCCGGAGGCAGTGAAGAAGAAGGGCGGATTTCTGTCAGGATACGTCGATGCGGTCAACGTCACCGACAACCAGACAAGCGTCGTGAGGATGAGCAGCCTCTCCGCCTGCCTCATATTGAAAACGATGGGCTTCGACCCTGTAATGCAGATGGTGTGCAGGGACCGCAACAGGATCGCGATCCAGAGCGACATCCTCGGCGCCGCGGCGCTGGGCATCAACAACATCCTCTGCCTCTCCGGCGACCACCAGAAGTTCGGCGACCACCCGACGGCAAAGAACGTCTTCGACGTCGATTCCATCCAGCTCATCCAGTGCGTAAGGAAGATGGTCGACGACGGCAGGTTCTTAAGCGGCGAGGAGATAAAGGGCAAGCCCAGCCTCTTCGTGGGATGCGCCGCAAACCCCTTTGCCGACCCCTTCGAGATCAGGGCTATGAGGCTTGCCAAGAAGGCTGTGGCGGGGGCGCAGTTCGTCCAAACCCAGTGCGTGTTCAATGTCGGGAAGTTCGGGAAGTGGATGGAGATGGTGCGCGACCTCGGCGTCCACGAGAAGGTCCACATCCTCGCCGGCATCACGCCCATGAAATCCGTTGGCATGGCGAAATACATGAAAAACTCCGTGCCGGGCATGGATGTGCCGGATGACCTCATAAAGCGCATGCAGGACACCCCGAAGGAGAAGCAGGCCGAGGAAGGCATCAGGATCTGCCTGGAGACGATCGAGAAGGTGCGGGGCATCAAAGGGGTGAGCGGCATCCACATCATGGCCATCGAATGGGAGCAGATGGTGCCGGAGATCGTCAGGTCGGCAGGCCTTTACCCGAGGCCATCACCTTAGACCAAACCGTTGAACGTTGAATATAGAACGTTGAACGGATTCTGCTTTCCGCCTCAGGGGCAAAAATTATCATAGAGCGAGCCAAATTTTGATTCCAGAGGAAACCTTATCCATGGCTGGTTATCTTCGTATCTCTGTTCGGGCAATGCCCTGCCGGTTATTGTATCATATTCGACCAGGACATGGGTCCTGTATATCTTCTGTGCGCAATTTACCTCGATCAACGATTTGTACTTGTCAACTTCGTCACCGCTGGCCTGTTTCTCCGTCGTCTTCTGCCATATCTTAAACGATCTTTCGTCAAGGCGCTCCAGGCTCGTATTGTCAAAATAAAATCGCTCTTTTTCGGTTTCGTAAAAGGACTTCCATTCCTCTCCGTATGACATGGAGCGGACCCCTGTCATCACCAGACACAAAAAGAACACTACTAAGATCTTTACGGTTATCTTCATAATCGCCTCCAAATACGGTATTACCGTCAGTGATACATGAACGGATCAATGCCCTGCATCGGAATTTCCGCAAAATCATCAGGTGGATAACGCCGCAGCGCCGAGCCCATAAAGCTCATCCAGATAGGCAGGCATACCCTGGCGCCGCTTTCCCCTTTGCCAAGCGATGTCCTCGCATCAAAACCAACCCAAACCCCTGTCGCAATATGCGGGGAATAGCCGACAAAGAGGGCATCGTAGTAGTTGCTTGTCGTGCCTGTCTTCCCTGCCACGGGGTACCCCATTTTCGAAGCGCCTTTTGCCGTGCCGTATTCCGTCGGCCCCTTCAGGAGGGCGTTCATCTTCGCCGCTAAGTCATCGGGTATGGCGCG
>DIFC01000070.1:0-6259 GCA_002418945.1 Deltaproteobacteria bacterium UBA5758 | reverse complement strand
GGCTTGACGCGGGATCCCCCGTTTGCAAACACCGCAAATCCTTTCACAAGGTCAAGGAGCGTCAGGTTTGATGTCCCCAGCGCTATAGAAAGATTGTCTTCAACCTCAACGTCAAGCCCAAGCTCCCTCAACGTCTCTTTTACGGATCCTACTCCGATGTCTTCGAGAAGCCTCACTGTAGCCGCATTCTTTGAATACGCAACGGCATCCCGTATCGTTATCTTACCGTCGTACTTGTTGTCATAATTCTTCGGAATCCACTTCCTGCCCGCCCCGTTATTGTATTCCTTCGGTTCGTCAGTAATATACGTGTCGAGATCGTATCCCTTTTTTAATGCGGAAGCATATATGAAAGGCTTGAACGCGCTGCCGGACTGGATTTTTGCCGAGACTGCCCTGTTGTAAGGGCTTCGCTCAAAATCCCTTCCGCCGACCATCGCATGAACATATCCTGTCCGGACATCCATACAGAGCAGCGCGCCTTCTACCTTTAAACTCCGTACAGGCAAAAAGAGATTGGTCTTCCTTTTATCAACGCCGGAATATGTGCCTTTTATCACGTCGCCGGGCTTGAATGGAAAATCCTCTGTATGAAGCACGCCTTTTTCATTGCCCGCGTAGACCATGTAGCCTTTTTTCATCCTTTCTGATACAAGGAGGTTGTATGTCTTCCCTGGCCTCAATCCGGAAAGTCTGATATTCCTGTCCTCGGCCTTTTTGAAGTCGTCCCATTTTCTTTTGTCCAGATGATTGGAGATAACGTAATCACCCTTGCGCTGTTCATAGAGGTTCAGACCTCTTCTTACAGCTTCCTCCCCGAGTCTCTGTGACTGGATATCCACTGCGGCGTATATCTTCATCCCTTTTCTCGAGACAGCGCCCTTTCCGTATTTATTTTCCACATAACGGAAAATAAAATCCTTATAATAGCTGTCCGAAAAGACGCCATCGTCTTCTCTGATGGCTATCTTCTCCTTCAGCATAGCATTCTTCGTCCTGGGATTTATGAAGCCCTTTTCTTCCATCTGATCTACCACATATTCCTGGCGCGCCCTTGCGTTGCCGGGGTGTTTTTTCGGGGTATAGCGGGACGGGGCCTGAACAATACCTGCGAGGAGGGCTGCTTCGGCCCTCGATATCTCCCATGCATGCCTCCCGAAATATACCTGCGATGCCGCCTCGACGCCGTATACGCCGTGCCCCATATAGATATTATTCAGATAGAGATTGAGGATCTCCTTTTTTGTCAGCGAATTTTCCAACCGGTAAGAAAGTATCGCCTCTTTTACCTTTCGGGTTATGTTCTTCTCCGGGGTAAGCATAAGCGACTTGACTACCTGCTGCGTTATTGTGCTGCCGCCCTGCACAACCTTTCCGTAGAGAATATTCTTCCAGAGCGCCCTCAAGATGCTGAGAGGATCAACGGCGCCGTGTTTGAAGAAATCTGCATCCTCCGCAGCGAGAAATGCGTCCCTTACGTATTGAGGGATCTTATTGTAGGCAACAAAGATCCTGTTATCCGGCACAATGAGATAGATGAGCTGGTCGTTATTATCGTAGATGTTGGTGACCGGCTTGTTCTTTAAAAGTTTCAAAACCTCAACTGACGGTATGTCGCTCATAATATAAATAACAAAGCCCGCGGAGAGGAGCGCAAAGGAGAGCAAGATAAGTACTATCAGATAAAGATGGATTCTCTTTTTAAAGGGCTTTGCCTTTTTCTTAACCATCGAATTGCCCCACTGAATAACTACAATGATTCCTTCCCGCCTTTGAGGGATGGGACAGAATTATCCTTCGGTATGTCATGAGATCGCACAAGTTACTATGGCTTTGGCAATAAATTCGTCGTTCATGCTTTTTACATCAACATCGGCCACAGCGAACCTCTTCCCCTTGTGCACTACCTTGCCTTCGGCATAGAGGGCCACATTCTTGACAGACACAAAATAATTTATCTTCATTTCAAGGGTGGCGATCTTTCCATCATCACCCAAAAGCGTCATTACGGCATTTACGCCTGTTGCGTCCGCAAGGCTTGCGATAGCACCGCCATGGAAGTAGCCGAAGGGGTGCGCTAACTGGTCCTTGAAATCAAACCGGAGCTTCGCATATCCTTCGCTTACTTCAACAATCTCAATGCCGAGATGGTCGAAGTAAGGCGTGCCCTTTGCCATCTCCCTTTGCAGTTCCTCTTTCATATCGGCTGTCTGCCTACATTTCTATACTAAAAGAGGAATTTTATCAATATGATTATGGCGAAGCGGATGTTCCCGGCGATCAGCTTTCAGCTATCAGCCAAAAGTTTTTTTGTTTCAGCTGATTCCTGTCTGCTGACGGCTGTTTTTTACCTTTCACCTGGCTGTTTCAGCGTTTCCTTCGATCGCATGATGCTCGCAAGGGCGATGATGCTGGTAATAAAAAGGAGCCATATCATCGTCCTGTACGCCGACGGCGGGTACATGCCCTGCGTCTTGCCTGCGCTGTCGAGAATATACCCCATCAACGGCTGAAAGATGATGCCGCCGATAAAAGGGAAGATGTTCATCGTTCCCATTGATGTGCCGGAGATCTCCGCGGGGAAGAGCTCTTTTGTTGTGATGATAGCGATGGTGCCCACGGAGCTTATCGTTACGCCCATCAAAAAGAAGAGCACATAGAGCGCAGGGATCGACAGCGATCCATAGAACAACAGCATGACGAGCCAGCAGATGCAGTTGAGTATCGATGTTCCGACAAGGACCTTTTTCCTGCTCATCAACGTCTTATCCGAGAGATGCCCGATGATCGGGCTCAAAAAGATCATCGCGAAGGCTATCATGGAGAGGATATTTCCCGTGGCGTTTTTCGATAGCCGGTAGACGTCCATCAGATATGGTCCTGCCCAGAGCCCGAAGAAGCCGAAAAGCGCCCCGCCCCGCATGATAAACCATACGGCAATGGCCCAGAAATGCTTTTCCCGCAAGATGACCTTCAGGTCGCTTAGAATAATTCTCTTCGCCGGCATGCCATTGTGTGTATGCTCTACGAGGGGGGGCAACCCTTTTTTATCTGGTCTGTCCTCGACGATACGCCAGGTCATAATGGTAAACACCAGAGATACTATGCCTGTGACAACAAAGGACGCTCTCCAGCCGAATGCCTGGGAGAGGACCGCAAGCGGCGTTGTTGCCGTCAACCACCCCACGCCCCCGATAGCCATAAGAATGCCCGATATCCTTGCGAGCTCAATGCCCCTGTACCATTCGGCAAATATCCGCATCGTCGCGACAAAGACAGCCGAAACGCCAAGCCCCACAAATGCCCTTGCCGCAAAGGCAAATTCAAATCGCGGCGCAAGGCCGAAAAAGATGGCGCCGAAGGATGCAAAAAAACCGCAAACGATAAGGGTCTTCTTCGGCCCCCACGAATCCGACAAGATGCCCACCGGTATCTGGGTAAGGGCGTAAGGATAAAAATAGGCAGAGGCAAGCAGCCCGAGGCTCGCGCCTGATATCTGAAAGTCATCAATCAGCTCCTGCGCCACAACAGCAGGAGCAACCCTCTGGAAGTACACTATCAGGTACTGTGCGGCCAGTATTGCGAAGATATACCAGCGGTACCCGTAGACCTTTTCCAACCCTTTTATCATAGCGCACCGTTCGCCAATTCAGATTTTACATTCCAAGCGCTTTCATGTACAATAAAACAATTTCAAACAACGGAGACGTGACATGCAAAAAGAGATATTAAAAGATTTGCTCAATGTTGTAAAGGGAATAACCCCGCCCGATTGCATAGTGCGCAACGGCAGGATCGTGAATGTCTTTACCAATGCCATTGAGGAAAACCTTATCATCGCTATCAAAAATGGCTTCATCGCGTCCATCGAAAAAGACGAAGGCAATTCGCCCTATGGCAACGCGCCGACGGTTGACGCAGAAGGATTATATCTCTGCCCCGGCTTTATCGATGCCCACACCCACATTGACAACACGCATACCTTCCATGCCCTTGTCCCTTACGCGGTAAGGGGCGGGACAACATCGATCATAACGGAGCTGGGCACCTTAAGCTGCGCGGCCGGCATTGAAGGAGTGAAGGTATTTATCGATAGCACGAAAGGGTACCCCCTGCGGTGCTATTTTGTAGTCCCTCCGCACACGCCGCCTTTCCCCTCGATGGAGAGATCTCTCGGCATACCTTACAAAGAATTCTCGAAGCTCCTGAAGCGCGAGGACTTCGTCGGCATAGGAGAGGCTTACTGGATGAGGGCCCTTAACGGCGAGGACAGGCTCCTCAAGCAGTCGGAGCTTGCCATGTCCCTCAAAAAAAGGCTTGACGGCCATGCCGCGGGCGCCCGCGGTAAGAGGCTTGTTGAATATATCCTCACCGGCATCACCTCATGCCACGAATCGGTAAATATCGACGAGGCTCTCGAAAAGCTGAGATACGGCATCTATGTCATGATCAGGGAAGGCTTTGTACGAAGGGAGCTTCCGGAACTTGCGCGATTGAAAGATCACAACGTGGACAAGCGAAGGATCATGCTCGTCTCCGATAGCTTCGATCCTGTTATGCTCTGTGAGGAGGGGTATCTCGACGCCGTGGTCAGAACTGCTATCAGGCGTGGGTTCACCCCGATGGACGCGATCAAAATGACAACGATCAACCCCGCGGACTACTATGGCCTGCGGCACCTAGGCGCTATAGCCCCTCTGCGATATGCCGATATCCTCTTTTTGAAAGATTTGGAGGATGTAACGATAGAGAAGGTCATGGTCAACGGGGAGATGGCCCTTGAAGGCGGAAGATTTCTGAAAGACATCAGGCCTTACGAATATCCCTACCATATCAGGCATACCATATCGGCAGAAAAATGCGCCGAAGAAGATTTTAAGGTCAAGGCAGACCCGAACCACCCGGAGATACGCGTCATTGACGTCGTGAACCAGACCATTACCAGGGAGGCAAGACATAGGCCTTCTGTTGAGGGAGGCTACCTGCAGAAGGACCTCGTGAATGATATTATACCCGTTGCGGTTATAAACAAAAAGAACTCGAAACAGCGCGGCAAAGGCTTCATTAAGGGTACGGGCATCAAAAACGGCGCCATAGCCACGACTCTCATCTGGGATACCACCAACATATTCGTCATAGGAAGCAATGAAAAGGACATGGCGCTTGCCGTAAACAGGATCATCGATATCCAGGGAGGCACCATTATAGTGCGCGGCGGCGAGATCATCTACGAGTTTCCCATGCCTCTCTTTGGAATTGTATCCAATGACACTATCGAAAACATTCGTGATAAGATCAAGGAACTTGAAACAAAGATACGGGAGATAGGGGCATCCCTTGATAAGCCTTTTCTCAACATCCAGACCATCCCCTTTACAGGCCTGCCCTTTTTAAGGATAACCGATAAAGGGCTTGCGGATATAAAGACCAAGAAGCTGGTACCCTTGTTTGTAGAGTGAAAGTTTTCGCTATCAGCTATGAGCTGAATCTGATCTTATTCTCCTGTCCTTTTATAAGCCGCCTGATGTTGTCCTTGTGCTTAATGATAACGAATATCGCTATGACGACAGCGAGCCAGATATATTCGGCAGGCGCCTTCAGGAAGTACATTGCGAAAGGTACGATCCCTGCGCCGATCAGTGACCCCAAAGATACGTAACGCCATATCAACAAAACAAAAACAAAGATAATAAAACAGGGGATTATGGCCGCCGGGCCTACAGCAAGATAAACACCAAGGGCCGTTGCCACCCCTTTCCCTCCCCTGAACTTCAGGAACAGGGGGAACAGGTGCCCCAGGAAGGCCGCGAGGCCGACGATCGCCACAATCTCCCCCGGCAGGTCACACCGTATCGCTATGAATGCCGGCAGAAAACCTTTTGCAATGTCGCCGATGAGCGTCGCAATGCCGAGCACCCTCCCTGCCGCCCTCATCACATTCGTTGCGCCGATGTTGCCGCTCCCGGTCTTTCGGGGATCTTTGCCCTTGAGCCCTGCAAGTATCACACCGATCGGGATCGAACCGATTAGATAGGCGATTACCGCATAGACAGCTTGCTGCATGTGGTTAGGATATGTAAAATGTACTGTCTTGTCAATAAATCAAACTCGAAGGTGAAAGGAACGAAGAATCTCGCACATCTAATCTCGCAGATAGCAGACGGCTGATAGCTGTAAGCTGCTCTTATAACCCTTGACTTTGTTGAAAATTTTTTTTATCTTAATAAACTTCATGGGCCGTTAACTCAGTCTGGTAGAG
>DIFC01000042.1 GCA_002418945.1 Deltaproteobacteria bacterium UBA5758 | reverse complement strand
TTTCGGCTGCCTCTTTTGCCTTTTGCAGCTCCTGTTCAAATAGCTTGATGGCGGTAATATCTTCCTGGATGCCGACGAAGTGGGTTATCGCGTCTTTCGTATCTTTCAGAGGTGAGATGGATGCAGAAGCCCAGTAAAATTCGCCATTTTTCTTCTTGTTATGGAAGATTCCCTGCCATTCCTCACCGGATTGTATGGTGTCCCACAATTCTTTGTATGTCTCAGACAGTGTCTCCCCTGATTTGAGGATGCTCGGCGTACCGCCTAAGACCTCTGACTTTTCATAGCCTGTTACCTGAACAAATTTGGGATTAACATATTCGATATTGCCATGAGTATCTGTAATGATGACCACTGCTGAGCTGTGTTCTACTGCATTGTATAATTTCTGAAGTTCTTCAAGGGTCTTCTTCAAGGACGTTTCCCGGTCGCGCAGTCTTTTCAGCATCTCGTTGAACGAAAAGGCAAGTGCGCCTATCTCGCCTCCTGTTGCAACTCTCACTGATTCAAGTTGCCTTTCGCCCCTTCCTATGGTTTCCGCCTGGGATGCAAGATCGGAAAGAGGAGACAGGTTCCTCCTCATAACAATGAGTATGATCAGTATGGACAGGAAGATGCCAAGCGCCGTGTAGCCTACCATGTACCATCGCGCCTTTATGATGGGCGCATAGGCCTCCCTGACAGGGTAGCTTGCCGCCAGGATCCAGTCGGTATTCTGAAACCGCTTAAACGTTCCGATAACATGGAGGCCGATTGATGTGACCGTCTCCCCGCTTCCCTCGAACCATTCGTTTATCGACTTGTCGAAGAGCCGGTTCGCGCCGGGAGGAACGTCGCTCCTGAGGATTCTCTCCTTATCGGGGTGGACGATCATAGTGCGATCAGCATTATACAGGTACATGTAGCCGGTTTTGCCTACCCTGATATTTGCGATATTTCCCAGGGTCGTGTCCTTGGTGAGGGAGACGGCGCCGCCGAGCATAGCGACGAACTCCTGCTTCTTGTTAAATACAGGGGCTGTAAATACCACAATGGGATCGTAAGGTGGCTTTACGGAATGGAACGGCTTCGATATATAGGGCGCTTTTGTCCTGGCCGTGTATTGGAAGTATTCCCTGTGGGAGAAATCCTTTCCGTAGCGTTCCGGGGAGTAGGGAACCTCGCCGATGACCCTGCCGGTTGTGGAATAGAGCAGTATGCCGTCGTCGAAGAATGTTTTCATGAAGAACCTTGTTTGAACGATCCTCTCGAGATGTTTCTGCATGGCGAAATAATCATTCAGGTCATTGACCGGGATGAGCTTCGATACACTGATGAGGATCTTGTGCGCCTCGCGCACCTGCGTATCGATATCCCTTACCGTATTGGAGACAAACTCGTATTGCTGTTCGGCTATGGCCTTCTTGAAATGTTCCTCGAAGGTGCTTTCGAACATGACGGCCCCGGCCGCAAAGATAAAGAGGAATAGGACGGAAACAACTGTTGCCATTTTTGTCTTTAGGCTGAGCCCCCGTATCTTCATTGATTATTCCTTTTGAACCGTCCTATCCATTCTTGTGATCGTGAAGGGCCTGGCTGTATGGACAGCGTGTAGCTTCTGTCGCCACCCGTATTGATGCGCCAGTCAAGCTCCTTGTTCGACTGGAACCAGACGATGCCCTCTATCCCCAATCTCCCTGCCGTATTGACCGCTTCCTTTATCCATTCCGCCTTGTTGCCGCCATGTGCCGTCGTAGCGGTCTCGAATACAATGATCGGTTTTGACGGAGCGAGAGAGCGCAGCTCCCCGGATGGAGGGCCGAAGATCTCTTCAAAGGTCCTCCACCGGCTGTCCCAGCCGTGCTTCTCTTTTGTCTGCGTTGTGCCCCAGTTGTATCCGTCCACACCAAGGACGTCGACGTACCTGTCGCCCGGATAGTATTGTGATAAAGTGTTCCAGGAGGCGGAAGGGTCGTATGAGGTATTGGGGACGGACTCGGCGTTGGGGCAGAATACCCACAGCACATTACCGGCGCCGGTCTTTCTGAAGCGGTCAACAATATACCGGAACATCTTTTTGTATAGGGAGGGACTTTTCGGCCCGTATTCGTTTTCCCCGGTACCCCAGTGGTATCTTTTGATGTTCATCTCGTGTGCGAACCGTATCATGACGGGCTTCCCCCACCTCGCAGCGCCTTCTGCAAATCGCCTGATGTATCGGTCATATTCGCCTTTCAGCAAGCGCTCGTAGGAGATCATGACCTCTTTTCCATCTTCATAATACATGGGCTCCCAGGTGATGCAGGGGATTACCCCTCTTTTCCATATAGCCTCGAGGCTCTCTCGGGGAAAGCCCGCTGCATCGTAACCCCCGTGCTCCGGCCATTGAAGGAAGAAGACAACAATGTCAGGCCTTATTCCCGTCTCCCCCTCCACCGCGTGCAGTTTGTCGTCCGTTATGGGGTATCCGTCGAGCGCAAAGCCCCACATCAACGATCTATCTGCGTATACGTTGCTCGAGAGAATGAGACAACAGAACAATATAGCTGCCAATGACCTGTATGGATTAAACGGTCCGTTCATTCTTCCACCGGCGTGTTGAAATAGAATATGGACGAGAGTATACCTGCGTGGTACAGGCACCAGAAGGTGTTCACCAGCAGGCCGCCCAGAGGCTGCTGCTCGTATATGATCCTGTTTATTCCCCATACTGCCGCCGCGAAGCAAACGACGAGCATCGTGAGCTGCGCCCACATTGCGCGCAACGGAAGCGCCCGGCTCGTTCCCTTGGGCGTGATGCCGAATGTTCCTTTAAACCCCAGAAGCGCAAGAACCGCGGATTTCATGAACACGGGGAAGGTGACGAAAGTGAGGAGCTGGCCTGTAACGAGGTCCTTAACGGCATAATTCCGCTGCTTCAGCGTCCAGTAGAACGTCGTGAAGGTAACGATGACATAGGGAAAGAAGACGAGGAAATAGAACTCTGGCAAGGCGAAATAGACGGGCACATTAAAGAAGAGAAAGATTGCGGGGCAGATGAGCATGATGAAGAAGACAAACCCGATGAAATACCACGTCGTGGACAGAAAGTACTCCCACCACTGCAAGAGGGTCAGGGCATAGGGCCTGATGAGAAAACGGCCTATCACCCTCGGGAGCAGGCCGATGGTGCCCAGCGACCACCGGAACTGCTGCTTGAAGTATCCTCCCAGGTCCTCGGGGCCCATCTGGAACGTGCGCACCCTGTTCAGGTAGGTGGTCTTCCATTTTTTTAGGTGGAACTGGAGAGATGTCGCAAAATCCTCGGTGACAGAGGATTCATCAAATCCCCCGACGTCGGAAAGGGCCTCTCTCCTGAAGAGAACGTTGGTGCCGCAGCAGAAGGTGGCATCTTTCGACGCCTTGCCCTCGCATATGTATTCATAGAAGACCGTCTGCTGGAGACCGGCTGCGCGGGCAATGCGGTTCGACTCGAAATTGATGTAATACTGCGGGGTCTGGATAAAGGCGAGGCGCGGGTTCTTTTCCATGTACGCGACCAGCGGCTCCAGGAAATCCGGGAAGGGGTTGGAGTCGGCGTCAAAGACAACGAGGTATTTTTCGACCTCCGGCTTTGCCCTGCCGGAATAATTATAGAACTTGAAGTCATCATTCCTGTCGCCGCTGAGATATTGCAGGAAATCGTTGATGATGCCGGCCTTTGCGCCGTGCCACTTCCTTCTGAAAAGGTCCACGCCGATGTGTCGGCACAGCTCTTCAATCGATCTTTTGTATGCCTCCATGTTCTCAGGCGTGTCCCAGTTGGTGTCGTATCGCGTGTCGTCGAGAAAATAGATGTATTTGTTCGGGTAGGAGAGGTTGTAAAAGGTGATGAGCGAATTCTTCACCACCTCGAAGGGCTCTTTGTACGATGGCATGACAACGGCGACGGGCGGATAGTGGTCAAGGGATACGAGGGGGTCGAAGCGCCTGGCAAGGGTCCTTTTGGACCATGCAACGGAAAAGATCTCGAGAAAGTACCCAATGCCGTGGGTGAGGATAAAAATCTCGGCAAGGAGGAGGAAGAAGGCGAGAAGCTTCTCGTACCAGGCGTAGTCGGTGATAAAGAAAAGGACGACCCTCGTTATCAGATAGGTGGCGGCAAAGACCATGGCGGCGATCGGCAGCGCCATGATCAACACTATTTTCAGAGGAGAGAGGCGTGACGGTTTATCTTCCATATCAGAATCGATACCTCAAAAAGGCCCACAGCCCGTTGGCATCCCACTCCGGCGAGCTGTGCCACATTGCCTTAAGGCCGAGGGTCCACCGCTTTCCGAACTCATGGTGCAGCTCCCCCTCGATCTTTGCGTAAGGGCTGTTCTCCGAATCGGTCCCGAAGGAGGTCCGGAGGTCGTAGAACCGAAGCTCGTTGCCGCAAAAGAACAGCTTCGAGTAATCCTGGCGCCATTGAAAGGTGATCGCCGTGCTTGTGTAATTCCTCGGTGTCCAGTAAGGGTGGGTGATGTCCTTAAGGTCGCTTCCGCTGTAAATGAAAACGTTCTCGTGCTGCGTGTTGCGGTATTCACCGGAGAAAGCGACCTTGAAGACCTTCGGATGATCGGTGAAGGCGTATCCGAGGGCAAGGAAATAGTGCGTGCCCTCGTTATCGTCATTGTAGGAGATGAACCTTGCCTTCCCGTCGAGGTCGAGGCGTCGCGTGATGTTCGCGCGGGCGCCGAGCCACCAGTTGTCTGCCTGGGTACCCTGTTTTAAACCAAAATAATTATACAATTCATCTGTCCTTTCATAGCCGGCGCCGATGTGCACGTATTCCTTCAGATTGAGCCAGACGCCCGCCTTGCCGGTGTTCCTGTCGCTCAGATCGTTATTGGCGTAGTCCTTGTAGGTCCAGCTTGCCTCGCCCCTCACATATTCGCTGAACACGCCGTTGAAGCCGAAGGTGAACCCCGTTGCCCCGTATGTCCTGTGGTTGAAGACCGGTCTTTCGAACCACTGGTGGAGGACAACATTGAAATGGTATCTGCAGAGGAGAGGCAGGTCGAGGGTAAGGTCGAACCGGTTCCTCCTTATCTGTGCGAGGTCGCCCCTGCCATCCTCCATCCAGTAAGAGTAGTCAAGCCTTAATGAAGGATCATTCCTTATCTGTTGCCTTTCCAGGGCGATCCCTGCGAGGTTGTGGAGGGGGTCGATATTGAGAAGGCGGCCATAGGTGACCTTCTCTCTGTCGCAGAGGCCGAGGGCGCATTCGACCTGGGCATAGTCGAAATAGGCCTCCTCGTTCACGGGATCAAAACCCATAAGCTCTTCATAATACGGCATGGAACGGGCGAAGCGGTTATCGAAAGAGAGCCTTTTTGCCTCGCTTTCGAGGGCCACGGTCTTTTGCGTCCTGTATGCCGGAAGCAGATCTATCATGACGGACCTCAGCCGATCGTTGTTCTCAAAAGACTCCCTGACCGCCTCATATCCCTGGTAGATCGAGCCATGACCGCTCAATTCCGTAAGCCGGCCGTAAGCCTCCCGGAGCTGTCTGTCATCGGACCTCTCAATGACAGACCCCGATTCCTCACGCAGGCGCTTGTCCACGGAAGGATCGAACAGAGAGGCATATATCTCCATTGCCTTATCAGGCATCTTGCCCCACATGGCGACGCGCGCCATCTCTTTTAACGGAAGGGTGTCGCCGGGATTGAGCGTATGGACATGTTCGTATAAGCTTATCGAAGCACCGTATTGCCCGGACCATCCGAGGACCCTCGCGTGCTCTATGAGTATCTTCGAGCTGCCGGGAAGATCCTTCTCAAGTTCTTCGTAGGCCGCTATCGACTGCGCATACCTGAGGCTGATGCCGAAGGTCTGGGCAAGGGCGATCTTTGCGGGAAAATGATCGGGATCATAGTTCAGCGCATCCTGAAGCAAACTGATGGCTGTGTCGAAATATCCATGTTGCATATAGAGGTTTGCCCAGGCAGTGAGCTTTGACGGGCTGCGTCTGTTGCCTTCCCGTAAATCTTCAATATAATGCCTTTTCTGAACGGCACGAAACCCAGCTGCATAGAATCGGGCCTCAACATCATCGGGTGCAGCCTCGAGCGCCTTGTTGAAAAGGTCCCCTGCATTTTCAATTTTGTTTCTCTTGAGGCAGGCCTTTCCGGCGCCGAGATAACCCCGCGCCTCGTCGCCCTTCGATCCCGCCAGCAGCATATATATCTCCTGCGCCTCTTTGTACTTCTGCAGGAAAATGAGCGCCTCTCCTTTTACCGCAAGCGCGGCAGGGTTCTTTGGTTCTATGGAAAGGGCCCGGTCGGCATACATGACCGATGGCTCGAAATCCTTTTCCCAGAGCTTGAGCGTTGCAAGCCCGAGGAGGGCGCCGGTGTCCCTCGGATCTTTCAGGAGCAGCTTCCTGTAGGTGCCCTCGGCCTTCTCATACTGCTGTGCGCTCCCATAGACCTTTGCAAGCTTCAGCATCACAGCGGCGTCCCACGGGTTCTTTTTCAACCAATTTGTATAGATCCGTTCCGCCCTGTAAAAGTCGCCCCACAGCTTCATTCGTTCGGCATATTGCAACAGGAGTCTGTCGTCGCCGGTCCTTTTCCCAAGCGCCCTTTCGTAGAGCTCCCTGCATCGTTTTGCATGGCCGAGGCCCGCCTCGATATCTGCGAGCTCAACGAGCAGCTCCGGATCGTCAGGATGCCGGGAAAGGAGACACCCGAGGATCAACAGGGATCTCGCATGCTCACCGCGCCGTGCATAAAGCCGGGCGGCCTCCATGGCGGTCTCTTTATCGTCAGGATGTTTTTTGTAGAGATCAAGGAATAGAGGGAAGGCCTCGTCATCCTTTCTTTGCCAGCTCAAGACAAAGGCCAGCTTCTTTTTTGCCTCCTCTGATCCCGGATCGATGCTGTACGCCTTCTTATAATAGGCCTCTGCTTCGGCGTGATCGCCGCTGTAGAGGTACACATCCCCGGCAGAACGAAGGATGTCTTTATCGTCAGGCTTTAACGCAATGGCTACTTTCAGCCTTTCAAGCGCCTCCGGGTACTGCTTCAGCCGTGCATACACGCCGGCCAGCTCGGTAAGGACAACGGCATTGCGCGGCTGTTCCCTGCTGAGGATCTCATACTCGCGGACAGAATCATTGAGCGTTGCCTCATCATACGAGAGCGCCTGCGCGAGCGCCAGCCTAGCATCGAAGTCCGATACTGCCTCTCCGGGGGGTACGATGGTCTTCTCGCCTGCGGGCGCAGGAAGGGCAGGGAGAAAGCACAGGAATAGAACGAACCCCCATACGATATACGGTATACGATATACGGTCATTATATTCATTTTACGGCAACGTCTTCCTCAATTGTACAGCCGCGTCGCTGTGCCTGCCGGACCACATGAGGACAAGACCGTATTTACGGCGCACCTGCTTATCATCCGGCAGGTCGTTCAAAATAGCCTCGTACTCATCGATGGATTCCTTGTATCTTTTATTCCAGCTCAGAAGCTCTGCGAGCTTTAGCCGCGCCCTGTGGTCTTTCGGTTCCTTTACAACGAGATCCCGCAGCAACGGTTCCGCCCTGTCATATCTTTTCTGAGAGATATAGATATCCGCAAGGGCGGATCTCGCCTGGCCGTCGAGCTTTGCGACGGGAACCTCCTCGAGCGCCTGAAGCGCTTCATCTTTCTTCCCCATCCAGAAAAGGGTCTTTGCCATCTCTATCTTTGCCTCATGAAGATCGGGCTTCTCCTTGAGGACCTTTTGATATTCGGCAACGGATTCGCCGTATCTTTTCGCATAGCTCAATACCCGTGCGAGCTCCCAGCGCGCCTTCCACTCGGGGACCTCGTCGCCTTTCGGGACGATCGATCCTTCAGGAGCCTTCTGCTGGCCGCAGGCCGTATCGATGATCCACCCGTTCAGGCAGATACAACCTATGGCGATAACGATCGCTAATATCTTTCCGCTTGGCTTCATTTTTCTTCCCCCAGGGCTATCTTATAATGGCTGATGGCGCCGTCGAAATCCCCTTTAGCGGTCAGCGCCCGCGCCAGAAGGATATGGAGATGCTTGTCTTCAGGCCGGGAGCGAAGGAGCATTGTGTATATGCCGACCGTTCTTTCGTATTTTCCGAGCCTCATGTAGATATCCGCAATGGTGACCCTTGCCCACATGTTGAGCGGGTCATTCCTCAGCATCGCCTCATAAACAGACCGGGCCTTATCGAGATCCGATGTCGCCAGGTACATCTCCCCGAGCCTCGACAACGCAACGGGGTCCTTGAAGCCCTTCTCCAGCAGCGACGAATAATAGGGTATTGCTTTTACGTACTCTTTTTTCTTGTACAGCATTTCGGCATGCCTGTATATAACCCAATCGCGATTGATCGTACGGTAGGCAAGGGTGGTCGCCGCCGCAATGCACAATAACGCTATGATCGCTGTCCGCGCTTTCATCTTATCAGCTCTCAGCTCTCAGCTCTCAGCTATCAGCCGGTTATAGTACTTACCGGCATCGAGCATCAAGCATCCAGAAGCTAAGATTTATATTGAGATTATAGCAATCCGCAATAGCCTGTCAAACTGAATTCACATTTATGTGTTCAAGGGCGGCTTGTAGCTCATGGCTCATGACAAAAACCCTTAAGTCGTAAGGCGTTAGGCGTTAGGCGAAAAAGTCCATAAGACAACGCGGGGAGCGAATGGTTTTCTTTGCCTTCCGATATACGACATTTGCTCTTGTATGGAGAGTGGATTTGTCATAACATTAAAGGGTATTTCATTACAGGAAAAAGGGGGTCTTTATGCCGGAAGTGCGATTGAACATCGTAACAGGCGACTGGGTGATCATTGCCACCGAGCGGGCAAAAAGGCCCGAGGATTTTACCCGCAAGAGGGAAGCCAAAGAGGTTCCCGCCTTTGTTCCCACCTGCCCCTTTTGCCCGGGAAACGAAGATCAGACGCCTGACGAGACCTTCAGGATCAATGACGGGAATGGAAACTGGATGGTCCGCTCTGTGCCGAACAAGTTCTCTGCCCTGTCGCCGGTCGGTGAGATTGTGAAGAATAAGACCGACTTCAAGCAGTGCATATCCGGCGTCGGCCTGCACGAGGTCATCATAGAGGCGCCGGAACACAACATGACCACAGCGCTCCTTCCGCCGTCCCACATAGAGAAAATACTCTTCGCTTACAAGGACCGCCAGCTTGCCTTCTACAGCGACAAGAGGGTGGAGCACGTGATCATCTTCAAGAACCACGGCGCGGGCGCCGGAACGTCCCTCGAGCACCCCCATTCGCAGATCGTCGGGACGCCGGTCTTCCCGGGACAGGTCATGATGCGGCTCGGAGAGGCGATCAGGAACTATTACTACGTCAACTTCGGCGAATGTCTCTACTGTTCCTATCTTCAGGGAGAGATAGAGGACGGACAGAGGATCGTCTGTCAGAACGATTCCTTTGTCGCCTTTGTGCCTTATGCGGCCCTGTCCCCGTTCCACCTCTGGATATTCCCGAGAAGGCACGAGGCGTGCTACGGCCTTATATCGGACAAGGAGATGTCTGACCTCGCATATATACTTAAGGATGTCCTCCTCAGGCTGTACACGGGCCTTGAGAACCCCGATTTCAATTACGCGATACGCTCCCTGTCGCCGAGAGGGGCCGACTCGAAGTTCTTCCACTGGTATATCGCCATCATCCCCCGCGTATCCCAGGCGGCAGGGTTCGAGCTCGGCACCGGCATGTTCATCAATACCGCCATGCCCGAAAAGAGCGCAGAGTTCCTGAGGAACGTAAAGATACCGTGATATGGGACGTTCTTAAGAAATTAAATAAGTGTCACGTTTCCGAGGAACAGAATTTTATGTCAGTTCTTTCTCGATAGCTTTTTTGATGAAAGGATTCAGTGATATCTCTTGCATGATCTTAACGGTTCCTTCCTGCTTCCCTGCAGAGAAGAACAGAGTCTTCCACAGCCTTCGTAAAGGCCCTTTTTCAATCATGGTTAAAGGCTGATTTGACAAAACAGCGGACTTCCTCCAAATCTGTGTAAAATCTTGACTTACGCTATCCAAAGCATATATAATAATTGACTTTTGAAAGGGGCAGACAGTGCGAGATAAATATTGTGGATTAGTTTCCAGGGATGATATCGGCAAGGTGATCGAACTCGCCGGATGGGTGTTCAGAAGAAGGGACCACGGAGGTCTCATATTTGCCGATCTCAGGGACATAACGGGCATCGTGCAGGTGGTGTTTTCGCCTGAGTTATCCCGCGAGGCGCATGAGCAGGCAGGGGAGATCAAGCAGGAATATGTCCTGAAGGTTACGGGCAGGGTGGAAAAGAGACCGCCTGAGACGGAGAACCCGAACATGCCTACAGGGGACGTGGAGGTGCTGGTCAGTTCATTCGAGGTGTTGAACGCCTCGAAGCCGCTGCCCTTCCAGCTCGACGAAGAAGAGCCCAACGAATCACTGCGTTTGAAGTACCGCTACCTTGACCTGAGGCGGCCGGAGATCCAGAAGATATTCATCGCGCGCCACAAGGCGTACAAGATCACCCGCGATTATCTTACAGAGAACGGCTTCTTTGAGTTCGAGACGCCCTTTCTCACGAAGAGCACGCCGGAAGGCGCACGGGATTTCATCGTGCCGAGCAGGCTGAATGCCGGCATGTTCTATGCCCTGCCGCAGTCGCCCCAGCTCTTCAAGCAGATCCTGATGATAGGAGGCTTCGACCGCTACTTTCAGATCGTACGGTGCTTCAGGGACGAGGACCTGCGAGCCGACAGGCAGCCGGAGTTCACACAGATCGACATCGAAATGAGCTTCGTCGGTGTAGAGGATGTGCTTGCGCTGGGCGAAGGTCTTGTCATAGCACTTTACAGAGAGCTGAAGGGGATGTCCGCAGGCTTTCCGATCCCGAGGATGACCTACGCGGACGCCATGGAGCGCTATGGAACAGACAAGCCGGACCTGCGCTTCGACCTGCCGCTTGCGGATATCACGAACATTTTTCAAGAGACAGGGTTCGGGGTCTTCAAAAAGACCATCGAAGGAGGCGGCATCATAAAAGGGCTTGTCCTGAAAGGCAAAACGCTTTCACGAAAGGACCTCGATACCGCCGTCGATGCGGCAAAGGATATGGGGGCAGGGGGCCTTATCTGGATCAGAAAGGAGAACGATGCGCTTCAGTCCCCGGTGGTGAAGTTCCTGAAAGACGAAGAGAAGGCTTCTTTGACCGGTGCCTTTGATCTTGCGAACGGAGATGTGGTCTTCATTGTTGCCGACAAAAGGAATAAGGCGAACGAGGTGATGGGGCGTTTCAGACAATATATCGGGGAAACGTTTGGTCTCATCGACAAGGGAACAGACAGGTTCCTATGGGTTACCGATTTCCCCCTCCTTGAGTACAGCGAGGTAGAGAAAAGATATATAGCAAGGCATCATCCTTTCACATCGCCGAAAGAGAGCATCAGGAATTTCAACGGCGACTATGAGTCGATCATTGCAAAGGCATACGACCTCGTTCTGAACGGTGTTGAGATCGGAGGAGGGAGCATCAGAAATTACAGGATGGATGAACAGCTTGAGATGTTCAGGTTACTGAATATCAAGGAAGAGGAAGCTGTCGAGAAGTTTGGCTTTCTCCTCGAGGCCCTGGAGATGGGCGCGCCTCCACACGGAGGCATCGCCTTCGGGTTCGACAGGATATTGATGATGTTCCTGGGGCTTGAGAGCATCAGGGATGTGATCCCCTTTCCGAAGACCCAGAAGGGGGCATGCCTTATGACGGGCGCGCCTTCGAAGATCGGACAGAAACAGTTGAACGAGCTGAAGATCAATACCATCGTGAGGTGATAAATGCCGACGGGAGGCAATGTGAAAAAGAAGAAAAAGGGTTTCATATTTAAGAATATTGCAAAGAGCGCAAAGTACCCGCTGATCGATATGGAGACGCCTGAGTTATTCAGGGATGTGTTTCCTTTCACTGAGGTCTGCAGGGTAAAGTTTGATCACAAGATAGAACTTATCGACCCCCCCGAAGACATTTACATAACGGATACGACCTTTCGCGACGGCCAGCAGTCAAGGCCGCCCTTCACAACGAAGCAGATAGAAGACCTCTACGAGATGATGCACAGGCTCGGAGGGCCGAACGGCATCATCAGGCAAAGCGAGTTTTTCCTTTATACAGATAAAGACAGGGAAGCAGTGAGGAAATGCCTCGAGAAAGGGTACAGGTATCCCGAAATAACCGGCTGGATCAGGGCGAACAAGGGCGACCTCCAGCTCGTTAAGGACCTGGGCCTGCGGGAAACGGGCATTCTTACAAGTGCTTCAGACTATCATATCTTTTTAAAGTTGAAAAAGACGAGATCCCAGGTTTTTAAGGAATACATCAAGATCGTTGAAAATGCCCTCTCACACGGCGTTGCACCGCGATGTCACTTTGAGGACATAACAAGGGCAGACATATACGGATTCTGTGTGCCTTTTGCCCAGGCCCTCATGAGCATGTCCGAAGACGCCAAGATACCCATAAAGATAAGGCTCTGCGACACCCTCGGAGTAGGCATAACCTATCCCGGAGCGGCGCTGCCGCGGTCCATCGGAAAGATCATCAGGGCTATGATCGATGATGCAGGAGTCCCTTCTGAGTACCTTGAATGGCACGGCCACAACGATTTCTACAAAGTGATCGTGAACAGCATAAGCGCCTGGCTGTATGGCTGCACCTATGTCAACGGCACGCTTCTCGGTATAGGAGAAAGGACCGGAAATGCGCCCATTGAAGCGCTTATTATGGAGCACATAGCATTCACAGGGGCAGATAACGGCACAGACCCTACGGTGATCACGGAGATTCGGAACTATTTCGAAAAGGTGATCGGGCACCATATCCCTAAGGGCCAGCCATTTATAGGGCTAGATTTTAACGCCACATCTGCCGGAGTCCACATCGACGGGCTGACAAAGAACGAGGAGATCTACCTGCCTTTTGATACGAACAGGGTACTGAACCGGCCCCTTGCGATCAATATTACCGACAAATCCGGACTAGCGGGTATCGCCCATTGGGTCAACTCCCATTTTGCCCTGGTTGGACAGGACAGGATCGAGAAGACCCATCCCGGGGTGGCGAAGATAAACAAATGGATCATCAAGCAGTATGATGAGGGCCGGTGCACATCCATATCCGAACAGGAGATAGAGCATCTTGTTAGACTCTACATACCGGAGATCTTTGTATCGGAATTCGAGCTCCTGAAGAAGAGGGCCTACGATATGGCGGCCGATCTCATAGAAAGATACATCGAGGATAAGCAGGTTAAGACGATGGTCCCCGAAAAGCAGGAAGAGGTACTGAAAAAGATAGTGGGAGATTATCCTTTTATTCAGTTTGCCTATATTGTCAACAGCGAAGGTATAAAGATCACGAAGAATATAACCCAGGCAGCCGACAGGGCCAAATATTACAAGATAGGGCTCAACGAGGACTTTTCCGACAGGGAGTGGTTCATTAACCCCATGAGAACAGGAAAAGTAGGTGTGACCAACATCTATTCATCGAGGATAACGGATGCGCTGTGCGTCACCGTGTCAGGCCCTATCAGGGATCGGTTTGGTGACATAAAAGGCGTGCTTGGGCTTGATATACGGTTTGAAGATCTAACAAAGGTTGAAGGATAGACGATGGGCAAGACGATAGCGGAAAAGATCTTTGGCATTAATACAGGAACTGACGTCAGGCAGGGTGACTATGCCGTCGTCAATGTGGACAGGGTCTTGCTGCAGGACGGGACCGCGCCTCTCGCGATCAGGCAATTCAGCGAAATGGGCTTTAAAAGGCTTTTTGATGGAGGCCGGGTGACCTTTTTTCTTGATCATGCTTCGCCGAGCCCCCGAATGGAGTTGTCCAACGATCACAAGGCGATACGGGAATTTGCGGAAAGGCACGGAGCAAACGTTTCCGACGTAGGAGAGGGCATCTGCCACCAGGTCATGGCAGAGAGGATTCTTGCCCCGTCAGAGGTCCTTGTGGGCGCTGATTCCCATACCTGTACAGGGGGGGCGCTGGGCGCCTTTTCCACGGGGATGGGCTCTACGGATATTGCCGTCGCCATGGGGCTTGGCACAACATGGATGAGAGTACCTGAGAGCTATAGATTTATTCTCAACGGCAGCCTTCCCCCCGGTGTTTTTACAAAAGATCTGATCCTGAAGATCATCGGAATGGTCGGCGCTGACGGCGCAACATATAAATCGATGGAGTTTACCGGAGAGATGGCAGAACGGCTTGACGTTGAAGAAAGGATGACTATAGCAAACATGGCAGTGGAAGCTGGTGCGAAATGCGGCCTTTTTCCTTCGGATATCATGACCTTCATGTATCTTAGGCGAATGCGGAGGGAGAAGGTGTACATCGAGATCGCGCCCGATAGTGACGCCGTCTACGAGAAGACGTACGAGATCGACGCCCACAAATTGAAACCGATGGTAAGCCTGCCCCACCAGGTCGACAATGCAAAAACCGTTGACGACAGGGAGGTGAAAAATATCCCTGTACAGCAGGTGTTCCTCGGTTCCTGTACGAACGGGAGGATTGACGACCTGAGGGTCGCATCGCTCATCATGAAAGGAAGAAAAAAGCACCCTGACGTCCGTCTTCTTGTCTGCCCCGCATCACGGGCGGTATACTACCAGGCATTGCATGAAGGGATCCTCGGGACGCTTTTCGACGCTGGTGCCGTTATATTGCCGCCGGGATGCGGACCATGCATCGGCCTTCATCAGGGAGTGCTCGGAGATAAAGAGACCTGTGTTTCCACATCGAACAGGAATTTTCTTGCGAGGATGGGCAATCCCGATTCGAAGATCATTCTTGGTTCGCCGGCGACAGCAGCGGCAACAGCATTGAAGGGAAAACTGACTGACCCCAGGGAGGTTTTGGATGATTTTGAAAGGAAAGGCGTGGAAGTTTGGAGATGATATCTCCACGGACCATATCATACCGGGGAGATTCTATCACCTGAGGTCCAACCTAGAGGAGCTAAAAAAACACGTCTTCGAGGATGTTGCGCCGGATTTTTACAAAAAGATCGGCAAGGGGGACATTATTGCCGGCGGCAGGAATTTCGGCCTCGGATCAAGCAGGGAGCATGCGCCCCTCATCATAAAGCTTGCCGGCATCGACGCGATCATCGCGAACTCATTCGCGAGAATATTTTACAGGAACGCCATCAATGTGGGCCTTGCAGCGATAATCTGCAACACCGATGATATCCAGGAAGGCAATGAGCTGGAGATCAGACTCGACGAGGGTATAGTTGACAACAGAACAAAGGGGATTAAAAATACCTTTTCACCGCTGCCCGCCATAATGAGGAAGATCCTCGACGAGAGCGGCCTTGACAGTTATATCAAAAAACACGGGAGCTTAAAGATTTGAAAGAGAAGATAACCATACCTTATATTTCAGGCGACGGTACAGGCAAAGACATCTGGAGCGCTTCTCACGAGATATTCGAAGAGGCGGTGCTGAAGGCCACAGACGGTCAAAAAAGCGTTCAGTGGGTGGAGCTGGTGGCAGGGCAGAAGGCGTTGGACAGAACAAAAAAGCTCCTCCCCGGGGAGACAATTGAAGCAATAGAGAACTACAGGATAGCCATAAAGGGGCCTCTTACAACGCCTGTTGGCGGGGGGTTCAGGAGCATCAACGTGTACCTGAGGCAGATCTTTGACCTTTACGTGTGCATGCGCCCTGTGAGGTATTTCAAAGGGCTCCCGAGCCCGATGAAGGCGCCGGAAAAGGTTGAATTTATCATTTTTCGCGAAAACACCGAAGACCTATACAGGGGCATCGAATGGAAAGAGGGGACGAAAGAGGCGCAAGACCTTATAGGATTCCTGAAAAATATTATGAAAGCAGAACTGCCTGACAGCACGGGGCTTGGTATAAAGCCGATCAGCAAGGCAGGCACGGTCAGGTTTACAAAGTGGGTTGTCGATTATGCTATAAGGAACAAAAGAAGGTCTATAACGGTTGTTCACAAGGGCAACATAATGAAATATACTGAAGGCGCCTTCAAGGAATGGGCATACGAGGTTGCGAAAGAATTCCCCAAGGAGATCAGCTTCGATGCAGAGAGGGGGAAGATAGCCTTCAATGACAGGATCGCCGACAACATGTTCATGCAGGTTATTCTGAGGCCGGATGAATATGACATTCTCCTGTGCCCGAACCTGAACGGCGATTATCTGTCCGATGCATGCGCAGCGCTTATAGGCGGCCTTGGTGTGGCGCCGGGCGCAAACATAGGCGACAGGGTTGCCATCTTTGAGCCTACCCACGGAAGCGCCCCTAAATACGCCGGCAAAGACGTCGTTAATCCCGCATCATTCATACTCTCCGGCGCGATGCTTTTCCAGCATATCGGGTACGACCGCGTATCAGCGCTTATAAAAAACGCCATCGAGAAGACGATAAGCGAGGGGATAGTTACCTACGATCTCGCAAGACAGCTCGACAATGTAACACCTGTAAAATGCTCGGAATTCGGACGCCAGGTTGTTAAGAGGCTATAAAACAGGGGCTAATCTTTACAGAAGGAAAAGGATATGTATGACGAAATAAGGATTAAAATCGACGAATTAATTGAAAGAATGAACTCCCTGAGAGGCTATCTTTGACCTCTCCGCCCTCCAGGTAAAACTTCAGGAATTCGATTCGGAAATATCAAAACCCACTTTTTGGGAAGATCAGGAAAAGGCGCAGAGCGTCCTAAAAAAAAGGTCTCTTATCCAGGAAGAGCTTGACAACTGGAAAAAAAAGGAAAAGGAACTGGAAGAGATACTGATCCTCTCGGAGATTGCAAAAGAGACGGAAGATCCCAGTGACATTGAAGAATTAAGCCAAAGGGTCGTTTCTCTCGACGCCCTTCTCGGAAAATACGAGATCGAGCGCATGCTGAGCGGAGAGAACGATAACGCCAATGCCATCATGTACATCAACTCCGGGGCAGGGGGGACAGAGGCCCAGGACTGGGTCGAGATGCTTCTCAGAATGTATCTCCGGTGGGCCGAGAGAAATGGTTTTGAAACAGAGATTGTAGACATGCTGGAGGGAGAAGAGGCGGGGATAAAAAATGCTACCTTTATGGTGAGAGGCCCGTACGTGTACGGATACCTGAAGTGCGAGGTCGGCATCCACCGGCTCGTCAGGGTATCTCCCTTTGACTCAAACAACAGGAGGCACACATCATTCGCGTCGGTGTATGCCTACCCGGAGATCTCCGAAGAGATACAGGTGGATATCAGGGATGAAGACCTGAGGATCGACACTTTCCGTTCCAGTGGTCCGGGCGGCCAGCACGTGAACCGGACAGATTCAGCGATAAGGATAACCCACATCCCAACCGGGATCGTTGTCCAATGTCAGAACGAGAGGTCACAGCATAAGAACAAGGGAACCGCAATGTCGATCCTGAAATCAAGGCTCTATGAACTTGAAAGGAAGAAGCAGGAGGAGAAGCTGAACGCACTGAACAAGGAGAAGAAAGATATCGCCTGGGGGAGCCAGATACGTTCATATATCCTTCACCCTTACAAGCTCATAAAAGACCACAGGACGAAGTATGAGGAGCATAACGCAGAAGCGGTTCTCGACGGAAATATCGATACTTTTATTAAATCTTACCTTTTATACTTGACTTTTGAACAAAAAAGGGAGGATAATTAAGAACATAGGGAGGAAGGTTGATACATTATGGAAGTTTTTAGCATAAAAAGAGATATTTTTAGCGAAAATAAGATTGAAGAACTAGAAGAAAAGATTGACAAACTCATAGAAAAATATAAAATTATTAAAGAAGAAAATGAAAAACTTAATGTTAAACTTAAATCATTAGAAGGTAACGATAAGAATATACAAGAGAAAATGGTTGAAATAAAGAAAGAAAGAGAGATTCTTATCGAAAAGGTTACGAAAATCCTGGAGAAAGTTGAAAAAGTAGAGGTATAAGGGTAAAATATGGAGAAAAAAGTTGAAGTAACCATTTTAAAACAACCTTTTACTTTCGTAGGAGAAGATGAGGACAGGATCAAGAGAGATGCGCGTTATGTAAATGAAAAAATAGAACATGCAGTCAACAGATATGGTATCATTAATACACTGAACGCTGTGATAATGGCTTTTATGGAAGTGGCTGATGAATATCTTGAGATGAAGAAGCAGGCGGAGCTTGTTGAGGGAAGGACTTTACGACTTATAAAAAAGTTTGAGGACATAGATGTTCCCTGCAGTGTACGTGATAAATGGTAGGCTTTGAGCCAACACCTCTATAAGGGGAGCTTTACCTTGTTGCTGTGTGCAAGCTCGTTCTTAACGAGAAGCCTGATGCAACAGAATGGCACCCACCTTAACAAGAGGTTCAAGACATACTGTTTACACGGCATCTGCGGGGTTAAAAATTCAGGGTCGGTAGTAGAGAAAACAGAGGGTTAATATAAATATTATGTGTTATTGCGGAGGTTTTAAAACTCCTTTCATATAGAACAGATTGCCCTCTCTTTATTCTTTATCTCCCCAACCCCTGTAAAAGTAATATTTGCTTAGGGGGAAAGTTGAATACAATAATAATTTCAACGATCAGCTTCATAGTAGCTGTATTTATAGGCTTCCTGCTTGCCCGCCTCGTCCAGAAGAAAAAGATCGGCGAGTATGAGAAGATCGGCAAGAAGATACTCGAGGATGCCAAAAAAGAGGCCGATGTCATGTTGCGGGAGGCCTCCATTCAGGCCAAGGATATCGTCCTGCAGGCAAAAAACGAACTTGAACAGGAGACAAAAGCAAGAAGGCAGGAACTGCAGAATACCGAAAGAAGGCTTGCCCAGAAAGAGGGTAACCTGGATAAAAAGATCGAGCTTATTGATAAAAAAGAAGAAGACCTGTCGAAAAAGGATAGGGAAATCTCACAAAAACAGTCCCTGCTCGATACCAAGATCAGGGAACATGAAAACCTTATCATTAAAGGCAAGGAGCAATTGGAAAGAATATCGGGCCTCACAGGGGAAGAGGCAAAGAAGATGCTTATGCAGGCAATGGAAGACGAAGCAAAATACGAATCCATGAAAATAATCAAGAAGATAGAGGAAGAGGCGAGGGAAAGGGCCGATAAAAAGGCAAAAGAGATCATTGCCTTCGCCATTCAGAGATACTCCGGGGATTATGTAGGTGAGGATACCGTGTCAGTTGTAAACCTCCCAAACGAGGAAATGAAAGGAAGGATAATCGGAAGGGAGGGCCGCAACATCAGGGCCCTTGAAGCTGCTACCGGGGTGGACATCATCATAGACGATACGCCAGAGGCGGTGATCCTTTCCTGCTTCAATCCAATACGGAGAGAGGTAGCAAGGATATCCATCGAGCGGCTCATCAGCGACGGGAGAATCCATCCGGCCAGGATCGAAGAGATCGTCTCCAAGGTCGCAGAAGAAATGGAGGAAAAGATAAAAGACTCAGGGGAGCAGGCCGTATTCGACCTTGGCGTCCATAACGTCCATCCCGAGATCATTAAATTGCTCGGCAGGCTCAAGTTCAGGAGCAGCTATGCACAGAATATATATCAGCACTCCCTGGAAGTTGCCTTTATCTGCGGCGCTATAGCCTCTGAATTAAGGCTCAACCCTAAGGACGCAAAAAGGGCAGGGCTCCTGCACGATATCGGCAAGGCCGTTGATCACGAGGTAGAAGGCTCGCATGCCACCATCGGAGCCGATCTTGCAAAAAAATATGGCGAGAACGAAGAGATAGTTCACGCGATCCTTGCGCACCACGAGGATGTTGAGACCACAAGCCTTCTCGATGTGATCGTGCAGGCAGCGGATGCGCTGTCAGGGGCAAGGCCCGGCGCCAGGAGAGAGATGCTGGAAACATACATTAAGCGCCTTGAGGAACTGGAACGTATAGCCAACAGCTTCCAGGGTGTCGAAAAATCCTATGCCATACAGGCGGGCCGCGAGATAAGGATAGTTGTGAACAGCGAAAAGATCAATGACGACAGCATCAACGTCATATCAAGGGATATAGCAAAAAAGATTGAGACAGACCTCTCCTATCCGGGTCAGATCAAGGTTGTCGTGATCAGAGAGACCAGGGCAATAGAATATGCCAAATAACATAAGAGTGCTGTTCCTCGGGGATGTTATCGGAAAACCGGGGAGAAAGGCAATTGAAAAGTATATAAAAACCGTCAAGGCGGATTTTTATGTTGTAAACGGAGAAAACCTTGCGGGAGGAATAGGGATTACTGCCTCAACGGCACTGGAAGTGCTGTCGAACGGGGTTGACATAATCACTACAGGGAACCACGTATGGAAAAAGAAGGAGATCACTACCTTCCTTATGGAAGAAAAAAGGGTAATAAGGCCGTTGAACTATCCCGAAGGTACGCCCGGTTTTGGTTACACATTGGTCCGAAAAAACGGGAAATCTCTCTGTGTCGCGAATATCGAAGGGCGCATCTTCATGAATACCCTGTCTTGTCCTTTCATTGCAATGGAAATGTTTCTGGGACAAATTACAGACAACGTGCCTATCATTGTCGATTTCCACGCCGAGGCAACCTCTGAGAAGATAGCTATGGGATGGTTCCTTGACGGCAAGGTCTCCGCGGTTTTAGGAACCCATACCCATGTTCAAACGGCCGATGAAAGGATCCTTCCGAAAGGTACAGGGTATATTACGGACGCCGGAATGACAGGTCCCGCTGACTCGGTGATAGGTATGGAAAAAGATGTTGTTATTGAAAGATTTCTGACCCAACTGCCACAGAAATTTGAGGTCGGGAAGGATAATATTGAAGCGCAGGGCGTAATGCTGACAATAGATGGTACAAGCAATAAATGTATTGCAATAGAAAGGGTAAAGCAAAAGGTAGACTGAATACGGGCACGGCCATGGATATAGAAAAAGACATAGAGATCATTAAACGAGGCGCCGTAGACCTTATCAATGAGAACGAGTTAAGGCGCAAGCTGATAAATGCGAGGACAAACAAAAGGCCTCTCAGGGTAAAGCTCGGGCTCGACCCTACAGCGCCTGACCTGCACCTCGGACATACGGTGGTCCTCCAGAAGCTCAAACAATTCCAGGAGCTGGGCCATAGGGCCATCTTTCTTATAGGCGACTTCACGGGCATGATAGGCGATCCTACCGGCAGGATAGAGACAAGGCCGGCCCTTTCCAGGGAAGAATTGCTCGCAAACGCGGAGACCTACAAGAAACAGGTTTTCAAGATCCTCGATCCTGAAAAAACGGAGGTGCGCTTTAACAGCGAATGGTTCGAGGCAATGAACGCGGCCGATATGATCAGGCTCTGCGCCCAGTACACGATGGCGCGCATGATGGAGCGCGAGGATTTCAGGAACAGGTACCAGAACAACCAGTCGATCAGCATACACGAATTCTTATATCCGCTTGTGCAGGGTTATGACTCGGTCGCACTGAACGCTGATGTGGAGCTTGGAGGCCACGACCAGATCTTCAATCTTTTCGTCGGCAGGGACATACAGAAGGCCTATGGTCAGGAATCACAGGTGATCGTTACCGTTCCTCTCCTCGAAGGCACCGACGGCGTAAACAAGATGAGCAAGAGCTACGGGAACTACGTCGGCATCGACGAACCGCCCGACATCATTTTCGGCAAGCTGATGTCTATAAGCGATGAGCTGATGCTGAAATATTATGAGCTCCTGAGCGACATCTCCCTGGAGGGATTAAGGGCACTGAAAGAAGGCATTTCGAACGGATCCGTTCATCCGAAAGAGGCAAAGATCAACCTTGCAAAAGAGATCATAGCCAGGTTCCACAGCGCAGAAGCTGCAAAGACCGCTCATGAGAACTTTGAGAAGATGTTCAGGGAGAAGGAAGTGCCGGAAGATATTGCTGTCACAAAGATGAAAAGACCGGAGAAAGAGCCCGTTTCGATTCCTCATTTTCTCCGGGACGTCGGCATGGTAACTTCCGCGGGAGAAGGTATCAGGATGATCGAGCAGGGCGGTGTATCGTGTTTTGCATATTTATCAGAGGCGCAGCTTGCATTGCCGCATGCGAACATCAAGCTTGCAAAGGTAAACGATAAAGAGATGTCATTCAAAGGATCTTTCGGGTATATATGGAAGGTAGGAAAAAGAAAGTTCAAAAAGGTTGTCTTTGAGGGTGAGAAGCCTTGACACGCAAGACGTTTTATTGTTAATTATAATCCGTTCGCGGGTGGTCCCGCTGTAGCGGGATAGGTTGCAGGCCCTGAGATGCAGTTTTGAGATGGGAATATAAAGAGTTCCCCGGTAGCTCAATCGGCAGTAGCGGCTGGCTGTTAACCAGTAGGTTGCAGGTTCGAGTCCTGCCCGGGGAGCCAGATTATTTAAAATATTCAAAGCTGAAAATGTTACAATGCTTCGGCGGCGGCCCCTTTACAACGGGGTAAGTTGCGGGTTTGAGTTATAAGGGTGCTTACCAAGACGATCACCGCTTTTTTTTGCCTCTTTTTACTTGCCGCCCTGACACCCTATGGCAGCGAAAGGGTATCGGCAGATCATTTCCTCGCGTACACAACAGAGATTTTTGATTACAACCAGGACGTGGTAGCCGTCAGGTTGAAGTATCCCGAGGTCACAGGACCGAACAGGCAGTACAGGTCTGTCAATGAGCAGATCAGAAAAAGCATGATGACGATCCGCTTCCCGGGAAAGGCCACAAACCAGGTCTTTGGGAAGACAAAGGATCTTGTACAGGGCGTAAGAAGATTTATCATGAGAAACGATTTTAAAGGATATGAGTTTTCGTCAGTCGCCGATGTGATGCATAATGCAAAGGGTATTTTTACAGTAAAGATCCTGAATTACGAGATGCCCTATGGCGCAGCAAACGGATCAAACAGCATCGTTTATTTAAATTTTGATATTGAAACAGGAAAAAGGCTCGGCATCAGTGGTTGTTTTTCCGATGACCGCCGCAAGGAGCTGGTCAACCTAGGGAAAGAATTTTTCATAAAAAAGGTTAAGGCCGATAATATGTTCGACTTCCTGGATGGCCAATTTCTGGAGAGTTTTTACCTTCCCGAAAACTTTGCCGTGACAGAAAGAGGAGTCGAATTTGTCTACCAGCAATACGAGATCGGCCCCCGCTCCCTCGGCATGCCTGCCTTTACTATCCCTCACGGGGAAATGAGGGACCTTATGGATAAAGAGTGCGTACTCCGGCAGCACCTTTATCGTTAAACCCTGAGAAAACCCTTTCCTTTTTCATTAAACAGGCATATACTGTGAACATGAACGGGTTGCCTGTTTCAGGTACCACCTTCCCTTTCACGTGCTGTTTAAATTCGAGATAGACGCGCCTATTGCTCTCTATCTCCATACGAAACGTAGGAATTAAAACTATTAATTAACGGAGGCGGAGATGCAGAATAAATTATATGTAGGGAACTTAAGCTATGCTGTCACCAACGAGCAGTTAAAAGAACTTTTTTCCGGATTTGGCAGCGTTATGGAGGTCAAGGTTATAGAAGGGAAAGGGTTCGGCTTTGTGGAAATGGGTTCGCAGGCCGATGCCGAGAAGGCAAAAAAGGAACTCCACGGCACCCAGTTCATGGGGCGTACGATCGCCGTTCAGGAGGCCCGTCCGCAAAAAGAAAGGCAGAAAGGCAAATATTCTCGCAGATATTAGGAAGAGTTTGTCTTAGGTCCGGCGAAGAATTCGGTCTGTAGAAGGAGAGAAAATGAAAGAGGCGAAAATTCACGACAAGGTGAAGGTGCATTATAAAGGCCTCCTGCAAGATGGTACGGTTTTTGATTCGTCTGAGAACAGGCACCCGCTCGAGTTCACGATAGGCCAGGGAATGGTAATCCCTGGGTTTGAAAATGGGGTGTTGGGCATGCGTGAAGGCGATACGAAGATGATTCCCATAAGTGCTGAAGACGCCTATGGCCCTTACAGGAACGAGCTCGTCGGCATAGTCGACAAATCCCGCATACCCGATGATATCAACCTGGAGATCGGCATGGTGCTCCAGGTCCGTTCACCTGAAGGCAGCGTTACAAATGTAACTGTTGTAAAGATTACAGATACAGAAGTGACACTCGATATGAACCACCCGCTCGCCGGCAAAGACCTCAGTTTCGAGGTTACGCTGATGCAGATCCAGCAGCCCTGATGATCATCAGTGAACGTTCTTTATTATAAGTTAACGTATGTACGTCGTTTTGTCCTTTACACTCTTCCTCGGTAAAGGAGCGGGTTCGCTTGCCTTTTTTCCAAGGCATATTAATGCTATCGGGTTTTTAGCGGGATCGATTTTGAGGATCTCCCGCAGCTTCTTCTTGTCAAATAGAGTAAACCAGAGACTGCCGAGGCCATGGGCATAAGCGGCAAGGTGTATATTCTGTATTGCTGCGGAGCAGGCAGACAGATAGCCCACCATCCCTTCCTCCATGAACATGTCAACGCCCGATTTTTTCGGGTCACCGACGACGGCGATGATTACCGGGGCCTGCTTGAGGAAATCGATAAGATAGGTGTCCAGCCATTTCCATTGGCTTATATCAAGCGCCCACACGCGGCACCGGTTCGCTTCATTAAAGATCCTCTCCCTGACGTCTCTGTTGGTGATGACGATGAATTCCCAGGGCTGGGTATTGAGAGGCGAAGGAGCCCATGTACCGGCCTCGAGTATCTTTTCGATGATGTCTTCGCTTATCGCGTCGGGCAGGTAATGACGGCAGCTTCTTCTCCCCTTTATTGCCGAAAATAGATCCATATCTTTCCCCCTTGCATTTATTATTATTTGTTTGCTTCCATGGTGAACCTCCACTTGCAGAACAATTCTTTCGGATGCGGGTCTGGAGGCGCGAAGAGGCATTCCACCTTGATGCCGGGATCAATTGCACGGGCCAAGCTTTCGAACTCAGCTTTATGCATGAATTTACACACAAATTCACTAAGGCCCCTTCTCAACCTTGCTTCCTGTGTAGGGCAACTGGGCACGGTAATGATCACCTCGTCGTCCTTTTCTTCAACGTGGTATCCTACGATTATCGTCCAGGTAAAATATTGCAGCGCTTTTACAAAGCCCTTAAGGCCTTTCTCAGTGATATTGAACCTTTTTATAAGATCGTCGCCGGCCATCTGCGACACCCGCCCCCAGACCTGCTCGTTGATATCCTCGGCTGTTGGCTGGTCAAATCTATCAGCAACGAAAAGAAACCAGAAGGCGTCGACAACCCGGTAATGCCAGAGCAAAAATTCTACGTAGCTTCGCAGCTCAGAAGCCTCCATCTTTTCAAAGACCCGTAAGTCCATAATAACGATTATATCCTGTATCATAATAATTGCAAAATATTTTTTTAGGATGATATGGCACAAAAAAAAATGTATTGTATCAATGAGAACGCAGATGAATAAAAAAATATTTTCCTGGTGCCTTTTCGATTTCGCGAACTCAAGCTATTCCGCAGTCATATCGGCGGTCATATTCCCTGTATATTACACGGGAATCGTTGTGGGTAACGAGTCGAGCAAAGGCGATCTGTGGTGGGGAAGGGCGATCTCATTGAGCATGGCGTTTGTGGCCTTAAGTTCCCCGTTTCTCGGCGGGATCGCGGATTACGCAAAGAAACGAAAAGGATTTCTTATGGTCTATACGGTGCTTTGCATAGCGATGACAGCGTCTTTATACTTCCTTAAAGAAGGAATGGTCTTCGAAGGTTTTCTGGTGATCATCTTCGCCAACATAGGACTTGAAGGAGGACTTGTCTTTTATAACGCCTTTCTCAACGATATTGCCGAGGCTTCACACCAGGGCAGGGTGTCTGCCTGGGGATACGGAATAGGATATGCCGGTTCGATCATATCTCTTCTCATCGCCCTTTTTATTCTGAAAGCCGGCCACATAGATCTTGTATGGCCAATGGTCGCCGTTTTCTTCGGCATCTTTTCACTGCCTGCATTTTTCTTTCTGCCCGGTGACGAAAAGAGCCTTATCCACCCGTATCAGGCTGGGATCGCCGGCTTCAGGTCAACAATGGGAACATTCCGCAGGCTGCTTCAAAACAAAGAACAGAGAAGATTTCTCCTTGCCTACCTGGTATATGAAGACGGCGTCAACACTGTCATAGTCTTCTCCAGTATCTTTGCCGCGTCAACCCTTTTGTTCAGGCCCGAGGAACTTATCGGCATATACCTCATTATTCAGGCGACGGCCCTTGTGGGCGCATTCGCCATGGCACATTTCATTGACTATTGGGGGCCTAAAAAAGTGGTCATGCTGTCTCTTATGCTATGGATTCTCACAACGGCAACGGTCTATTTCATTCAGACCAAGATACAGTTCATGGTCATCGCATCCGTTGCCGGGCTCGGCCTGGGAACAGTCCAGGCGGCCACAAGGGCATTTTACGCGCAGTTTATCCCTGATGGGTCTGAGTCAGAATACTTCGGCGTTTACAGCCTGGTGGGGAAGTCGTCGGCGATCATAGGGCCTCTTTTATTCGGATTCATTTCTTCCACATTCCAAAGCCAGAGGCCTGCCGTGTTATCCATTACGCTTTTATTCCTCATCGGTCTTGTTATCGTCAGCACAGTAAAGGGCGGCGGACCAAACGTGGCCCGTAATAACACGATACAGGATGCTTGATACTGGATACTGGAAAATTTCAAATCTTCAAACATCGGGAATTCGGCATCGAGCATCAATTATCAGGTTTTTTGCTTATTGATCTTCTTCCTTATATTCCCTGCTGATGATGTCCTGCAATGATGCTTGGATATTCTTTCCTTCGTAGATGATCTTGTAAAGCTCTTCAGTAATAGGCATCTCAACATTCAGCTTTCTTGAAAGGTTGTAAGCCGCCTTGACCGTGTAGTAGCCTTCAACAACGCTTTTTTGATTCCTGATGACATCTTCCGCATTTTTCCCTTGAGAGAGCTCCATACCGAAAAGCCTGTTCCTGCTTAATTTTCCGTAGGATGTCAGCAGCAGGTCGCCCATGCCGGAAAGCCCCATAAAGGTTGTCTCTCTTGCCCCGAAAGACCTTCCCAGCCTTTTCATTTCGGCGAGTGACCTGGTAATATAGGCCGCCAGGGTATTGGCGCCCAGGTTCAGGCCCTGGATGATGCCGGCGCCGATCGCCATAACATTCTTCATTGCCCCGCCGAGCTCAACTCCGGAAATATCATCGCTCGTATATACCCGGAACGTATTGCTGTGTATGATCTTTTGGAAATAAAGGGAAAGCCCTTTATCCTTTGAGGCGATCACGGTAGATGTAAAAAGTCCTTCCGCGACCTCCCTGGCGAATGACGGCCCTGAGAGGGAGGCAATGCCGGCCTTTCCAAGCGCTACCTCTTCGACAACCCCGCTCATAAACAGACTAGTGCCGTTTTCTATCCCTTTCGTGAGGATCAGCAGGCGCTTGCCCGTTAGATCTTCAGAGATCATTGCGGCAGTCTTTCTCAAGGCAAAGGAAGGGGGAGCAAAAATGATATCATCGGAAAATTCGGGTATGTCTTTTATGTTGTCGGTAAAAGTAACATTATCCGGCAGGGTGAAACCGGGGAGGTAATAGGCATTCTCTTTCGTCTTTCCCGCGATCTCGAAAAGTTCTTTTTCAAAGACCCACAGCAGCACTTCTTCTCCGGTTCTCGCAAGATGAAGTGCGAACGCCGTTCCCCAGGCGCCTGCTCCTATGAGGCTTATCTTCATTCTTCTTCGCCTATTATGGCTGCGCCGCTGATAGACTCGCCTTCTCTCAGGCCCATCAATTTCACGCCGAGGCCGCCCCTTTTCTGCACGGGTATGTCATCGGCGCCGAACCGGATCGTTCTCCCCGTATCGGTGACGAGGATGATCTCATCCTTTTCTCCTAATTTGTTCAGGCTTACGACCTCGCCGTTCTTGGCGCCGCACCTCACATTGATGATGCCGGACCCGCCCCTTGACTGGATGCGATACTGGGAGCAGGGCGCCCGCTTTCCGTAGCCCTTCTGCGTGACGGTGAAGACGTTGCAGGCCTTATTCACAATCTCTATTGAGACGATCTCATCGCCGCCCTTCTTGAAGCGCAACCCCTTTACCCCGTAGGCAGTCCTCCCCATAGGCCTGATCTGTTCTTCAAGAAAGCGTATGGAAAGGCCTTTTTTTGTTGCGAGCATGATCTCGCTTTCGCCGTTTGTTTCGAGAACGCCGATGAGGCTGTCGTCGTCAGGGAGGGTGATTGCCCTGATACCCGTGGAGCGTATATTCTTCAGGAGATCAAGGGGCATCCTTTTCACGTGGGCCTTCTTCGTTACGAGGAAAAGATACTTGTCGGGAGAGAATTCCCTGACATGCGTGATGGCCGTTATCCTCTCGCCCTTGCCGATATTTATAAGGTTCACGATATGCTTGCCCTTCGCTGAGAGGCTTGCCTCCGGTATGGTGTGGACCTTCACGACATGTACTTTGCCGGTATTCGTAAAGAACAGGATATATGAGTGCGTTGATGCCACGTAAAGGTGGTCTACAAAATCTTCTTCTCTCACAACAATGCCCGTTTTTCCTTTGCCGCCGCGGATCTGGTGCTTATATTGATCCAGTGAGGTCCTCTTTGCATATCCCTTGTATGTGATCGTTACGACGACCTCTTCTTCTTTGATCATATCTTCCAGGGTGATCTCGGGAAGCTGGTCAACGATCTCGGTGGCCCTGTCGTCTCCGTATTTTTGCTTGACCTCAAGGAGTTCTTTTTTAACAATACCGAGGAGAAGCTTTTCGCTCTGGAGTATCTTCTGGAGGCGTTTTATCTCTTCTGCTGTGTTTGTATAGTCCTCCATTATCTTTGTCTGCTCAAGAGAGGTAAGGCGCTGAAGACGCATCTCAAGTATGCTCGTTGACTGCTTTTCCGACAAGGCAAACTTTTCTATCAGCGCTGCCCTCGCTTCCTGTGTATTTTTAGATCTCTTGATAAGGGCAATAACCTCATCGATATGCTCAAGGGCTATCTTCAACCCTTCAAGGATGTGGAGCCTGTCGAGGGCCTTGTTCAGCTCAAAGGTAGACCGTTTCGTAACTATCTGCTTGCGGAAATCGATGAATTCGGTGATTATCCCCTTAAGGTCCAGAAGCCTCGGCTCGTTGTTGACGATGGTAAGGAAAATGATGCCGAAGGTGGTTTGCAATTGCGTATGCTTATAGAGCTGATTCAGGATAGGTATGGCAATTTCACCCTTTTTCAGCTCAATGACGATCCTCATGCCTTCCCTGTTCGATTCGTCCCTGATGGTGGAGATGCCCTCGATCTTTTTTTCGTTAATCAGTTCGACAATGTTCTCGATAAGGCGGGCCTTGTTGACCTGGTAAGGTATCTCGGTAATTATGATCGCCTCCCGCCCGTCTTTTCTGTATTGTTCTATGGAGGCCCGGGCGCGGAGGATGATGTGGCCCTTGCCGGTCTCGTAAGCGTCGCGGATGCCCTGCCTGCCGTAGATTATCCCCTGTGTTGGAAAGTCAGGGCCCGGGATGTACTGCATGAGATCGGACACCGTAATATGAGGGTTCTCAATGTAGGCAATCATGCTGTCCACAACCTCCTTAAGGTTGTGAGGGGGTATGTTTGTTGCCATTCCGACTGCTATGCCTGAAGATCCGTTGATAAGCAGGTTCGGTATCTTCGACGGCAATATGGAAGGCTCGACAAGGGTGTCGTCGTAGTTCGCCCTAAAGAGAACCGTCTCTTTTTCGATATCTTCCAGTATCTCTTCTGCTATCCTCGAAAGCCTTATCTCCGTGTATCTCATTGCCGCCGGCGCGTCGCCGTCTATAGAACCGAAGTTGCCCTGGCCGTCGATGAGAGGGTAGCGAAGGGAAAAATCCTGGACCATCCTTGTTATTGCATCATATACCGCCTGGTCTCCGTGGGGATGGAACTTGCCGATCACATCGCCAACGACCCTGGCGGACTTTTTATAAGGTTTATCGTGGGTGTTGTTCAATTCGTACATCGCATACAGGATTCTTCTATGGACAGGCTTTAAACCGTCCCGTATATCAGGCAGGGCCCTTCCTATGATAGTGCTCATGGCATAATCGAGGTACGATCTTCTCATCTCCTCTTCAATGGGAACAGTAACAACAGACGTCTGCATTAAATCCTCCCTGTGTTGTCCTTTTTGGCAGTTTTTTCGGTAATAATGTAACATAAACAATAAGCATTGACAATGACACAAACATCGTGGAAAATAAATACACCAAAGGTCATGAAATACTTTACAGCCATAATCTTTGCCATTATGCTGGCGGCCTTTTGTTCCTCCTGCGATAAAGAGGCAAAAGGGTTGAAAGAGGAGATCAAGGTACTAAAACAAGAGAACAGCTACCTGAAGGCAGAGAATGTCGGCCTGAAAAAAGAAGTTGAAGAGCTCTACAAAAAGATTGAAGAAAAAGAGATCGAAAAGGCCAGGGCATTGCAAAAAGAGAAGGAAGCGCCGCCGGAATCCTCCAAACTCAAAAAACCGGAAAACAGCAAGGTAAAGCGGTAGCAGCGTACCTTGTCATAACGGATACGCTCATTTAGGCATATATCGAAGGGTATTGCATGAGGAATATTGCTCTTGTGATAGAATATGACGGTTCAGATTATCACGGGTGGCAGTGCCAACCAAACGGAATAACAGTTGAAGAGGTTTTGCGCGGAGCCGTTGCGCGCATTCTTGACCACGACGTAAAGGTATACGCCGGGGGGAGGACGGATGCCGGTGTGCATGCGTTGGGGCAAGTGGTCAATTTCCACACCGCTAAAGATATTCCCCTTGAAAGTTTAAAAAAGGGGCTGAACAGCATGCTCCCCGAAGACATAGGGGTAAAGGCAGCGCTTGAAGTCGATCAATCATTTCATGCACGGTATTCAGCGAGGAGCAAGGTCTATTCTTATACCATAGCGAATGCACCATTCCATTCGCCCTTCCATTTCCGCTATTCATGGCATATTCCCTATGCGATCGACAGCCGGGCCATGGATGAAGCGATAAAAAGCATCAAGGGGGAGCATGATTTCTCTGCATTTAAAAAGAGGGACGAGATATACAGGAGCACGGTAAGGAATGTGCTGCTGGCAGGGGTAAAAAAGAGAGGAGAGTTTGTCTATATCATCATCGAGGCAATGGGCTTCTTGCGCTACATGATAAGGAACATCGTAGGGACGCTTGTCCTTGTCGGTAAAGGCAAGCTTCAAAGAGAGGACTTCGTTGCGATCCTTGAGTCGAAAGACCGCGTAAACGCAGGTCCAACAGCGCCGGCAAAAGGGCTGTTCCTGAGAAGGATCAGGTATTAATTTGATGTTTTTTGGAAAACCTTTTCTTATTGTCATCCTCTTCGTTGTATGCAGTGTTGATGTGTCGGGGCAGCAGGCTATTTTTACGGTAAGCGGCGAAATATCGTTCCCAGGAACAGGCGACCTTTATGTCCAGCTCATTACAAAGGAAGAGTTCGACAGCGACAGGGACGCCGGATTTGGTATTATTGTTGCTGTCGGTCCGGAAGATGTCAAAAAGGGGAGGGCGCTATTCGCATTCACCGGCGTCCCAGGGGGCAGGTACGGCATACGCTGCTTCCAGGACGTGAGCGGTACAGGTAAAATGGAGAAGGGTATGTTCGGCCCCAAAGAACCCTGGGGCACATACAGACCGGCACGGCCTGCATTTCGCGCACCTCGTTTCGATGAGATCTCCTTCGAAGTAAACAAAGACATTGGGGAAATCAAGATCGAACTTAAGTAGTTCATAGCTCGAGACAGGTCGCATATCATACCCTATTTCGCAGGAGGCCATAATGCGTGACGGGGTCTATTCGGCAGAAGGAATAAAATGCCAGTAATAAACGGGCCTTCCCGAACCCGCTGGCTCAATAGGTTCGCAGCGGCCATAAAAGATTGACTCATGGACATAAGGCAAAAGGCTTCGATCACCGCAATATCGCTGGCATCTATCCTCGCGTCGAGCAAGTTCATTATCGGTTTTACCTCCGGCTCAATGGCCGTGGTATCGTCAGGCCTTGACAGCCTTCTCGATGCCTTCATGTCGTTGATGAATCTTTTTGCAGTCAGGAAGGCATCACAGCCCGCAGACGACTCTCACCAGTATGGCCATGGAAAGGTTGAAGATATGGCCCAGGTCATACAGGCCCTGGTTATTGTTATATCAGGCGTGCTCATCATTTCCAGATCGGTCCGGTATTGCCTGCGCAATGAAGTAATAACCTACTCCTTTCTCGACGCCTCGATCATGGTTCTCTCCCTGGCGTTCACTTTTGCCATAACGGCGATACTGAACAACATCGCAGAAAAGACCGACTCCAACACCCTGAGGGCGGATGCGCTGCACTACAAAAGCGACATCTATTCGAACACAGGCGCCATAATCGCAATAACCCTTGCCTTTTACACGGGGAGGACATTTTTTGACCTGCTCTTCGCAGTCATAACAGGCTGCATAATCATATACTCTGCCATGCACATCCTGAAAAGCGGTCTGTATGGTCTTATGGACGCAAGCATACCAAAAAGGATGCAGGAAACGATCGAAAAAATCATCGGCCGGCTTCCTTATCCCTACGCGGGCTACCACAAATTGAGGACGAGGTTTTCAGGAAATAAAAAATACATTGATTTTCACCTCCTCATATGTAAAAAACTGAATATTGATGAGGCGCACGAGCTTGCAAACAAGCTTGAAAAAACGATTAAAGAGAAGGTGCTTATCGCTGATATCGTGATCCACGTTGAGCCCTGCGATCTTGGCGGATGTAAATTAACCGAAGAAACCTGTACCGTCCGCAGGCCAAAAGCGGTAGCGAAGAAATAAGACGCCTTTGAGGGAATATCACACATGGAACGGTATACTATCATAGCAACTTCAACATTCGGCCTTGAATCCGTCGTTGCCGGGGAGCTGAGAAGGCTCGGATACAATGACCTGACAATAGAAAACGGCAAAGTCACCTTTTCAGGCGATCCTGAAGATATAGCCAGGTGCAACATATGGCTGAGGACCGCAGACAGAATACTCATCAAGGCAGCTGACTTCGAAGCAAGGGATTTCGAAGAGCTCTTCCAAGGGGCGCGCCGCGTCAGATGGGGCGATCTGATCCCCCTGGACGGCAGGATGCACGTTGCCGGCAGATCTGTAAGTTCAAAGCTTTTCAGCGTAAAGGACTGCCAGTCCATCGTGAAGAAGGCCGTCATAGAGGCAATGAAGGGAAGGTACGGAATCGAGCAGTTTCCCGAGACAGGACCTTTATATAAGATTGAGATCGCTATCCGCAAGGATGTGGCAACGCTAACCGTAGACACGACCGGCCATGGACTGCACAAGCGGGGATACCGCGAAGAGACAGGGGAAGCACCGCTCAGGGAAAACCTCGCCGCCGCGCTTGTTCTTTTAAGCAGGTGGAGGCCCGACAGGGTCCTCGCAGACCCTTTTTGCGGTTCCGGAACGATACCCATTGAGGCGGCTATGATAGGGAAAAATATCGCGCCGGGTCTGAAGCGGTCCTTTTCGTCTGAAAGTTGGCCCCAGATCCCGCAATTGCTATGGGATAGGGTGCGAAGGGAGGCCCGCAATAGGATTAATGGTCTTCAATTCAGGGTGCTCGCTTCCGACAACGACTTCAAGGTTCTCAAAAAGGCCCGGGAGAACGCAGGGAACGCCGGAGTAGGGGACCTCATCGCATTTCAGAAGCTTTCTTTCGAGGAGTTTCGTTCACGCAAGAAATACGGTTTTATTATCTGTAATCCGCCATATGGAGAGCGGATGGGCGATAAGGAAGCGATTGAAAAGCTCTATAAAAAGATGGGCGAAGGGTTCTCCAAGCTCGATACGTGGTCGTTCTTTATATTATCCGCCCACCCCGGGTTTCAGGCATTTTTCGGGAAGAGGGCTGCAAAGAACCGCAAATTATATAACGGTGGCATCAAGTGCTACCTTTATGAATATCAGTTCAGCTCCGATGTGCAGTGAGCACACTTCACCGCCTTGATGGGGATCGTCGATGCGCAGTAAGGGCATTCTTTCGTATTTGGCTCTGGCGGCGGCGGTTCGCTTTTAAACCTGTTCACTTGTTTGATCATAAGAAACACTGAAAAGGCAACAATGAGAAAGCTGATGATCGTATTGATAAAAAGGCCATAGCTCAGCGTCACCGCACCTGCAGCCTTCGCCGCGGCAAGCGTGGCGTACGGCCCCGCGATCTTGCCTTCTTTCAGGACAAGAAAGAAATTGGAAAAATCGATATTGCCGAGCAGCAGGCCGATAGGAGGCATAATGACATCGTCAACGAGTGATTTTACGATGGAGGTAAAGGCAGCGCCGATTATTATGCCCACCGCCATGTCGACTACGTTCCCGCGCATGATAAATGTCTTGAACTCTTTAAGCATTGTGCCCTCCTGAGAATGAGATTTATAGAACTGCAACGTATAATTGTGCCATTATGCAGACAAAAAAACAACAGGGAATAATCGTGTGATCTTTTTGGGTAAGCAAAGTGTTGACAGATGCGGCGCCCTTTGCTACGATTGCCCTGAGGCGGCTAGTGAGAACCGGGTTATTGAAAAAACGTTCTGCCAAGGCAGGTCTGCCCCCTGGCTCGCTTGTCCACATAGGGGAAGCAAAACCGGTCCGGTCAAAGATAACGGTCCTCCGTTATAACGAGGAAGAATGCGAAGAGTTTGAAGCGGGCGACGTGGAACGATGCCTCGCGCTGAAAGACCTTCCCGGCGTCACATGGATAGAGATAGAAGGGATCTCGCACGCTGAGACCATTGAAAAGATCGGGCAACGCTTCGACCTCCATCCGTTGCTCCTCGAGGACATCATGAACTCGGACCAGCGGCCTAAGATAGAAGACTACGATGAATATCTTTTTGTTGTTCTGAAAAAGATACGTTTCGACGAGAAAGGCCTTACCTTATATGCCGAACAGATCAGCATGGTCCTCGGCCCTCGTTTCGTTATAACGTTCCACGAAAGCGAAGGGGGAATATTTGACCCCGTGAGGCTGCTGTTGAAGAGCGGCAAGGGTAGGATCAGGAAGCTGGGTGCTGATTACCTGGTCTACTCGCTGATAGATGTTGTGGTGGACAACTATTTTGTGGTTCTGGAAGGCCTTGGCGAAAGCATAGAAGGACTGGAAGCACGGCTTATCGCCAATCCCGGCGCAAGCATATTAAAGGCAATGCAGGCCCTGAAGGGCAGCACGATCTACCTCCGCAAGGCAGTATGGCCTCTCAGGGAGGTCATTAACAGCATGGAGAGGGACCAATCACCCCTCATACAAAGCTCCACCCATGTTTATCTCAGGGATGTTTATGACCACACCGTTCACATCATGGATACGATCGAAGCGTTCCGGGACACGCTTGCGGAGATGCTCGACATCTATCTTTCAAGCATAAGTAACAGGATGAACGAGATCATGAAGGTGTTGACCATTATTGCGACGATCTTCATCCCCTTAACGTTTATCGTCGGGCTTTACGGCATGAACTTCGAGTACATGCCTGAATTGAAATTACGGTGGGGTTATCCTGCCGTCCTGCTCATCATGCTTGCGGTATGTATCTTTATGGTCTTTTATTTTAAGAGAAAAAAATGGTTCTAAGACACAGGAGGTTATTGTGAAAAGATTTATAGGGTTATTGTTCCTTGGTGTTTTTATCGTCTCCTCTTCCGTCTGTTTTGCCGGTCCCCTCGATGACATCGTGAAGGGGATCAAAAAGGCCCCGTCTCTGGCCGGCGGCGGTTCTGATGAGGCCACGACCGCTTCGGGCCTGAAGGAGGCCCTCTCGATAGGCACCGGAAACGCCGTGACCTCTGTTTCAAAATTAGACGGATATTTTTCGAACGAGATGATCAAGATACTGCTTCCGAAAAATATCCAGACAGCGGCAAATGTCCTCAGCAAGCTTGGCTACCAGAAGCAGGTCGACGCATTCATATTAAGCATGAACCGCGCCGCCGAGAACGCCGCGCCGAAGGCGCGCAAATTCTTCGTTGACGCCGTCAAGGAGATGACCTTCGATGATGCGGTGAAGATACTGCAGGGGAGCAATACCGCAGCAACGGAATATTTCAAATCAAAGACCTTCGATAAGATCTATGGTGAATTTAAGCCTTCCGTTTCGGCAAGCATGAACAAGGTCGGGGTAACACGCTCTTACAAGGAAATGACCGGAAAATACACATCTTCGGTGCCTTTCGGGAATATGGAATCCGTAGACCTTGACCATTATGTCACCACAAAGGCCCTTGACGGGCTTTTTTACATGGTAGGGGAGGAGGAGAAAAAGATACGCACAAACCCGGCGGCAAGAACAACGGAACTTTTGCGCCAGGTCTTCGGGAAATGACCTGATATCGGCTAAACACCGATAGCCCTTAGGGGCTAAGGTTTCAAGGGCGCGCGCTATTAAATTTTCACAAGTGTATATTTCCTCTCGCCGAGCCCCATCCTTTCGGCATGGTCAAGCTGTATGTTCCAGTCAATGGAAGGGAAGAGGACCCTCCATTTGTCCTCGCCTCTCTTGAGCGGCTTCTTTATGGCTGTGCCGGGGAGAGATTCTTCGTTGTTCACGAGGCCGCAGGATGCCGCATCGATAGCAACAGGGTCCGTTGACGCGAGGATGCCGATATCCCTGACGATCGGCGCATCACTGTGGGGGTAGCAGTCGCAGGCAGGACTTACCTGCATAACAAAGTTAAGGAAAACGGCCTTTTTCTCTTTTCCCTTTAGCGCACCGCAGGCATATTCCGCCATCTTTTTCTGAAAGATGTCGGGCGATTCGTTCCATTGGACCTCAATCGCCTTTGAGGGGCATATCAGGATGCATTCGCCGCAGCCGATGCATTTCTTCGCGTTAATGGAGGCCTTCTTCTCATGAACGGCAATTGCCCCGACAGGACAGTATGGGACGCACATCCGGCACCCGACACAGGTCTGGATATTTACCTGAGGCGCCACATTGCTGTGCTGTACGAGCTTGCCTTCCCTTGTTGCACATCCCATGCCGACATTTTTTATAGTGCCGCCGAACCCGGAAAGCTCATGTGCTTTAAAATGCGTAACCACGACTATCGCATCGGCATCGACAACATCTCGCGCTATGTTTGTTTCCTTAAGAACGTCCCCGTTAATAGATATTTTTACACCGCTTCGGCCCCTGAGGCCATCCGCGATGATAATAGGGCACCCCACACAGGAAAAATCAAAGCCGTTCAGTATCGCCGTCGTGAGATGGCTTGCCGAATCGCTCCTTGAGCCGGTGTAGAGGGTGTTCGTATCGGTCAGGAACGGCCTCCCGCCGGCGGCCCTTACCTTATCGACGACGACCCGAAGGAATATAGGACGCAGGTAGGCTGTATTGCCCATCTCGCCGAAATGAAGCTTGATGGCAACGAGGTCGTTCTTCCTGATCTTTGTATTGAGCTTTACACGATTAAGAAGGTCGCCGACCTTATCCAGAACGCTTCTTTTAGGCGTTGTCCGAAGATCGGTAAAATAGACGGTAGACATTGAGGGCTCCTTTTTTATTTAATTTATATGAAAATTATGTTAGAAGTAGTGCGATTTTGTCAACTTAAAAGGAGGTTTTCCGGATGTTAAATCTTTCTGAAAAACATAGTATGATCCAAAAGATAGCGGAAAAACTGGCGAAAGAAAAGGTTGCCCCGAGGGCAAAAGAGATAGATAAGACAGGCGCGTTCCCCTGGGACCTTGTAGACATATATAAAAAGCATGGTTTTCTTTACCTTATGCTGCCAGAGAAGTTCGGGGGCCTCGACGGAGACATTACATCGCTGTGCCTTGTCATAGAGGAGCTGGCAAAGATATCAGGCGCGTCATCGTTGATCCCGCTTGCACACAACGTAGGGATCATGCCGATTATGGTATCGGCGAACGACGAACAGAAAGAATACCTATACAGCAAGATAGCCGACCCCGAAAGACCTTATCTTGTTGCTTTTGCCTTAACGGAGCCTGAAGCAGGATCAGATGCGTCGCACATGAGAACAACCGCCACAAGGGACGGAGAATATTATTATCTGAACGGAAAAAAATCGATGATCACGAATGGTGCAAATGCACAGCTTTACTCGGTATTTGCAAACACGAACCCAAAGCTGCGGACAAATGGGATATCGGCGTTTTTTGTCGAGAGGGATTATCCCGGCGTTATCATAGGAAAGAGCGAAGACAAGATGGGCATGATAGGCTCTGATATCACCGAGATCGTATTTGACAATGTCAGACTCTCAAAGGACAATCTCCTCGGCAAAGAAGGCGAGGGATGGAATATTGCCATGTCAACACTGAACCTCTCAAGACCGGCAGTAGGTGCCCAGGCTGTGGGCCTTGCACAGGGGGCCCTGGATTTTTCAACTGAATACGCATGGAAACGGGTGCAGTTCGGTCAAAAGCTCGCCGATTTCGAGGGGATACAGTTCATGGTCGCAGACATGGCGACGCACGTTGAGGCGGCGCGGGCGCTCGTATACGACGCGGCGCACCTTCTTGATATGAAGGTATATGAACGGGACAAGATGAGCGCTATCGGGGTCGATAAATTATCAGCAATGGCTAAAGTATATTCTGCAGATGTAGCGATGAAGGTTACTACAGACGCAGTACAGATTCTCGGAGGGTATGGATACACAAAGGAATATCCTGTTGAAAGAATGATGAGGGACGCGAAGGCAACTCAGATATACGAAGGTACGAATCAGATCCAGAGAATAGTTATAGCAAGAGATATCTTCAGGCATTTCATGCCTTAAAAGGCAATATTTAAGGTAAATTATAGTAAAATACTTCTATCTTCTAATAATATAACATTAATAAATTATTGAAAGACGGGGAAGCAACGAGTGGTCATTGAAAGATCTAAATGAGATCTTAGTTAACATAATATCTCTTATCAGAACATAGCAATTTGAGTCTAAATTTTCGAGGATAGAACACTGGTCTCTTTATAGAGACTTTTCATTATCCCCCTGCCAGAGGGTCCATGTATGCCTCTACATGGACGGTGTCCCCTTCATTTATCTTTTTCTTCAGACCTTCAGAAAAGATGAAATGGCTCTTTCCATTGAGGTAAAGATTGCGAAGATCGTCCCCCATCTCGCCTTGATGTATGAACTTCAAATAGGGAAACATCCCATGAAGCCTTTCAAGAACGCCCTGGAGGGTTCCATCGTTTTCATATAATTCCATTTCTAAAGGGGGTTCAAATACATTTTTGATCCGGATATTTGAATCAACCTTTACCTTTACCTTCATAAAAAACTCCTTTTTTTCGTAAACAGTAAAAAAAACTCTTTATTATATATAATAACGTGGATGCATAAAATCAACTAGGCCTGTCTCCTTTGAAGAATCTACCCTTTCTTCCTCCCTGCATCT
>DIFC01000088.1 GCA_002418945.1 Deltaproteobacteria bacterium UBA5758 | reverse complement strand
TTATTCGGGCTCACGTCGCCCCCTCTTTAAACCGGCAGACAGTCATAAGCAGACAGCAGTCAGCTAAAACAAAAAAGGCTTTATGCTGAAAGCTGATCGCTGAAGAAATCTTCAGCATCCTGCACCTGGTTTGCCATGAGCCATGAGCCGCCTTCCTGTTATGCTAAGAGAGTCCTTTGATCGTTTTGATGAGGTCCCGCGTGGAGTGGTCCTTGGGGTCGCCGACAATGGCTACCCTGCCTCCATATGACTGAACAATGGCCCTTTCCGGCACATTCTCTTCCGTGTAATCCGTTCCTTTCGCGTGTATATGGGGCTGCAATGTTCGGAGGAGGTTTTCCACCGTAGGTTCGCTGAACACGATCACGTAATCGACGCAGTCGATCGCTGCTACAATCTCTGCGCGCTCACCTGCCGGGGTAACCACCTGTTTCCTTTTTCCCAGACCGGTTACCGATGAATCGTCGTTGACGGCAACGATGAGAATATCCCCGAGCTCCTTCGCGCCTTTCAGATACCGCACGTGTCCAACGTGAAGGAGGTCGAAGCACCCGTTCCCGAAGACGACATTCTTCCCCGCCCGTTTCTCTTTTTCAATGATCTCTTTTAATTCAGCAACGGTCTTTATTACTTTGCCCATCGTCTATCATCCTCTCATGATGCCAACATAACAAATAAACATCGGGGTATCAAGGTGCGGGACTCTCCCCGATTGTCTTTTGTAGTTCCTCAACCGTCACCGTTGCGGTCCCTCTCTTCATGACAACGATCCCCGCGGCATAGTTCGCTATCCTCGACGCGGTGTAGAAATCGGCCCCGCCCGCAAGGGAGAGCGCGATGGTTGCACAGACCGTATCGCCGGCGCCCGTAACGTCGGCCACATCGTCCGTCCCGGAGATCGGTATATCATATATCTTCCCGCTCCCGACGAAAAGCCGCATGCCTTTGTTCCCGCGGGTTATAAGGAGGGCCTTTAGTCTCATTTTTCCCATGATCGTTCTCCCCACCCTGTTTATATCCTGATCATCGTCGAGCCCGCTCAGCCTGTATGCCTCCGATTCATTGGGGGTGATGATGGTGAAACCGTTGAACATCTCCAGTCCGTACCGTGAGTCGCCTACGACGATCTTTCTTTTCGCAATATTTTTCATGAAGTCGATGATCTCTCCATCAATGGTGCCGTGGCCGTAATCGGATACGATAAAGGCGTCGACAGAAGGGGCTGTGGCCTTCAATTTTTTCATGAGCGTTGATCTTTCCGACCGGGATACCGGTCTGCCGCTGTCTTTGTCGATCCGTATCACCTGTTGTTTCGAGGTGTGGGTATCGCCGGCGAGGATCCTGGTCTTTGTCACCGTTTCACCGTCATGCCTGATGATCCCGCCGGTATCGATATTTTTGTGCTGAGAAAAATATTTCATGAGCTTTTTGCCCGCGTTATCGCTCCCTATAAAGCCGAGAGGGCAGACGTACGCACCGAGGGCAAGCAGGTTGTTGATCGTATTGCCCGCGCTGCCGGGAAATATCCTCGACTCTTCGAACTTCACAATGACCACGGGCGCTTCCCGCGAGAGCCTGTACGGTTTACCGAAGATATATACATCGGCAATGATATCGCCTATCACGCAGACCTTTTTCCCCCTGAACCGTTCAACAACTCCGCCCAGCATTCCCCCTTCCTTTTTATCCTGTTCTCTTTTCAATGATCTCCTCCACCTTCTCAAAGACTTCCCCTGGCGTTATCTGCACGAGACAATCATGCCCCTTGTCGCAGTGTCTTTTGTTGCATGGCCTGCAGGGGACATCTTTCCGCAATGGATGCGTCCACGGGCTCGGATAACGGGTATACCCTTCGTCCATCGGTCCCATAAGGACGACCGTAGGTATCGAAAGGGCAGCCGCAAGATGTCTGGGGCCCGTATCGTTGCTAACGACAAAAGATGCCCTGGAGATGCACACCTTGAGATCCATCACGTTCATTGATCTTACTTCTACGTTATTCTTTTCGGTGACCCCGGCGAGGATCTCCCCTGCCGCCTCTTCCTCGCCCTTTCCCGGCAGAATGTACACCCTCATACCGTACCGCTTCACGATCATATCGGCCAGTTCAGAAAAATGACAGGCAGGCCAGCACTTCGACGGACCATACTGGGCGCCGGCAATGAAAACCGCATAGGGTTTGCGGATATCGCCAAACTGCTTGTCGAATTTCTGTTCCTCATCCTCGGTGACCAGGAGAACGGGGGAGTCGAGGGACCTTTTTCCTCCAATCGCGTCGATGATCCTGAGGTAGTGCTCTACCATGGATTCGATATCGTTCCCCTCCCCGACCTTCCTGTTTAGCATGAAGCCCCGCTTGTTGCGGGCATAGCCGATCCTTTCCCTTAAGAGCAGCGTAAAAAAGAGCAGGGCTGATCGAAATGAATGGGGGAGCACTATCCCGCGCTTGAAAGAGATCTTCTTTAGCACACTTACCGTATCAAGAAAAGGGATTACCCCTCTCTCATCGACGGCGATGAATCTGTCGAAGAGGTTGAGGCCGTTGTATAGATGGATCGCGTTGCTCTTTCCTACGGCCCAGATCTCGCCGTATACATAGGCCCTCAGCGCATGGAGAAAAGGCACTGCCATCACCATGTCCCCGAGCCAGTTAGGCAGATATACTATCGTCCTCCCAGTCACTCCTTACACCCATGAAAGGATTGTATTTAACCGCATAATGCGTTTTACTTTCTCTGTCAGCTTTCTCGTTCGCCTCGTTCTCTTTTTGCAGGTAATGATCTTTCTTCTGTTTCCATGTCTTCTCGTCCGCCTCTTCCACGGTCCTCACGAGCTCTACATATTTCTCGTCTATATTCGCATAGCCGTTCACAAATGTACAGAACATCGTCTTTACCTTATCGACGAGAAGGTCAACATCATCACCGAGGACCATGCAGGTCTCGTCGGTAAAATTATCGAGATGAAGCATCTTTTCAAGATCTACCTGCCCCGACTGCTCGGCAATGCTGTATGCCTTTGTGCCCACAAAAGGAAAGAACAGTGACCAGCGGAACCTGCCAGGCCGGATCATGGCAAGAAGCTTTACGGTGTTCATGATATCCACCTTTGTTTCATAGGGCAGGCCTATCATAACAAAGGCCGAGGTATGGAGGCCGGCCTTGTGGGCCACTTCAAAGGCGTGGCTGATATCTTTATTTGACATGTAGCGGTGGAGCACCTCTCGTCGTATCCGGTCGCTTCCGCTCTCAAGGCCGAACTTGACGATCCTGCACCCGGCATCTTTGAGGCTCATTGCAGTCTCCTCGTCGAAGACCCTTGCATGGGCATTGCACACGAAGCCGATATCGGTGATCGTCTTATAGCGGGCAGCGAACTCGCGCAGCCACTTTTTATCGAAGGTGAAGATATCATCGTCAAAGATGAACATCCTGATCCCTTTGTAGCGGCTGATAAGGTATTCGATCTCGTACATCATCTCGTCAACGGTGTGTCTCCTCAGGTACTGTTTCGGGAGATAGCCGTGGTCCTTGTAAAGCCCCATGATCCTGTGGTTTAGGCAGTAGGTGCACCTGAAGGGGCATCCCCTGGACGCAGTCAGGCCGACCCATCCGTCCTTGGCGTCGATCATGCGCTGGAAGTCGAAGATCTCGTAATCCTTAAAAGGAAGCCTGGTAATATCCGTGTACGGTCGGAGCGGTTCTATAACCGACCTTCCCTGTTCCTTGTAGCCTATGTTCCTTACCCCCCTTGGATCGCCTTTTCGCAGAAGCTCCAGAAAGGCCTCTTCTCCTTCGCCCACACAGATGTAGTCTACGCAACGCTCGGACAGGGTTCCCGCGGGATCCATGGTGGGGTGGATCCCGCCGAAGATGACTGGGACATTAAGGTATCCCTTGATGCTGCGTGCTATATCAAGGGCATATTTGTATTGGTTTGTGAGAACCGAGAAGCCGATCATGTCGGGGTTGATCGCAAGGATGTCCTTTTTCATTCTCTCCAGATCAAAGGGGTAACCAAGCTTTTCGTTGACGTTTAGGAGATGAGTTTCGATCCCGTGCTTTTTTAAAAAGCCGGAAATGTAAGAGATCCCGTAATTGAACCCTATCTGGGTGTTGATGTTGGGATATATGAAAAGAACCTTCATGCCGTGTCCTTCATAAATTTCAAATTTATTATCATTGCTCCTTATCTCTTTAACCGGTTTTATCACCCATTCTCTTCACTGCCTCAAAAACGTCCTCAACGCTGATATTTTCAATGCAGGTCCTCTCGCGGCAATCTTTTTTCTTGCAGGGGCTGCATGGCATCTCTTTCCTGACGATTGTGTTGTTTGACCCGTAGGGCGCGTTTACCTTCACGTCCGTCGGCCCAAATATCGCCACAACCGGTATCTTTGCCGCAGAGGCGAGGTGCATGACGCCCGTATCTCCGCCGATATACATATCGACCCTTTCAAGCAACGCATAAAGCTGGGGAATATCGGTGGGGCAAGCCAAAAAGGCGCTCCCTCCTGCCATTGCGTTAAGCCGTTCCGCCTCTTCCTTCTCTCCGGGACCCCAGAGGATCAGTGCCCGTGCCCCGGCAACCCCCTTTATCCTGCCAATCAATTGGGCATAGCGCTCTATCGGCCACCGCTTAAAATCCGTTCCCTTGCTGGAAAAAGGATTTACGGCAAGGACCGGTGATCGTATACCCTGGCGCTGAAAAAAATCATCGATATATCTGTATGCGTCGTCAGGCGCCTTGAGCGACACCGCGGGTGCCGCATCGCCCGCACCGAGATAACGCGCTACAAGCATATTCTTTTCCACCTTGTGTATCCTCCTGTCCGTACCGCGGACACGCTCTCCGTAAAAGAGGTGGCTTTTCTCTTTTGCGTACATGGCGTCGAAGCCGATCTTTCTGCTTCCCCTTGCACACGCAGAGAGAAGGGCGCTCTTGATGATGCCGTGAAAATCGACGATGAAATCGTAGCGATCTTTTCTCAGGCGCGCGAGAAAATTTTTTATCTCACCTGCGACACCGGGAAGGTCTCCGGCCTTCAGTCCGCTCTGAAGGCGCGCCCGGGGAAACAGCATCACCCTGTCGATAAACGTCTGAAAGGCAAGCAGTTTACCGACAGGCCCTTCGACAAGCCACGTAATGCGGGCATCAGGAAAACGTTCCCGTATCGCCTTCACCGCAGGCATGCACATCAGCACATCCCCGAGGGAGCTCAACCGGATAACAAGGATATTATCTGGCGCCGGCATCTCTCAGGATATTGAAAAGATGCTGGGGGATAAGAACAGGCTTTTTGTTCGTATTAACGCAAACGTGTCGTGTTTTGCCTTCAACAATGAGATTTCCGTCACAGTATATGATGTAGTGGAACGTAAGCCCCCTTGATTTCAGCTCCGATACCCTTGTCTTCACAATAAGGAGATCATCATATGTGGCGGTATTGTAATACTTCATTTCCATACCCACCACGACAAGGTGGTAGCCCGACTCTTCGAACTCCCTGTATGTGAATCCTTTTTTCCGCATGTACTCGCTTCTTCCTATCTCGAAGAAGATGGGATAATTTCCATAATAGACGATGCCCATCCTATCGGTATCGGCATAGCGCACCCTCACGGGCACATCGAAAAATCCTGGTTCATGATCACGCGTGCGCATAGACCGTTACCTAAAGGGCCCTCATAAATTCCGGCCGCAGGAGGGATGGATCCCGTTTTTCGAGAACATGCTCTATGGCCTTCAGCGTCTTATCTTTTTCTTCCGGAAGCCACGCCTTCACGGGTAGATAATTGGAGGCATGGTTAGAAGCAAAGTAGGCGTGCGTTACGTTAGTGTTTTTGATCATGATCGCAAGCTCCTCAAGGAGCATGTAGGGATCGGGAACCGTGAAGGTGCCTTTCTTCACCCCTTCAGCAAGCGGAGTGCCTGGGACGATGATAACACTTAAGGCCCCAACATAGTCGGGGTCGATCCTGCTTAAGAATTTTCCTGTTTCTTCGGCGTGTACCCTGCTCCTTTCGGTGCCTCCAAGGCCCAGGAGCACCGTGACGGAAAGGATAATGCCGGCATCCTTTACCCTTTTGGATGCCTCTGCTGTCCTGTCGAGGGTCGTTCCCTTGCAGACCCTGTCAAGGACAACCTGGTCGCCCGATTCAACGCCGAGGTATATAATGCCGACGCCAAGCTCTTTTAAAGCCTTCAACTCCTCAACAGATTTTTTAAGGATCGACTTTGTGTTTCCGTAGATACCTATCCTCTCAAGGCGGGGGAATGAGTCCTTTATGAGATGAACGATGGGAAGGAGCCTCTTCTGCGGGATGATGAGCGCATCGCCGTCTGCAATGAAGACCTTCCGGATGTAGCGGGCATACTGTTTTGCCTCTTCCACATCCTCTTTGACCTCTTCCAGGGATCGTACCCTGAATTTTTTTTCTTTAAAAGAGCCGCAGAATGTACATTTGTTGTGGGAACAGCCGATCGTTACCTGCAGTATTAAGCTGTCCGCCTCGCTTGGAGGCCTGTAGATCGCACCTTCGTATTTCATTGTTCAATCCTGTATACCCTCTCGCCTTCCCGAACAAGCCCGTATTTTTTTCGGGCGATCTCCTCGAGGTATCGATCGTCCTTCTGCAATTTTTGCAACTCCTGCAGTAATGCCGTGTTCTCCTTCTCAGTCTCCTGAATTGCTGCGCGCAACGAATTGATCGAGCCCTTCATCTTAACAAACGCAAAGACGCCTCCTTCAGCAAAAAAGAGCTGAAACAGCAACGCACAGAGAAGAACAATAAAACTGTAGCGTCTTACAATGGCATCTTCAAACATAATTACTTGTATCTATATTAATGATAAGAAAGCAAAATGTCAACCTTTATAAGGGCAGCATGTCGTTGGCAACTCTTGATCTGGTTAAATATTTTGCAATAAATACGCTTTGTTAACCGGGAAATATAGAGGAATTTATAACACTATGTCCATTTTAGTTGAAAATCCCTTGTCAAATTTGAAAAAATATTATATAAAAAAGATAGTGATACACCTTCTTTTCATCTTATTTTTCCTCTTTCCTTCGATGCTCTTTGCCGGGGAAGGCATTACGGCCAATTCATACATCCTTGTTGAAAAAGAGTCCTTTGACATCATCGCCGGCAGAAACTACCACATGAAGCTGGCCCCTGCGAGCACAACAAAGGTGATGACAACGCTGTTGGCGATAGAAAAGGTCGATACGGGGGAGACGATCGTTGCCGACAAAGGAGTCGCCAGGCTTCCCGCTTCGAAGATGCACCTCGTGCCGGGAAGAGAATACAGCGCCATCGACCTAATGAACGGAGCAATGATAGAATCTGCAAATGACGCGGCATACGCCCTTGCAAAACATATCGGGGGCAGCGAAGAGAACTTTGCGCGTATGATGAATTACAGGGCGAACGAGTTCGGGGCCTTCAATACCCATTTCAAGAATGCCTCAGGCCTTTATGTCAACGGCCAGTACACAACCTGCTACGATCTGGCATTGATCTTCAAGCATGCCCTGACGAATGATACATTCAGGGAGCTTATTGCAAAGAAGTATTTTTTCTTTCAGGACAGCCGGAAAAGCGTCCGGTACAAGAACCACAACAGGTTTCTTTTCTGTTTCGATCCCGCCATCGGAGGGAAGACAGGGTTTACCAGAAAGTCGAAACACTGTTACGTAGGGGCCTTTGAAAAGGACGGGCGGTCTTACATCCTTGCGCTCCTCAACAGCCGCGACCTCTGGGGAGATGCAGTACTGATACTGGGAAACCTCTATGACCGGCTGCCCTCTGACAAAGAGCTGCGTTCGGCGAGGGCACCTTCCGCATCGCTTTCATCGTATAAACCGAAAAAGGCAAAAAAGTTTGCAGCAAAAAAGAAATATAAAAAAAAGGTGGTCAAAAAGGGAACAAATAAACCTGTTAAGTCAGGCACATGAACCATAAGCACCTGTTCTTCATAGCACTCCTTCTTTTTTCTACCCTCCTCTCCCGCTCAGCATACGGATTAACGGTAAGCGAGGAGAAGAAGTATGGCAGAGAGGTTTTTGCCGAGGTGGCGCGGTCCGCGACAATCAACAACGATCCCTACATATCAATCTACGCCCAGGAGATAAAAAGCCGGCTGGAAGATATTGCCGACATGCCCTTCCCCGTGGTGCTGACCATCATTGAATCGAATACGGTAGATGCCTTCGCGACAGTGGGTGGTTACGTCTTCATCACCACGGGGCTTATAGGAGAGTGCGACAGGGAGGAAGAGCTCGCAGGTGTCGTAGCGCATGAGTTTGCGCACATTAAAAAGAGGCATATCGCGAAGAGACTGGAAAAACAAAAATTTATCAACATCGGGATGATCGCAACACTGGTCGCCGGCATGCTTGTCGGAGACCAGGCAGGAAGCGCTGTGGCAACGGCAGGGAGCGCTTCGGCCCAGGCATTGTCGCTCAAATACTCCAGGGAGGATGAGGAAGAGGCCGACAAGGAAGGTTCTGCAATAGCGGATAAGGCTGGATACGGCGGCCTCGGTATCGCAAGCTTTCTGAAAAAGCTAAGGACAATAGGCGGAGATAAGTTCTTGCCCCAGTATCTTTTAACGCACCCCTACCATGAATCTCGAATCATTACGCTTGAAAATATGTGGCCTGACAGCAAGGTTACCGTCAATACCGATTTTTTCCCCTATGTTCTCGTGAGGGCAAAGCTTTTTGGCAAGGTGCATGGGCCAGGCATGGACGAAATTCTGACCAACCGGTATATGAGGGACAGGGGTGACCCGGTCAACGCCTATGCGGCATCGCTCGTCTTGTCAGGGAAAGGCAAGGCGGATGAGTCGATAGATATTGTATCGCATATTAATTCGCCCTACAGGCATCTTTTTCTTGGCGAAATGCTTGTCAATGCACACCGGTACGATGAGGCGATAAAGGCCCTTCGCGACAGCAAAGACCCTGTCGGCAGGTATCTTCTCGCAAAGGCATATGAAGGGAGTGGCAACCGCGAAATGGCTGTAGAGACGCTGAAGGCGATTGTTTCTCACGGTAGCGCCTACCCTGCCATACTATACAGGCTCGGAATGATTCGCGGGCGGATGGGTGATCACGGCCAGGGTTTTGAATATCTCGGAAGGTATTACCTTGCGATGGGCAGATATGATCTTGCGCGGAGCAACTTTGAGAAGGCCATATCGCAGTACGGGATCAATTCGCATCAGGCAGGGGAGGTTATGAGGCTTATGGATTCCATGGAAACGAAGAAGGATGTGAAGAAGTAACCCGCAGCGTATCCTGCCCTTCAATTTTGTACATATATTGTACTTTCTGGGTCTTTATTTTATAATGGAGATCATTTCCACCTTTGGTGGACAATATAATCAAAAAGTGGAGGTATCCTGTGATGAAGAGGTCTGTGAGTTTTCTAGTTGTTTTTATTTTGGTCTTTCTTTTTGTAACGGCCGGTTCGGCGCAAACGTACAAACCTGAATACAAGATGAGCATCGTCGTAGGCCCCGCAGGACCATGGGGGGAAGGCGCTGCAAGGTTCGCTGAGGCCGTCAGGAAATATACCGACGGCCGCATCAACATCAAGCCATACTACAGCGGACAGCTTTTTGCGGGGAAGCAGACGAATGAATTCCTTCTCATGAAGCAGGGCGTCATCGATTTTGCCCTGGGGTCAACGATCAACTGGTCAACGACCGTGAAGGAGCTTAACCTCTTCTCCATGCCCTTCTTCTTTCCTGATTACAAGGCCCTCGATGCCGTTGAGAACGGAGAGGTGGGAAAACGCCTCTTCAAGATCATCGAGGAAAAAGGCGTCGTGGGGCTCGGCTGGGCCGAAAACGGCTACAGGGAGCTGACGAACAGCAAAAAGGCGGTCAAAAGGCCGGGGGATCTGGATGGCTTGAAGGTAAGGGTTGTCGGTTCACCCATCTTCATCGATACCTTCAAGGCCATGGGGGCAAATCCCGTTTCCATGAACTGGGGAGAGGCCCTTTCTGCCTTCCAGCAGGGAACCGTCGATGGCCAGGAGAACCCCGTCGTTTCCGTCATCATCCCAAACAAGCTCTGGCAGGTCCACAAATATGCAACGATCTGGCATTATGCCATCGATCCGCTGATCCTTGGCGTTAGCAAGGATGTGTGGGACGGATTCTCCGCTCAGGACAAAGAGGCGATCAAGAAGGCCGCTGACGAGACCGTCGCATGGCAGAAGAAAGGCGCCAGGGAGGGGCTGGAAGGAAGCATGGAGACGCTCAATGCGCTCAAGAAGAACGGTATGGACGTTACCGTCCTGACGCCCCAGCAGGTAAAGGCCTTCAAAGACAAAACGAGGCCCGTTTATGACAAATGGGCGAAAGAGATAGGGACCGATCTCGTCGCCATGGCGGAAAAGGAGATCCAGAAGGCGGTGAAGGGAGCGGCAAAGCCGGCGCCAAAACCAAAGGCTCCGAAAAAATAACGGTCAATGCTGAAAAAGATCTATGAACATTTCGAGGAGGCAACCTGCGTTGTCCTCCTCGTTATTATGTCTCTTTTGGCATTCGTCAATGTCATCACGCGGTACTTCATACAGTACTCCTTTGCATTCACGGAAGAGGTTGAGGTAGCATGCCTCGTGTGGCTCACCATGCTCGGCGCCGCGGCAGGATTCAGGAGAAAGATCCACCTGGGCTTTGATCTCCTCTCCATTCGTTTTCCCAACCTCGGGAAGAATATCCTCTTGCCCCTTGCGTCGATCCTGACAATATTCACCGTTTCCGCGCTCATCTGGTTCAGCGTTGTGCAGATCAGGGTCGAGATATCGCTCGACACGATGACGGAGGCGCTGAACATCCCTCACTGGCTATACACCCTTGCCATGCCGGCGGGCGGCATCCTCGTCATTCTGCGCGTTATCGAGGCGGCCTGGAAGGAACTGATGGGGGGAAAGGGCTGATGGAGCCGGTCATCGTCTTCTTTGTCCTTTTTCTTGCCCTTCTCCTTCTCGGCATTCCCGTTGCGACATCGCTCGGTTTTACCGCAATAGCATTGATATGGAAATACAATCTCGGCATCCAGGTGCTGTCCCCGAATTTTTATGCGAACATAGCAAAGTTCCAGTTGCTTGCCCTGCCCTTTTTTATCCTTGCCGGCCTCATTCTCGACCGTTGCGGTATCTCCAGGAGGTTGATACGGTTTATCAGCCTCCTGGTAGGGCCCATCCCCGGCGGGCTTGCCATTGTCACGATCATCGTCGGCGTCATCTTTGCCGGCATCTCCGGATCAGGTCCGGCCGACACTGCGGCGCTCGGTACGATCTTGTTCCCCGCCATGGTCGCGATGGGATACGACAAGGGGTTCACTTCGGCGCTGATCGCGGGGTCGGGCTCCCTGGCGATCGTTATTCCCCCGAGCATCGCCTTCATAATATACGGAGTGATAGCCAGCACCTCTGTCCCTGCGCTCTTTGCCGCAGGCGTCGTTCCTGGGATAATCGCCGCCCTCCTTCTCACGATCCCTTCGGTCTTCATCGCAAAGAGGCGCGGATGGCACGGAGAACGGTGGGGGAACCGCAGGGAGATCTGGGATGCATTCAAGGGGGCGGTGTGGGGGCTTGCCGCACCCGGAGTAATCCTGGGCGGCATATACGGAGGGATATTCACGGCCACAGAGGCAGCGGTCGTTGCGGTCTTTTACGGACTCTTTCTTGGGCTTGTCGTATACAGGAGTCTAACCTTACCTATGCTCTACGGGATCTTCAGAGACGCTACGCTTTCGTCGGCAGTCATCATGTTCATAGTTGCCTTTGCAGGACTTTTTTCCTGGACGGGATCGACGCTCGGCGTAATGGACAAGACCTCGTCATACCTCCTTTCGATGTCATCGAACCCCTTTGTGATCCTGCTCCTCGTCAACGTGGTGCTCTTTATCGCCGGCATGCTCATGGATGCAATATCGATATACTACATATTTCTCCCCATCCTGCTACCCATCATGAAGCACTTCCAGTGGGACCCGGTATGGTTCGGAGTGGTCATGACAATGAACCTTGCCATCGGTCAGATAACCCCGCCGGTAGCCGTCAACCTTTATGTTATCGCCAACATTGCGGACATCTCACTGGAAAGGATCTCGCGGTCAATCGCGCCGTTTATCGGGATCATGCTCGTAGCGCTTCTTATCACAATGCTCTTTCCTTCGCTCTCCACGTCCCTGCCGGCGCTGTTCGGATTGAAATAATTGAAGCCTGATTTTCAATCAGAATAAGCATCCGCGCCGGGCTTCCTCAGCAGTGCTTGGGGGATAACATTGTCCCCTCTCCCCTTTGCGGGAGAGGGCAGGGTGAGGGGGAATGATACGGCCGGGCTTCCTCGCCTCACGACTTAAGAGTCCTGTCGTATCTGGTTATTTTCTTCTTAGACCTCTCCTCCTCCGCGTAGGGTTCGGGACAAAGAGGTCGATGATATCATCGACGGTGATGACGCCGCTAAGAGCATCGTGCTCGTCGAGCACCGGTATTGCGATAAAGTCATATTTTGAAATAAGCTCCGCCACCTCCTTTCTATTCGCATCGAGGTAGACGTATTTGACATTAAGAGTCATCAGGTCTCCGAGTTTTGCATCCAGGGGGCTCGTTAAAAGCCTTCTCAGAGAGACGACGCCAAGAAGATGGTCGTCTGCGTCGACTATATATATATAATAGATGAATTCCACATCAGGCACCAGTAGTCTCATGTTTGAAAGGGTTTCGTCAACCGTCGTGTCGGGCAGAAAATCCAAAAATTCACTGGTCATGAGACCACCGGCCGTATCGTCCTCATAGCTCAGGAGGTCTTTTACCTCTTCAGCTTCCTCTTTTTCCATAAGGGAGAGGAGCTCTTCAGAGGCCTCTTCGGGCATATCACCCAGTATGTCGGCTGCCTCATCGGGGGGCATCTCTTCAAGGATGTCCGAGATCGTCTCTTTGTCCATCTCATTTAAGAGCTTTTCCCGTACCTCTGTTGAAACCTCGTGGAGCGCTTCCCCGGCCAGTTCTTCGTCTACCGATGAGAGTATCGCGGTTCCCTGTTCGGGGGGGATTTGGGTCAGGATCTGCGCGAGGTCTGAAGGGTGGAGGTTGCTTAATTGTTTTCTTGCCACATTTAATGTCAGATTTCGCAGATCGGGGTCGATGGTCTGCAGAAAATTCCAGTTAATTATGTTTTCCTTGATGGGTTTATTGAAAAGTGTCATGGCATTTTGGAGCAACCTGCCGCCGTCTATCCTTCGGAGGATGCCGTTCAGACCGACGTCTATGCCAAGGACGCAGATGTTTCCATCCACATCGCCGAGCTTCAGATCGTTGACCCTGACAACCTTTGCCCCGTTAACATCGAGTATTTGCTTATCAAGGATGTCTTTTTTTACCAGTATGTCGCTTTCGTTATAGATGTAAGAACGATGCTTTGCTTCCATCGTGTGAGCCGTGATTACAAACCTGTTAAAAAGGTTGAGGTGCTCAACCGGGAGTTCAAAAAAATGGTTTTTGTCTTTGATGACAAGCTTGGTAACGCTCGGGAATTTAACGCCAGGCACGATAACAAGATCCCAAAGGTTGCCCACCTTTCTGCCGTACTGATTGATGACGTCCTTCTTCAGTATCTCGCTTAAATAAACGTCCGCTATGAAGGTCATGAGGTCATTGTAACATTAAGAGTCTGCCATGACAATCCTTAAAGTCAACCATCAGCTATCAGCTAAAACAACAAAAAGGCTTTAAGATTTAAGCTGAAAGCTGACGGCTGAAAGCTGATGGTTGACAGGTGTCAGAGGTTATCGAGGATGATCTTTTCTATGGTATTGCAACCAAACAGATCAACGCCGCGCTGAAGCGATATATTGGACCCCCTCGGATGCCAGACGCGGGGATCGTAATCCGTGAATATGGTAATAGTGAAAAGGCCGGAGACGCCCGCAAGGTGCGCCATGCCTGAGTCGTTGGAGACAAAGATGCCGCCACCTTTAAAAAAGCTCCAGACGTCGTTAAGATCGTCAATGCGCACCGCCTCCTCCACGTCTGTCTGCAGGCCGGCAGGCACCATCATGTGCGCCTGAATGCCCTTTGAACGCAGGGATCGATAGAGTGTCATGAAGTGTTCGGGCTCCCACTTCTCCTTTTCAAAGCCTCTTTCCGGGTACAGTATTGCCCGTGGCGATCTTTGCCGTGGTATCTCTTTTTTGACGGCCTCTATGGCGAATTGCGCAAGCTGCGCAAGCTGGTACTCCTCAACATGCACTTTTTCATTTTCATCGTTTGGTGTGCCGAAGGCTGACTGCTGATAGCTGACAGCTTTGTCAGGGTACATATCTATAAAGATCACCGGGTCGAGAGATATCTCCTGCCAGCGCCTCCTCAGATCGCCCTGCCTGTCCTTGCCGATAAAGATAACGCGTTTCCACCGTATGTCCATTGGCTCCTTCGAGAAAAGGTATAGCCAGTGCCGGGATTCGACGCCATGTATCCTGAGGAAATATTCCGCCGGGAACAGGCGAAAGAACCGTTTTGTGCCGACGGCGACAATGTTATCCCCGAAATGATTGCGCAGCGATAAGAATACGGATTCGGAGAGGCAGACATCTCCGAGCCCGCCGAGATGCAAGAGGAGTATCTCATTCTCAGCCAATTGAACGCACCGTAAGCTTCCGTGACATTGTAACGAAAAAAGAATATTGAATGCAAGCAGGTTGCTGTGTTACATTCGCATAGATAGTTGCCAGGTAGCGGGATAATATGCCACGGCCAGAAAAGAAAAAGACCATAAAGCCTGCAAGGCTCCGCGAGGGGGACCGTGTCTGCGTTGTTTCGCCGGCATCTCCCTCGATGACAAAGATATACTACGAGAAGGGCAGGGCCGTCCTGGATGCAATGGGCTACCATGTTGTGCCGGGCAGGCATGTCAACGACAGGCGCCTCCTGTTTGCGGGCGACGCAAAGGCGCGGGCAGCGGATATAAACGGTGCATTCCGGGATCGATCGATCAGGGCCATCATCTGCGTGCGCGGCGGCTGCGGCACCGCGCAGGTACTCCCGTATATCGATTTTTCTGCCATTGCGAGGTACCCCAAGATATTTGTAGGCTACAGTGACATAACGGCTCTGCAGACAGCGATATTGCAGGAAACAGGGCTGGCAACATTCTACGGCCCCATGGTGTCGACGGACTTCGGGAAGCAGATGACCGGCTATGCCAGGGAAAGTTTCCTTACCATGCTCACGAACACCAGAGGAGAGACCGAGCTCAAGAATCCCGCCAGAAAAGAGATGGTAACCATAGTTCCCGGCAAGACAGAAGGAAGGCTGACAGGCGGCTGCCTTTCCATCGTTGTTGCGTCCCTTGGAACTCCATACGAGATCGACACACGGGATGCGATCCTTTTCTTCGAGGACATCGATGAGAAGCCGCACAGGATCGACCGGTACCTGACACAGCTTACACAGGCGGGGAAGCTCGCGCAGGCGCGGGGCATTGTATTCGGCACGTTTCCGCAGTGTAGCTACACTGCCCGTGACAACTACTCAAAGTATGGCGTGACGCTTCTCGATATCATACGTGAACGGATCGTTCCCCTCAAGATACCCTGCATCTACGGTCTGCAGTTCGGCCACGTGCGCAGCAAGCTCACCATACCCTTCGGTGCCGCCGCCGCGCTCGACGCAACAAACAAACGGGTTACCGTCGAATCGGCAGTAACGTGAATACCTGAATGGTGAGTAGTGGCCATGATCGGAACATTAGGGCCAGAAAGAGTATTGTTATGAGCGCTTAATAAGGGGGTTGGCTATGTATGAACATGAATATCAGGAGAAGCTTGTTACGCCGGAGCAGGCCATGGCGACCATAAGGGATGGCGACATGGTGGTCCATGGCTTTGGGCTGGCAGAACCTCCGGCGCTACTCAGGGCGATCGCAGACAGGCTTAGGGCAGGAGATTTGAAACGGTTGAGGGTTTTTTCAGGTTTCCCGCTGAAGCATGCCTGCGAGACCATACTTGCCGTGGACCTGATGGACTGCGTGGATGTTTATTCCCAATTTGTCAGTACCGGTGAGCGGGGGCTTGTCAATACCGGCCTTGCCAGCTTTGTGCCCAACCATTTCCACCAAGTACCGAGACTCCTCACTGAATTCATTGGCGTTGATGTTTGTGTGACCACGGTTTCTCCTATCGATAAGAGCGGGTACTTCTCCTTAGGTACGACAAACGACTTTACCTCTACTGCGGCCCGCGCAGCCAGGGTGCTTATCGTCGAGGTGAACCGTTTTATGCCGCGGGTCTTCGGCGATTCCTCTATCCATATTTCAGAGGTGGACGCGATCGTTGAGAACCATGAGCCGGTCTTTACCCTGCCAAGCGCTGACCCCAGGCCGGAGGATGAGATCATCGGAAGGGCCATTGCAGAGATGGTCCCGGACGGCGGCTGCCTGCAGCTCGGTATCGGAGCCCTTCCGAACACAGTGACAGCGTATCTGGAAGGCCATAAAGAACTTGGCATCCATACAGAGATCTTTGGACCTGCAATGGTCCGCCTCATCAAGAAGGGAGTCATTACAGGGACACGGAAAAACCTGCATCCCCGAAAACATATCTTCACCGTTGCCATAGGCGACGAGGAGATGCTTGAATTCATGGACAACAATCCGGCCATGGAGAGCTATCCCGTATCCTACACAAACCACCCGTCGGTCATTGCGCAGAACGACCGGATGATCTCCATCAATGCCGTACTGGAGGTTGATCTTACGGGCCAATGCAACGCCGAATTCCTTTACGGCCGTCAATACAGCGGCACAGGTGGCCAACTGGATTTTGTACGGGGCGCCTTTGATGCGAAGGAAGGCAAATCGATCCTTGCGTTTTATGCTACTGCCGACAATGGGAACATCTCGAGGATCGTTGATCGTCTTCCGCAGGGGGCTACGATAACAACCCCCCGTACGGACACACATTATCTGGTTACGGAATATGGCGTGGCCAACCTGAAGGGAAGATCGACAAGGGAAAGGGCGTTGGCAATCATCGGGTTGGCACACCCTAAGTTCCGGGAGCAGCTGCTCCGGAAGGCAGAAGAGATGTACCTCCTCTAAAGAAGTACGGTTCCGTTCATGCTCAAGGCAAACCCCAGGCCTCCCGATAGCGTTCGTACTCTGAACGGGGCAGCTGCACAAGCACCGGGGTCCTGGCCGGATTGAGCCATCGCAGGACCGCCTGCAGGTCAGGCTCTGCCATTCCCGTGCATCCGGCCGTTCCCCGGGATGCCGCCTTCCAGATATGGATAAAGATGCACGATCCTCTCCCGGGTATCGGCGGATGGGCGTTATGGCCGACAAATATTCCCATCTTATACAGCCCGTCTTTCCTGAGCATCTCTTCATGGCTTTTCCACCGGATAGGGGTGTTGGAGGCATCCAGGACCTGGTTGTAGAATTCCGAATCCACATCATCTATGCACTGTAATGACGCTGTGGCTTGCCGGTACAGAAGGTTGATCCACAGGGCCTCGTCGGGGGGTGCATAGCCAAAGGCGAAGCCCAGAAGGAAGATCCCGGCGGGCGCTTTTCCGTCGCCTTCCACCTTTGCAGGGGCCGTGCTCGGTGACGGTGCGTCATTAAGGCCGATGCCCCAGCCCAGACCATTGCGGCCGACCACTGCGGCAGACGCTTCGTTGACCGCCCTCCAGGGTGCCTGTGCGCTTTCCCGTTCGAACAACTGAAGCGAGGCTTCCGCAGAACCCCAGGACTCGGTCAGGACAACCACTGCCTGGAGGGGATGAACCGGCAGGGATGATCCACCCATAGTTTGTGTACATACAAGAAGGATGGAGATCACAAGAAAGGAGGCGCAACGGAATGCTGCAAGCGCTCTGAACACGATCAATACCTCCTCATAGACTCGCATGGTCGATGAGACGACATTCGCTCATCCGGCAGAAAGACCTCCCTTGATTGACCGTGCTGATCTTTCAATCTTCCTCCAAACCTCTCAAAAATGCAATGAAATTACATAAAGGCGCCAAGATGTTAACTTGCCCCACGTATCGCCAGAATATTACCCATTTCACGCTATGCATAAAATGGGTAATATTTGAAGCTGCTCCGTCGGGACATTGATTGCACGACATGTCTTTGTCCATTTACAGCGCCTTGCCGCTTTGTTCTCATGTTGCCTTCATCGCTGCCCTTGTGTTTATATTTTTTATCCGAAATCGCGCTCAGAAGCTGAAGGTAAGATTTGCGCCTCCCACAAAGACGGTGCCTAGGTATCCGTTGGGGTTATACGAAACGGCACCGATCTTCTTCTTCGCGTCGCCCGACAGCGGAAACCAGTATTGTGCAACCGGCTGGAATGAGACGGCTTTTGTCAAGGGAATGGTGAACCCCGCCTTTATCATGCCGTCGTGGAACCCTTTGTATTTCGATCCCGTATATGCTTCCTCGGCTGCTTCATATGTCTTCCAGTACCTATTCTGTCCGATAAAATAGCCGGCTGACGCACCGAGATCAAGGGTCACACCCTTGTACACGGGAACCGAATGGGAGAAGGAAAGATTTATGTAAGTGCCGGTATACTCCGCGATGTCCTGGTTGATAGCCAGGGTTGGCTTTGTAAGGATATCGTATGTTGCGCTGACGAAGAGCTCCTCGGTCTCATTGGTATACTTTGTGTTGTAGTAAATATACCCGCCGGTGAGGGAGAGCTTGTCAAGGGCGCGGGTGTAGCTGAGGGTCAGGTCTGTCTCGTTGAACCACTTCCTTCCGTCCTTATCAGAGGCGCTCGGAAAGTAGGACTGCGTATCATGGGAGTTGCTGTCCACGTTGCCCCAGTAGTTGGCCGAAAAGCCTTTGAAAGAGGCGGTAACGGCCGGCTGCACCACAAAGCTGCCCCTGCTTAGTTCATAACCACGGAAAACATATTTATTGAATACTCCAAGGGTGACGCTGCCGGTCACCTTCTCTTCGGGCGCCTTCTCCGGCGCCCCGGCCTCCGGCGACCTTGCCTCTTCGGCAAAAAGACTGGTCACTGTAATGCAGCATAGCAGACACACCATACACATAAAAATTTTAATAAGCTTCATCTGGAACCTCCTGTTTGAATGACAAAATGTTGCTGCCTGACGCCGAACGATCTGTCACCTCCTCCCTGTCATAAAATGAAAAAGGCGTCTTGAAACCGTCATCGGTTCGAAGACGCCCGCATCTCACTTGTTTATAAAATAAAAAAAGCGTTCGATATCTTTTACTCGAACGCCATTGTCTTATTGCACAACGTTGTGTTGTTTGCCCTTGCCCCGGGCACGTGTCCTGTATTGGTGTACAAGTAATGAATTGACCGGCGCGTTAACTCCTGCCGCCGTTCCCGTGGAGAAACTCTTTCACGCCCTTAGACGATATGCTCGATCCCGACATTGCCCCATTTGTCCTTGAGATATCCTGCCACAGCTATCCTTGCATGCTTTTCGAGGTTGCCGTTGAGGTTAAATTTCATAACATGCGGGAGCATTATCGCGTTCGACATACCGTGGGCTATACGGTATTCAGTATCCAACTGATACGATCTCTTGCAGAAACATATTTTATAAATATCTTTTTAATTATGTTACAATGGACAGGGGGGTGATGTAATGCGTGCTAATTTTGAAATAGCAAAATTCTTAAAACAAAATAATATCAATGATATTTTCTATCTGCCGGGCATTCAAACGCTTTCCCTTGACGAGGCGTTCGTCTCATACGGCATCAACGTCTTTATGGGAAGATACGAGTCGAATATCGCCTACATGGCTGAGGGCTATTCGCGGGCTGCAGATAAGGCCGGGGTTATTTTTATCACTCCCGGTCCGGGCCTGGGTAATGTTGTATCGGGCTGCATGGAGGCCTACGGCGACGATTCACCGCTTATTGTCGTACACATCGACACAAACAGGGCTGAACACGGCAGAGGCGTGCTCCACGAGCTTGCAGAGCCTGAGAACATATTCAGGTACTTTACAAAGAAGACCTTTTACGTATCGTCCCTGCAAGGCCTTGTCCCTGCTCTGGAGGAGGCTTACAGGACAGCGGTAACGGACAGAAAGGGCCCTGTAGTGATATCCATACCATTCATATTCCTCGATAAAGAGGTCCCTGCTGGAAAACCGTCCACAGATAAAGGCTTGCCGTCGAGCGCAGGATATGAAGGTCGTTCAACGCAACAAAGCGGCGCGCAGCTCAAAGACACCATGGAGAGAATGAGCTCTCTCCTGCGAGACAAGGAAAGGCCTCTCCTGATATGCGGCAAATCGGTCATGTTCGATCACGCAAGGGAGATATTGGGGCCGCTCTGCATGCGCGCCTCCATGCCCTTTTTTACTACCACGGGAGGCAAGGGCATCATCGATGAGAGGCTGGCCTGCAGCTTCGGCAATGTCATACAAAAAGGGATAGTAAAGAAAATTCTGGGGGAGGCCGATGTTGTGATAGCCGTCGGCACACGGCTGCGGGATGTTGATGCGAAAAGAAGGGGCGTCAAGATAGAAGAGCTTGTACATATAGACATAGACGACAGGTGGCTCGGGAAGAATTACCCCACGGCGATCGGCGCCTCTCATGATTTGAAAGGTCTTCTCGGCGCATTCGACAAGCTGTTCAGCAAAAGGAGATTCAACTGGGACCTGGACCGGCTGAAAAAAGAACAGGAGCGCGAGAGAAGGGCTTTGCGAAAAAGAGAAGAAGGGCTCCGGATCATAGAGGCGGTAAGGGATGCCATACCGGAGGACACGGTCACCATATGGGACCTGAGCCTCATCTCCTATTGGGCCGAGTACTATTTTCCCGTCTACAGACAACGGACATTTTTAATGCCGAGGGGGATCTCGCCAATCTTCTACGGGCTGCCGGCCTCAATAGGGGCAAAAGCAGGAGCGCCTGACCGCCCCTGCCTGGGTATATGCGGGGACGGAGGGGCGTTTCCCGGCATAAGTGAGCTCTCCACCATGAAAAAATACAACATCCCTGTAGTGATCCTTGTGTATAACAACGGATGCTTTGGCACGCTTGAGGATATGATGAGGAAAAGATACGGCAAAAAAGGCTCAATGGACCTCGTCAACCCTGATTTTGTAAAGATAGCCAGGGCCTTTGACATAAAGGCGAAAAGGACCGGCTCGGCAGAGGGTCTTAAAAAGATATTGCAAGGCATGAGATGGGATGAGCCCTATCTCATAGAATTTCAATATCCGCTCTTTTCAACCCCCTGGGGCTAAATTTATGACCTGACCCCCTATGAGCCTGCTTGCGGAGGAGGATGCGGCAGGGGCAACACGATACAGTGTAGCCACCATACAAATCTTCAATATTTTTATGCCCAACGTTAAGACACGCCGTGAGCCGATTTTTTCGGCGATCCGGTGGAGCCGATTATTAGGCTTAGAATTTAACTCTTCGAGCATTATTGTCAGGGTATGGATACTCCATATGTTTGGCTGTAGCCCGCGCAATAGCTTCACCGTAATAACGAGCGACAACCTTGAGTGCCATATCAATCCCCGCCGAAATGCCTGCGGACGTGAATATCCGCCCGTCTTCGACAACATGCTTGTCATGCGCAACCCTTACTGTTGGAAATGATTCACGCATCCAATCGAGCGAGCGCCAGTGGGTTGTTGCGTGGCGCCCGTCAAGCAATCCGGCAAACCCAAGAAGCATTGAACCGGTGCAGACCGATGTGAGGGTTTCAACCTCCAAGGCACGGATACGCAACCAGTTGAGCATCGCCGGGTTTTTCAGTTCTTTGCGGGTACCCCAACCACCGGGTACGACAAGAATTTCTAACTTTGGACAACTCTCGAATGTATGGTCGGGAATAACTTTCATGCCTCCGGTTGTAACTACAGGGCCGTTTTTCTCTGCGACCAACAGCACCTCAAACGGCGACGGCTCTTCCCGTCGCCTTTCTTCATTGAGGCGGGCGGCGGAGAAGACTTCGAAAGGACCGCAAAAATCGAGAACCTCTATGTTCTCAAATAACACTATACCGACACGTCTCCTCTCCATGCTATTCCCTCCTTCTAAATGTCTAATGATGAGTTGAGCCGGGCGTCAGCGATCGGCCCAAACGACTGGCTATGACCCTTCTCTTGATTCACTGATTGCTTCCAGTATTTCCTGTCTGGAAATGCTTTTGCTCAAGCCTGGTACGTCGAATGGGGAACTGACCTCTGCTAAAAAGCGACGGGGCCACCACCCGGCGCTTTGATTGACTTGTCAGGCGGTAATCATTTTGGTTCATAATGGATACCCTTCTGAAAGCAATATTCAAAAAGGTCTTGGATCTTTGCAGTTGATTGGCTGCCCTCACGACCGAGTCCGACAACCGGAAATCAGTAAGGCTTTAATCAACATCAATCACCCTCACCACCTCCAAACCTTCTCTGGCTCTTGGATGATTGCTTTCGTAATACCTCTTGAATTCGTCAAGGGAATTGAATGGACCGTGAACCCCGACCATATTGCTGAATATGGATCCATATTGCATCATGATGAAGAGTTTTCCCTCTTTATTAAAAGAGCATACAAAATCGTGAAAAAAAGCGGGGAAAGGACTAACCTCAACTTTTACCACTTTAGCCTTATAAGATGGAGCAATCCGATTCAGCGCATCTTTTAAGAAATAGGCTGAATCGAAGCATACGCCGGACTTAAGTATGAATGTTTCTTCAGGCGATCGAGGAGTAGCCTGAGATTTGCCCGCTGACTCTTTTGCTCGTTTTTTATCGAATGAAAAATTCGACCTCATCCATTTATCCACGTCCTTATAAGATTTCCATTGGGAGACTGTTTCTTCATAGGTTTTTGTCGGGACAGTAGTACAGGCAAACACAATCACGATGAATATAGGCAGAACAAAAAATCTCAATTTCATAATATGTTTTTGTTTTATTCGGACATTCATTTTATCATTTTATTTAGGCTAACGCCATGATGAGCTACGGGTGCAACGAGTTGGCTCCATCAAGTTGTTATCCTGTTCTAACCCGTACTATCGGTCCTTTAGATATTGCTTCAAGTCTCGATAGTAATTCTCGTGAGGTCCGATCATAACAAGTTCCAGATCACCGCCAACTTTTCGATAAGCAAGCAAATACCGGGTTGTTTTAAGGTTGAATTTATGTATGAATACACCTTTCAAGTCACCTTTCTTTTCTTCACCAATGCTCGGGTTCTCCGATATTCTCCTGATTGCCCGATCCAGTGTGTTTTTTTCGGTCTTCGACATCTTTTTTACTTTTTTCTCGAACGAACGTGACTGGTAAATATTCATACCGACCTATCCAAACTTATATTCGGTTTTCTCTTTCTCATCTAGCTCGTCAAGCCCAATCAGGATTTCTTTTATGAGAGAATATGGGAGGTCAGGATTTTCTTCGGCGCATTTGCCCATACGCGCCCAATGTTCAATCTGACCGGCTAAAGATCTGTGGTCAATCCGCCCAAATCTTTTTGCCTCATCTACAAGTTTTTCGGATATTCTTACTGCTGTGGCCATGATTGCTCCTCCAAATGATTATGTTGCAACATGTTGTCATTATACATCGTAATGTTGCATAGTGCAACCATAGATTGCTTATTTATTTTGAGGATAACGAAAAGCTGAGCCAGAGGCAACACGCCTCTTTGTTGTCGATTGGCTCCAGCGGATTGTTATCCATTTTTCTCAATATACTGAACCCCATCGATTCCCTTAAAGTCAGAATCTTGTGTCCATATAGTTGCTTTGTATAGCCATGCTGTTGCCAGTATTATGCTGTCCGCCATTGGCAAATGATAGTCAATGCTTATTTTTGCTGCAAGCATAGAAATGTTTGCCGTGAGGTCTGCAACAGAACCTTGCTGCATAACAGCAATTGATTGCAAAGCATCGGATTCATTACGCTGCCGGAGAACAACCTTAAACACTTCATAGATTGTTATTGAAGGGACAAGAATATCATCCGCATGTTGAAGAGGGCCAGAGAAGAAAGAAGCATTCGGTCCATCTGAGAAAAACTCAAGCCATCCGGAAGAGTCGATTATGTTCATAGTCTATCTGATTCTCTTTCTACGGTTGTGTTTATTCCTTTAAGAAAACCTTTCATTTCCGAGATTTGCCTTAGAGGGATCATCTCTATTCGATTGCCAAAAACAACCATCTGAATCTTTTGCCCGGGTGATAGTTGCAGTGCATCCCTGAGTTTCTTTGGGATTACAACCTGAAATTTAGGAGAAATTTTAACAGCTTCCATACGTTGCCTCCATCGATAGTAGTTTTGTAATATTATAACCAATAACGTATTACCGTACAAGTAGAATTTCTTTTTTGGGTAACACTAAATATACCAACTTGTTATTCCAATTATTATACACTGTTCCAAAAAAAGACAATAAAAATATCTGTTAAGATGTTTAGGACCATTTTGATTTCATCGATACGCTAAGGGCCGACAGGAACGTCACTGACTGGCAGGTGCGTCAGGCCGAAGGCGCACTTTTGTTGTATCTTGACCGCTTCAAGGGCGGCGACAGGCTAAAGGTTTTGCCGGATAAAGAAAGAGTGGGCACTGACGGCGCATCGATCCTTAACGAGATGAAGCGGCTCATCAGGGTGAAGCATTACTCCTACAGCACGGAAAGGACATATCTCGACCGGGCAAAGAGGTTCTATACCCACGCCATGAGGAACATGGCAAACGCCCCGAAAAGTCCGCTCGATACCCTTCTTCAAAACAGAGAATGATTGGCAGATCGTTAAGGGTTTCCGGCTATTCACTATCGACCATCGACTGCCTTTATCAGAGCTTGCACTCCCCGAAGTTCATGCACCCTTTGAATGCGGTGTAGCGCTCCCTGATCTCTTCGTAGGCCAGCCTCTTGATCCTGTTGATGCTGAAGTCCTCCACGTTGAAGGAGGCCATCACGGTCCCCATGACGATCGCCTGCTTGATCGTCTCCGACGAGGCATCGCCGATGTTCGCGAGGTAGCCCATGAAGCCGCCCGCGAAGGTATCGCCGGCGCCGGTGGGGTCGAAGACGTCTTCCAGCGGAAAGGCCGGAGCGAGGAAGACCTCGTCCCTGTTCATCATGAAGACGCCGTACTCCCCGCGCTTCACTACAACGCAGGTGGGGCCCAGGTCGATGATCTTTCTGGCGCCCTTCACAAGGCTGTGCTCTTTTGTGATCTCCCGGAGCTCCGCCTCGTTGATGACGAGCATGTGAACGCGCCTGATCACGTCCATGAGCCGATCGTACTTGTGCTCGATCCAGAAGTTCATCGTGTCGAGGACGATGGCCGTGGGAGACTTTACCTGGTCGATCACGTGGGCCTGAAGGTCAGGGTCGATATTCGCGAGGAACAGGAAGTCGGCGTCGCGGAAGCCCTCGGGGATATGGGGTCTGTAGGTCTCGATCACGTTGAGCTCGGTCTTGAGGGTGATGGCCTGGTTGAGGTCGTAGCCGTACTTCCCCTCCCACCGGAACGTCTTCCCCTCGTCAATGGCGAGGCCCGACATGTCGACGTTCCGCTCCTTCAGGAACTCTATCTCACTGAGCTTGAAATCTCTCCCCACGGCAGCCACGATGCCCACGTCGGCGAAGAAGCTCGCCGCATTGGTGAAATGGAGCGCAGAGCCACCGAGGACATTTTCCGCCTTGCCGAAAGGCGTCTCTATGGAATCGTATGCGACGGTGCCCGCAACGAGAAGCTTTATCATGTTCCCATTTCCCAGGAGGCGAGGTACCTCTTCTGCTCCTCAGTCAGCTTGTCTATGGTGATCCCCGACGATCTGAGCTTCAGCATTGCAACGTTCTTATCGATCTCCTGCGGCACAGAGTAGACCTTCTTCTCGAGCTTCTTTCCCTTCTTCCACATGAACTCAGAGCAGAGCGACTGGTTCGCGAAGCTCATATCCATGACATCCGACGGGTGGCCTTCAGCGCAGGCAAGGTTGACGAGCCTGCCTTCGCCGAGAAGGAATATCTTCCTGCCGTCGCCAAGGGTATATTCATCGATGTGTCCGCGGATCTTTCTCTTTTTCTTCTTCATCGCCTCCAGCGCGCCTATCTCTATTTCCACGTTGAAGTGGCCCGAGTTCGCCACGATCGCCCCGTCCTTCATCTTGTTGAAGTGCTCCCTCCTGATCACGTTGATATCGCCGGTGGTGGTAACGAATATATCGCCGATGGGTGCGGCCTTTTCCATGGACATGACCTCATAGCCGTCCATATGCGCCTCAAGGGCCCTCAGCGGGTCGACCTCCGTGACGATCACATGGGCGCCAAGCCCCTTTGCCCTCATGGAGGCGCCCTTGCCGCACCAGCCGTATCCCGCCAGGACAAAGGTTGCGCCTGCGAAGAGGATGTTGGTAGCGCGCAGGATGCCGTCGACGGTGCTTTGTCCTGTCCCGTACCGGTTGTCGAACATGTGCTTCGTCTGCGCGTCATTAACGGCGATGACGGGGAAGCAGAGGACCCCTTCCTTTTCCATGCTTTTTAAGCGTATGACGCCGGTCGTCGTCTCCTCCATGGAGCCGAACACGCCGGCAACAAGCTTGCCCCTTTCTGCCGCGGTCAGTCTTTTCACCCATTTCTTGATCACCGGGTGGAGAGCGTCGTACCGCTCCAGGGCTATCATGTGAAGTGCCCCGACCAGGTCGGCGCCGTCGTCCATGGTGATGTTCGGCATGAACGAAAGGGCCTTCATGATGTGGGTGTAATACTGCTCGTCGTTCTCACCTTTTATCGAGAACGTGGGGATCTTCATATACTTTACGATCGCCGCCGCGACATCGTCCTGCGTGGAGAGCGGATTTGAAGCGCACAGCGCGACCTGGGCGCCGCCCTCCTTGAGTGCCCTCACAAGATTTGCCGTCTCGGTGGTGACGTGGAGGCAGCATGCGATCCTTACCCCTTTCAGCACCTTTTCTTTGGCGAACCTCTCCCTGATCTTTTTCAGGACAGGCATTCTCCGCCCTGCCCATTCGATCCTTTCCATGCCCTGCTCGGCAAGTTTTATATCCTTCACATCGTAATCCATTTTAACCTCTCCTGGCTTATTAGCTATCAGCAGTCAGCTTTCAGGAGACCCGTAAAAACGAAGCAAAATCATGCTTCATGGCTGATCGCTGATGGCTGATCGCTGACTGCTGTATTTAGATTCCTGCTTTCTTCCTGATCTCTTCGACCATATCAAGGCGTTCCCAGGTAAATCCCGGCTCGTTTCGCCCGAAATGGCCACCGCATGCTGTCTGGTTGTAGACGGGTTTCAGAAGGTCGAGCCTTTCGATGATCTTCCTCGGCCTGAGGTCAAAGAGCTCGTTCACGATTTCGGCTATCTTGTCCGGCGGTATCTTCGATGTCCCCTGGGTGTCGACCATGACGGAAACAGGTTTTGCCACGCCTATCGTATAGGCGATCTGGATCTCTATCTTTTCGGCAAGCCCCGCGGCAACGAGGTTCTTCGCTACGTAACGCGCCATGTAGGAGCTGCTCCTGTCCACTTTTGACGGGTCCTTTCCCGAAAACGCGCCGCCGCCGTGGCTGCTCATGCCGCCGTAGGTATCGACGATGATCTTTCTTCCCGTCATCCCGCAGTCGCCTTTGGGCCCGCCTACGACGAACCTCCCCGTAGAGTTGATATAGAACTTCGTGTTCTTGTCCATCATCTCCGGCGGTATAACCTTCTTAATGACCTCTTCGGTGATCCCCTCACGGACAGCCTCTATAGTTACGTCCGGGTTGTGCTGGGCGGCTATGACGACAGCGTCGACGCGGACGGGCTTCTTGTCGATATACTCGATGGTGACCTGGCTTTTTCCGTCCGGGCGGAGGAACCTTAGCGTATTGTTCTTCCTTACTTCGGAAAGCCTTTTTATGAGCTTGTGGGCGTACATAATCGGCATGGGCATGAATTCCGGCGTCTCATTGCAGGCATAGCCGAACATGATGCCCTGATCCCCCGCGCCCTGTTCGTGATCGCCGGACTCGTTGACGCCCATAGCGATATCAGGCGACTGCTCATCGATCGTGGTAAGCACCGCGCAGGTCTCCCAGTCAAAACCCATTGAAGAGTCGTTGTATCCGATGCCCTTCACGGTCTGTCTTACGATGTCAGGTATATTGACATAGCTGCTTGTCGTTATCTCTCCACCAACGAGCGCAAGCCCGGTGGTGACGTATGTTTCACAGGCCACCCTTGCCTTGGTATCCTGCGCGATGATCGCATCCAGCACCGCGTCAGAGATCTGGTCTGCCACCTTGTCAGGGTGTCCTTCGGCAACAGACTCTGAAGAAAATAGATATCTTGTCATTCCCATTGTACTACCTCCTTATGTAAGCTATCGGCTGTCGGTTATCAGCAACAAATGTAAAACCTGTTTATTGTACTGATTATTTCCCTATAAAGCCATAATAAAGACTATCGTTCAATTCTGCGCTACTCATCATAGCACTTAATAAAATCATTGGGGAATATCTCCGCCATTGAATTTCTCAAAAACCGCTCGCCCTCTTTTGCCGAGTCCTTTTTCATGATCTCTTCAACGAGCTCCCTGCAATAGCTCTGGTCAAGGCCCCTGATTATTTTCTTTATCCTCGGAATCGAATAAGGGTTCATGCTGACTTCATCGAGTCCCAACCCAAGCATGATAGGCACATAGAGGGGCTCTCCGGCCATCTCCCCGCATAATGCTATTTCTATCTTATTGGCGTGGGCGTCGTCAACGGCCCGCTTTATCATCTTCAGCACTGCCGGGTGCAGCGGCTCATAAAGGTATGAAACGTATTCGTTTACCCTGTCTATGGCAAGGGTATATTGGATGAGGTCGTTGGTGCCGATGCTGAAAAAATCTACTTCCCCTGCAAGCTTGTCGCTGATCATACACGCGGAGGGCACCTCGATCATGATGCCGATCTTTATATCCTTGTTGAAATGGATCCGCTTATGGCTTAGTTCGGCCATGCATTCGGCAATGATCGCCTTTGTCTTCCGTACCTCATCAATACCGGAAACCATCGGGATCAGTATCCTCAGCGGCCCGAAGGAGCTCGCCCTCAAGATCCCCATAAGCTGGGCTTTAAATATAGAAAGCTCTTTTATGCACAAACGTATTGCCCTTAAGCCCATTGCAGGGTTCATCTCTTTCGGCATGTCAACGTCGGAGACAAACTTGTCGCCGCCTATGTCGAGTGTTCGTATGGTGATATATTGCAGCGATTTGTTTTCCGCGAGCTTTCTGTATATATGATAATGGTCCATCTCTGTTGGGAGGGTCTTCCGTGAGAGATAGATGTACTCTGTCCTGTATAGTCCGATGCCAAGTGCGCCGTATTTTTCGACGATATCTACCTCGGCCAGCAACTCGATATTTGCCCCCACCTTCAGCCTGAAACCATCTTTTGTCTCCGGTTTCAGCCGGGCTATCCTGAGGAACTCTTTTCTCTGGTTTCGCAGGTGGATCTGCTTTACGAGATAATCCTTCTGGACCTGCTTTGTCGGATTGATGATGACGACCCCTTCATCGCCGTCGACGATGATCGTGTCGTTATTTTTTACCAGGCTTGTAATATTTCCGACGCCAACCACGGCTGGTATTTCCAGTGCCCGCGCCACAATAGATGTATGAGAGGTCCTGCCGCCGACGTCGGTGACAAAGCCGGAGATGCTGTTGAGGTTCAACTGGATCGTATCGGCCGGAGAAAGATCGTGAGCAATAATGATCGATTTGCCTTCCATGCTCTTCCTGTCAATGCCGGATTTTTTTCCCTTTACCATGATCCTCACGAGCCGTTCGTGGATGTACTTGAGGTCCTGCCCCCTTTCCCTCAGATAGGAATCCTCGATCTTGTCAAAGCTTGTGAGGAATTTCGATATAACAATATCGAGCGCCCATTCGGCGTTGATCTTTTCCCTTCTTATGACATCAATCACTTCATTGACAAAAAAGTCGTCCTGGATAATCAGCATGTGCGTATCGATGATAAAGGCATGCTTTCTTACTTCGTCGTCCAGAATGGTCTCTTTGATGTTATTAAGTTCTTCTATTGCCGTATGTACGGCATTTCTGAATTTATGAGCCTCCCTCTCCACATGCTCTTCCCTGATGGAGAGCTTATTGATGGGGATCCTGCCGCGTTCAAGAAGATAGATCTTTCCTGTAGTTATGCCCGATGAAACCCCAATTCCCCTGAGAACCTTATTTGTGAACAGCTCTTCCATTATTCTTCCTGAAACCCTTCATCGATAAGGTTGCCGATCTCACGGAACGCATTTTCTTCGTCAACGCCTTCAACCTTCAATGCGATCCTGCTCCCCAGCGGACAGGCGAGCATCAAAAGTCCCATGATGCTTTTGCCGTTAACGACCATGCCGTCTTTTTCAACCATAACATTTGCGTTGAATTCAGCGGCCTTTTTCACGAATGTAGCAGCGGCCCTTGCGTGAAGGCCAAGCCTGTTTCTGATAGTAAACGTTCCTTCCAGCACCGTGTCCTACTCCTTTTTCCTTGCCTTTAGCACGTCCGTTGCGAGGTAGATATTCTTCTGTCCGTATTGGGTAATGAACTCCGCGAGCTCATTGATGGACTTTCCTTCCCTGTACGTGGTCAGTTTTATCAACATGGGGAGGTTGACCCCGGCGACAACCTCCACTTTGCCCTCTTCCAGGAAAGAGAGGCTTATGTTCGAAGGGGTTCCCCCGAACATATCGGTGAGAATAATAACCCCTTCGCCGCCGCTTGTTTCCTTTATCGCGGATACGACCCTGTCTTTGATGACCTCAACATCTTCGTCTGGAAAAATATCGACGTAGGAGAATTGTTTTTGTTTGCCGACGATCAGTTCTGTTGCCGCCACCATCTCTCGTGCAAGGTTAAAATGTGCTGCCACTATCAGTCCTACCATAAGCAACCCCCTACCTGTCGATATCCCTATGGATAGTGGATACGTTATAGTTCAAAGAAAACAATTTTTCCGCGAGCTCATGTACTATAAACACTGACCTATGTTTTCCCCCTGTGCACCCGATACAGATTGTAAGATAGCTTTTCCCCTCTTTCTCATATAAAGGTATAAGGAATTCTAAAAAATCGTAAAGTAAAGTTGAATATTGGTCATACCTTTCGCTCGAACGTATGAATTCCCCAACGTCTTTTTCGAGGCCCGTCTTCTCCCGCAGTCCATCAACGAAAAATGGATTTGGGAGAAACCGTACATCCAGCAGCATGTCTGCCTCAAGGGGAATTCCGTAAGGATAACCGAAGGATATGAGGTTTATCTTCATCACCTGCTCTTCGTCGCTGTATTTCTTCAGGACAAAACGGCGCAGGTCATGTTGGATAAGGTGCGTACTGTCGATCACCTGGTCCGCCATGTCCTTTATCCAGCTGACGAGTCCCCTTTCTTCTTTCAGTGCATCCCGTACATTAGAGGTGGTAAAAAGCGGATGGGACCTTCGCGTCTCCTTATAACGTCTGAGGAGTATGTCCTCAGAGCTTTCGAGAAATATGATCTCTGCCTCGAACCGGTCTTTGATATTTTTGAGGATGTCCTTGCCTTCGTCGAAAAACTCCCTTTCCCTTACGTCGACAACAAAGGCGCACTTCTTTATCTTTTCGCCTGCGGCATTGCACAAATCGAGGAACTTCTGCAAAAGTATGAGCGGGAAATTGTCAACGCAGAAAAACCCGATATCCTCCAGGGCCCTCAGGAATGTTGTTTTTCCGGAACCTGAAATACCGCTTACAATAACCACTTTCATGGTGTCGGGCGGTCCTCCATCGATCGCTGCATCCTTTCCTCGAGATCTGCCACTGTATTCACGCCATGTGTCCTGAGTATATGGTTCCGGCAAGCAAGCTCAATGATGGCGGAGACATTTTTGCCGGAACTGACGGGAATTTTTACCAAAGGCAGTTCTATCCCAAGGATGCTGTATCTTTCCTCCTTAAGGCCTATCCGCTCGCATTCCGTACTGTCTTTCCAGTCGAAAAGCTCTATGGCGAGATCAATCTTCTTCTCATCCCGAACGGCAGATACACCAAAAAGTTTTTCTATATCAACTATGCCGATTCCCCGTATCTCCAAAAGGCTTTTTATCATTTCAGGCGATTCGCCATGGAGCGATAATGCCCCGACCTTTTTCACACAGACGACATCGTCGACAACGAGCCTGTGTCCCCGCATGATTAATTCAAGGGCGTTTTCACTCTTTCCTATCCCTGGCCTGCCCATTATCAACGCCCCGACACCGAGTATATCGAGCAGGACCCCATGTACCGTTGTCGTGGGAGCGAGCCTCTCTTCAAGCAATTTTGTTATCCGCTCGATGAAAAGAGAGGTTGCAAGTTTTGTTCTCAAAAGGGGAATTTTTTCCTCTTCTGTTTTGGTGAGAAAATATTCCGGCACTTTCAGGTTCCTGGTAACAATAAAGCAGACAACATCGTTTTTGCAAAGCTCCTTAATGATCCTTTTTCTTTGTGTATCGGCAAGGGACCGCAGGTATGAGATCTCTATGTTGCCGAGGATCTGAACCCGATGGGGGTGGAGGTAGACCATGTTGCCGGTAATAACAAGGCCGAGCTTTTGAATTCTTTGATTGTAGACCTTTCTTGAAAGCCCCCTTGACCCCGAGATAACCTCCAGGCCTAACCCGTAAAGGGTATCATCTGCCAATTCCTGTACTGCTATCCCTTTCATTGATCCTTTCTCAGCGACCAGTACACTAAATCTTTTCATCCTCCTCGAGAATGCTTGTGTATATGTCAGATACATTCGTAAATTTTATTATCTTTTTCCGCAACGACTGGTCGCGCAGGATCTTTGTGATCCGGGAGAGTACTTTCAGGTGAAGGCTTGCCGAGTCCTCCGGCGCAAGCACCAAAAAAAAGATATAAACAGGGGCTCTGTCGACGGCATCGAAATCTACCCCATTTTGGGACCTTCCAAATGCACACATGATATTGTTGATATTTTTCAGTTTACCGTGTGGAACAGCAACGCCATTGCCGATACCGGTACTGCCGAGCTTTTCGCGATCCATTACTACGTTGACGGCCGTTACAACGTCTTCTATCAAGCGCGCCTTCGCAAGGGTTTCAACAAGTTCTGAAATGACCTCCCTTTTTGTTTGTCCCTTTATGTCGGCAACAATACATTGTTCCTGAAGTATTTCTGTTATTTTCAAGGCCTTTTCCCTAGTGTCTCGATCAAGCCGTACTTACCGTCTTTCCTCTTGTAGACAACGCATATGTTGTCTCTCTCTCCCTCGCGGAATATTATAAAACTATCTCCCGAGGCCTGTAGTTGCATAACCGCTTCCTCAGGGTCCATGGGTTTTGCGTCGATCGTTTTTGTCACGATGATGCTCGATTCCTCGGGCACCTGGAGGGACGGGGCGTATTTTGTTTTTCCTTCACGGTATTTTTTTGTTTTGTCCCTGAACTTTGTTAATCGCCTTTCAAGCTTGTCGAGGATCTTGTCAACGGCAGCATGCATATCGTCCATCACCTCGTGTGCATTGAAGACAACCCCGTTTAATGTGAACATCACATCAATACGATGTCTGTATTTCCGTTCGAGGGAGAGGACAACATGGATATCAAGGGGCGCCTCTACGTATTTCTGTAGTCTCGTCATCTTTTCTTCCACGTACCGCCTGATGTTTTCATCGGTTTCGATGTGTCTAAAACTTATCGTGATGTCCATAAGTCCTCCGCTTATAAAAATAAGGTTGGCAATCACCAACCCTCATTCTTAGGTTAACAGATGTAGATGGTCATGTCAATCCAATTCATTGAAAATATTCAGCTATCAGCAGCCAGCTATCAGCAGCCAGCTATCAGCAATAAATACGGTCTTTTTGGTTCATTTAGTCTGTCTGGTCTGCTTGGTCTTAACATTGAACGGATGTTTTTACACCTCATGTGGTCTTCACCGGCATCCGGTTTACTATGGCCATGGCTGCTTCTCCGTCAATCCTGTTCCGTCCTGTCCCTTGAAGATGGTATGTTCAGGGCTTCCCGGTATTTCGCTACCGTCCTCCTCGCAATGTTAATGCCCTGTTTTGCCTTCAAATAACCGGCTATTTCGCTGTCTGTCAGAGGTTTCTTCTTGTCCTCATGCCTTATGATCTCTGCGATAAAGTCCATAACGACGTTTGTAGAGAGAGGGCTATCCCCCTCTTTATCGATACCGGTGGGAAAAAAGAACTTCAACTCGTAGAGACCCTGGGGGCAACTCATATACTTGTTCGTAGTAATGCGGCTCACCGTAGACTCATGAACGCCGATGTCTTGCGCTACATCTTTGAGGATAAGGGGCTTGAGCGAACGCAAACCCTGTTCAAAAAAATCCCGCTGGAATTTTAATATGCTTTCCGCCACGAGATACAGAGTCCGCTGTCGCTGTTGAATGCTTTTGATAAACCATTCTGCCTGATGGAGCTTGTTCTTTATGTATTTCTTTGTATCGCTGGAAGTCTTCTTGTCTCTGCAAAGCTCAGTGTAGTATCTGTTAAGCCTCAGTTCCGGGAGGTCATCATCGTTCAGTAATATTTCGAAGCCGTCCTCTGTTTTTATAACGTATACATCGGGAACAATGTATGATGTGTATTCGTCGCTGTAGTTCCTGCCAGGCTTCGGGTCAAAACCTTTTATCTTTTCAAAGACCTTTTTAACGGCATCGAGAGGATAGCCGGTTGCCTTTGCGATACCCTTTGCGTTATTATGATGAAAGAGCTCAAAATAGGAGGAAAGAATCTGTTCAAGCAGGGGGTCTTTTTCCCCAAGGGCTTCATACTGGATGATGATACATTCCTTCAGGTCCCTGGCCCCCACCCCGGTCGGGTCAAACTTCTGGACCTTTTTCAGCACCTCTTCCAGTAATTCTTCAGAAAACCCCGATGATTTGGAGATCTCGCTTATCGGATAGGCCAGGTAGCCATTGTCGTCTATGTTCTCTATTATCCATTCCACAACAAGACGCTCGTTCTGGTCAAAACTTGCCAGACCTGCCTGCCACCTGAGATAATCCCTCAGGTTGGAGGGTTTCTTTATGATGTTTTCATAATCCGGATATTCTCTTTCCTCTCTGTAAGAAAATTCTTCCGAAGGCGAGAAGCGGTCAAGCAATTCCGCAATCTCTTCTCCATCGTCCTTGGATTCCTGCGCCTGCTCTTCAGCCTGCTCTTCACCGGCCTCGAGGATGGGATTCTCTTTAATTTCCTGTTCGATGGCCTCCACGAGCTCAAGCTTCGACAACTGAAGAAGCCTTATCGCCTGCTGGAGCTGCTGCGTCAGTATCGGTGACAGCCTCTGTGTCTGTTTAAGTTCCAACATCGATGTAGAATTCCTCTCCCAAATAAACCTCTCGCACTATTTTGTCCTGGGCTACACTTTCAGGGGTCCCCTCGAGGAGAACCTTCCCGCTGTTTACCACATAGGCCCTGTCGCAGATCGGCAGAGAGTCTCTCACGTTATGGTCCGAGAGAAGTACTCCGATACCACGCTTTTTCAGACCGTTGACTATCTTTTTCAGATCAGACACCGAGATGGGATCGATACCGGAGAAAGGTTCGTCAAGAAGCATGAACCGCGGCGATGTCATGAGCGCCCGCGCTATCTCAAGCCTTCTCCGTTCCCCTCCCGAAAGGGAATCCGCAAAGTTTTCGGACAGATGCTCAAGCTTGAAAATCTCCAAGAATTCCAATACTTTATGGTTTATCATCTCTCTGTCCATATCAAGGAATTCTAGAACAGATTTCAAATTATCCTGGACGCTCATCTTTTTAAATACCGAAGGCTCTTGGGGGAGATAGGTCAATCCTTTCCTTGCCCTCAGGAACATGGGGAGATCGGTGATATCTTCTTCGTCGAGCACTATCCTGCCGTTGTCCGGCTTTATAAAGCCGATGATCATATAAAAGGTTGTGGTCTTGCCTGCGCCGTTGGGCCCGAACAAGCCTACGATCTCGCCGGTGTTGATATGAATGTTTACCTCGTCGACGACGCGCCTCGAGTTGTAAGATTTTGAAAGATCCCTTGCAAAGAGCTTTGCTGTTGCTGACATTATCTTTCCATCCTCATTCTCGGTTTTTGAATCGAGAACTTCCCATTCGATATAGAGTATATAACCGATTCGCCTACCATCTCCACATTATCCTTGAATATTCTCGGCGATTCGGTAAACACCACTTTATCCTCGTTAAAATAGTATACCGCCTTTTCGCTTTTCGCAATAGTCCCTTTCGAAATCAAGCGGACCTTGCCCTTCGCGTCTATCCTTTCCGGCTCCTCATTCCTGCTGAAGATATAAAGTTTATCGCAGAGCATGTTCATGTCCTGGCCCTTTAACACCACTTTTCCGTCAAGGATATAGGTGCTGTCTTTCAGGTTATAAAAGAACGCATCGGATTGAAAATGAAACTTTGCCTTTTCTGTATCTATATAGCCCCTTACGTCCCTTTCGACCCTTACGGTTTCATCTTTCATGTTCGCTACCAACCCGATGCCCGTTAGCGTCAGTTTTTTTCCTTTCACATTCACCGGGGACTTAGTCGATGTAATGTTGTTTTTGAAATCGAAGCTCATGGAAGGGCTTTTCAGGGTGTACTCACTTCTGTAGAGAATGTCAACATCCTCAATAACGCCCTTTTGCTTGTCTATGTCCATTGTCCCTTTAATGCCTTTAAATGCTACGGTAATGCCTGCTTTTGGCTTGTATCGACCTTCCAGAAGCTCCAATTGAACCTCGGGCCTGTCAAGAAATTTTCTTGCTGTTTTTGCCGTGATCTCCCAGTCGACGACACCCTCTCTCTCGCCAAAGTATCTCACATCTTTAAAGAGGATGGCGCGCTTTTCTTCGTCGAGAATGGGGGACCCTATTCTTTCAGGCTTTTTGAGGAAAAAATAGAAAGCCAGCAAAAGGCTTGAAGCAATAAATCCTACTGCTATGTAAATGACGATCTTCCTGTTTTTCATCAATCCTCATAACTGAAATAATCAGGTTAAGGTTGAGGCTGAGGAAAACCAGGGCTTGCTTAACCTTAACCTTAGCCTGCTTTTTACTGGCAGCTGTCTGCTGACGGGTGACAGCTTGGTTTTTACACTATCTTTGCCTTCAAGAGGTCGTGTATATGAATGATGCCTACAGGCTGCGTATCGCCTTCACTTGCAGTTACAAAGAGCGATGTGATGGAAAACTCTTCCATCACCTTCAATGCATAAGCGGCAAGGGCATCTTTTCTGATCATCTTTGGTCTTTCCGTCATCACATCAGCCGCTGCTTTTGTTAATAATAGTTTGTCGTATTTTTCTATTGCTCTCCGGAGGTCGCCGTCGGTGATAACCCCGACAAGATTTTCCTCCCTGTCATAGACTCCTGTTACGCCCAGTCTTTTTGATGTGATCTCGAGGATAACGTGCTTCATTGAGGCCGTTGTGCAGACTTTTGGTATGGCATCGCCGGTGTGCATCAGGTCTTCAACCTTCATGAGCAGTTTCCTCCCCAGGGCACCGCCCGGGTGGAGGGAGGCAAAATCTTCTATCTTGAATATCCTTTTTTCCATCAATGCGATGGCGAGGGCATCGCCGAGGGCGAGCGTTGCGGTGGTGCTTGACGTTGGAACCATATTGTAAGGACAGGCTTCGTCTACCCTGAAGCTGAGCACCACATCGCCATGGGAAGCTATCGTAGAGTCTTCCTTGCTCGTAATGACGACCGTCGGTATCCCCATCCTTTTCACCCAGGGGAGGATCTTTATGACCTCTTCCGTCTCACCGCTGTTGCTTACCGTAATCAGTACGTCCCCTTTCTGAAGCATGCCGAGGTCGCCGTGAAGGGAATCGGCAGGATGGAGGAACATCGCAGGGGTTCCCGTACTGGAGAGCGTGGAGGCGATCTTTTTGCAGATGAGCCCGGACTTGCCCATGCCTGAAAGCACGACACGTCCGGTACACCCATGGATTATATCGACTGCCCTGTCAAAGCTACCGCCCAGCCCGTTCATCACCTGGATTATGGCTTCCGCCTCTTTTCTCAGTACTTCTTTTCCGGTTTCTATAAAAGAGCTCAAAGGACTTCCTCGATCTTTTTTAATATTTTCAGCATAACGGGCAGGTCATCGATCGGGACCGAGTTTTCCCCATCGCACAGGGCTTTCCCGGGGCTCATATGAACCTCCATGAAGATGCCGTCTGCACCTACTGCGAGGGCTGCCTTTGCCAGCGGGAACACAAACTCCCTTTCCCCGCCCGAACGGCCGGACCCCGCCCCTGGTTTCTGGACGCTGTGGGTCGCGTCGAAGACCACCGGGTACCCGAATCTTTTCATGACCGGAATGGCCCTGAAATCGTTGACGAGCGTATTGTACCCGAAGGAGGTCCCCCTTTCGGTGACGATAATCCGGTTGTTGCCGGTAGATTCTACCTTTCGGATGACATGTTCCATATCGTGGGGCGACAGGAACTGCCCCTTCTTGATATTGACCGGTTTGCCGGTCTTCCCGCATGCGATCAACAGGTCTGTTTGTCTCGAAAGAAGCGCAGGCACCTGCAGGACGTCCACCGCTTCTGCAGCGGCTGCGGCCTCCGACGCTGAGTGAACATCGGTGAGAACCGGTATCCCTAAAGAATCTTTTATTTCGGCAAGGATCGTGAGCCCCTCCTCAATGCCCGGCCCTCTGAAGCTTTCGATAGACGTCCGGTTCGCCTTGTCATAGGAGGATTTGAAAATAAAAGGGATCCTGAGTGTTTCGGTAATACGGCAGAGCATCTCCGCCGTTCTCAGGGTAATGTCCCTTCCCTCGATTACGCAGGGCCCCCCGATGAACACGAAGGGTTTTCCTCCGACGCTTATGTTATTTATGTTTATTCTTTTTTGCATTTTTGTTGCTCCCTTGCCTCTGTTTTAGGGATGCTTTGATGAAGTCCCTGAAAAGAGGGTGCGGCCTGAAGGGCTTCGACTTGAATTCGGGGTGGAACTGGCATGCAAGGAACCAAGGATGGTTTCTCAACTCGACGATCTCTACAAGTTTGCCGTCAGGGGAGATTCCGGAGATGGCCATTCCGCATTTTTCAAGGCGACTCCGGTAGTCCATGTTGAATTCATACCTGTGGCGGTGCCTCTCGTGGACCATTTCCTGGCCATAGGCCTTAAAGGCAAGGCTTCCCTGTACGATCCTGCATGGATATGCGCCGAGCCTCATAGTTCCGCCCTTGTCGGAGAACTTGTCTCTCTTCTGGACCTTGTTGTCCCTGTCTGTCCATTCTTCGATAAGGTATATGATCGGGTAGGGGGTATCTTCGTCGAACTCGCAGCTGTGCGCGCCTGCGCACCCCGCCTTATGCCTTCCTATCTCAATGACGGCAAGCTGCATCCCGAGACACAATCCGAGGTAGGGGACCTTTTTTTCTCTGGCGAACCGTATTGCGTTGATCTTTCCCTCAATGCCCCTGTCGCCGAAACCTCCTGGGACAAGTATACCGTCCACATCGTGGAGCTGCACGAGAGACCCCTTCTCAAAGTCCTCTGAATCTATGTACCGGACAATTACCTTGCAGTTGTTGGCAATCCCCGCATGGACGAGGGCCTCATTGAGGCTTTTGTATGAATCTTTTAGCTTTACGTACTTTCCTACAAGGGCAATGTCGACCTCTCTTTTCGGGTTTTTGATGGTCTCGATAATGTCATCCCACTGTGACAGGTCAGGCTTTTTCGCCCATATATTGAGAAGCTTTGTGACCTTCTCGTCGAGCCCTTCATTATGAAACAGAAGGGGGACCTCATAGATCACCTCGACGTCCTTGGCCGTTATCACCGCATCCTTTTCAACATTACAGAAAAGGGCGATCTTATCCTTTAGTCCCTGCGACAGAGGCCTTTCTGCCCGACACAGGAGAATATCGGGCTGGATGCCGATCCTGCGGAGCTCGTTCACACTGTGCTGAGTCGGCTTTGTCTTCATCTCGTCCGCTGCTTTTATAAAGGGGACAAGCGTAAGGTGGATGAAGAGGGAGTTTTCCTTACCGAGATCATTCCTGAGCTGCCTGATCGCCTCCAAAAAGGGCAGGCTCTCAATATCGCCGACAGTGCCTCCGATCTCAACAAGAACGACGTCTACGCCGTCGTCCACATCGAGGATCCTTTTTTTGATCTCATCGGTTATGTGGGGGATTACCTGCACCGTTCCCCCCAGGTATTCTCCTTTCCTCTCTTTCGATAAAACGGTATCGTAGACCTGGCCTGTCGTGAAGTTGCATCGTTTTGACACCACGGCGTTGGTGAACCTCTCGTAGTGGCCGAGGTCCAGATCTGTTTCTGCGCCGTCTTCTGTGACATACACCTCACCGTGCTGAAAGGGGTTCATAGTGCCGGGATCTACGTTGATGTAAGGGTCAAGCTTTTTTATCATGATGTTGAGCCCTCTTGACTCGAGGAGGGCGCCGATTGATGCTGAAGCGAGGCCTTTGCCGAGCGAGGATACAACACCGCCGGTCACGAATATGAATTTTTGTCTCACCGTCTCTGCCCTGTCAAAAAGGATTTCACCATCTCTTCCCCGCTCATTATTGTATCGCCCGATTGCTCGCTGTATCCCGATTGGCAGCCTTCATGCCTGGCGCCCTTATCATACATTATAAAAGGTACCGGGCAGGCGTAATGTGTCCTCGTTGATATGGGCGTCGCGTGGTCGGTGACAATGAGGAAGCGCGTGTCGTCGTCGGTTTTTTCATAGACCGGGCCGACCACCTCCCTGTCGATGTTTTCGATCGCCCTGATCTTATCCGCAACGTTTCCGTTATGGGAGGCTTCATCGGGCGCCTCGATGTGGACATAGACGATGTCGTTGTTTTCGAGAAGCCTGAACGCCGCGGCCGCCTTTGCCTTATAATCGGTGTCCAGATAGCCCGTTGCACCCTCAATATAGGGTGCATCAAAACCGGCGAGCCTGCTTATGCCTTTGATGAGGTCAACGGCGGCGACCGTAGCGCCTCTGACCCCGTATTGTTCTTCAAAGGATGGGAAGCGGGCCTTCTTTCCCTGTCCCCACAGCCAGACGCTGTTGGCGGGGTGCCTGCCTTCTGCTTCCCGCCTCTTATTCAGGGGATGGTGCGCAAGAAAGGACTGCGACCTCTCCATCAGTCCTGTGAGGACCTTTGCCCCTTCACCGCCCGGAAGGTATCCGCCAATCTCTTTTTCAGTAATATCGTGAGGCGGCGTGGTTTTCATTGTCCATAAGCCGCCTTTCCATATCATGATATGGCGGTAGCTTACCCCGGGAAAGAAGACGAACTCGTTGCCTCCTATCTCGTTTTGCAGATCTTTAATGAGGGCGTGCGCCTCCCCGGTTGTGATATGGCCGCCGCTGTAATCGCCCATGACGGTGCCGCCCTTTGCAAGATAGACGAGATTACACCTGAAGGCGACATCATTATTGCCCATCTCAATCCCCATTCCGGCTGCTTCGATAGGTGCCCTTCCGGTATAATATTTCGCAGGGTCATATCCGAATATGGACATGCAGGCTACATCGCTTCCGGGCGAAAACCCTTCCGGAACGGTAACTACCTTTCCGCAGAACCCTTCCCCGGCCATTTTATCCATATAGGGCTTGTTTGCCGCCATGAGGGGCGTTTTTCCTCCCAGCTCATCAAGCGGAAAATCAGCCATTCCATCACCGATAATCACCACGTACTTCATCTGCCGGACCCCTCGCGAATGCTGACGCAGGAGTCGCGAAAAGCGTCCGATAACCGCTCCTGCTTGCAGCTTGCTGATAGCTGACAGCTGACAGCCGCTTTCACAGTCCCCCTTCCTCTATGCGTATGTATACGCTGCCTTTACGTATAAACGGGAGCCTGTCGATCACTGCCGCTGCCTTCTTGAGGTCACTCTCGACCGCCTCATGAGTAAGCATTACTATGGGGACATATCCGGTCTCTTTTCTGCCCTTTTGGGTGACCGCAGAAATGCTGATTTTGTGTTGAGCAAGAATGCCGGAGATCTTCGACAGCACGCCCGGCCTGTCCTGCGCAGTGAATCTCATGTAGTAAGGCACCGATGATTCTCCGCCCCTTTTCATCTTCTTGCCGCCTGCGTACACCGGCAATCTTACGAAATTGTTTTTACCCTTGATCCTATGCGCCATATCTATGATATCGCTCACCACTGCGCTGCCTGTCGGATCGCTCCCGGCGCCCCGTCCATAGAACAGGTTGGGGCCTACCTTGTCGCCGACAACGTAAACAGCATTATAGACACCGTGGACATTGCTCATCGGGTGCGTCAAAGGCAGCATCGCGGGTTCAACCCTGGCCTCAATGAGACCATTCTCGTCCTTTGCGACCGCGAGGAGCTTGATCCGGTAGCCGAATTCCTTCGCGGAATCTATATCTATCGGCTCAATCCTGGATATTCCCCCTTTAACGATATCGGCCATCCTGATAGGATAGGAAAAGGCAAGGCGCACAAGGATCGAAAGCTTATGGGCCGCATCGATGCCCTCGATATCGAAGGTGGGGTCCTTTTCGGCAAAACCAAGCTGCTGGGCGTTGCGAAGGGCGTCCTGGAAGGAGACCCCATCATCGGTCATTTTCGTAAGTATATAGTTGCTTGTTCCGTTCAAAATGCCGAGCATGTACGTGATCCGGTTCCCGATAAGACCGTCTCGTATGGCCCTGATGACAGGAATGCCGCCGCACACAGATGCTTCAAAACCTATCTCTGACTGATTTTGGCCTGCGATCTGAAAGAGCTTGTCGCCTCGTTCGGCGAGGAGCGCCTTGTTTGCGGTAACAACCCATTTTTTCTGCTTCAGCGCCTGAACAATATAATCATAAGCAGGCCTGATGCCGCCTATAAGCTCCACGACGATGTCTATGCGTGCATCGTTCAGGATCTCAAGGGCGTCGCCTGTGATGAGGCTTCCTGCGATGTGTTTGCCTTTTACGTTTCGAGAGTTTATTTCTGCTATCCTGACAATATTGATGTCTAATCCTGTCTTCTCTTTTATCAGGGATTTATGTTCGGTGAGAATCCTGTATGTGCCGGTCCCTACTGTACCGAGACCTATAATGCCGACGCCAATCATTTACTTTTCGAGGAATATAAAAGATTTTTGATCCCTTTGACCGCCTGTTTGATCCTGTGTTCGTTTTCTATAAGGGCAAAGCGTATATAGCCTTCCCCGTACTCACCGAAGCCGATTCCCGGAGAGGTTACTACCTTCGCTTTTTCCAGGAGGAGCTTTGAAAACTCCATGGAACCCATAGAGGCAAATTGTTCAGGGATCTTTGCCCAGACAAACATCGTCGCCTTCGGTTTTTCTACCTCCCAACCGTATCTGTAGAGCCCTTCGCAGAGGGTGTCCCTCCTTGACTTATACTTCTCGACGATCTCCCTTACATCTCCATCTCCCTCGTTGAGGGCTATGATAGAGGCTATCTGGATAGGTTGGAACACGCCGTAATCAAAATAGCTTTTTATCCTGCCGAGGGCGTTAATCATTTTCTTGTTGCCGACGGCGAAGCCTACCCTCCACCCCGGCATGCTATAGCTCTTGGAAAGGGAGAAAAATTCAACCCCGATATCTTTTGCCCCCTTGACCTGCAAAAAGCTCGGCGCTGTATATTCGTCAAAGACCAGATCGGCGTATGCAAGATCGTGTACCACCATGAGGTTGTGCTCCTCGGCGAAGGCCACAACCTTTTCAAAGAATCCTAACTCCACGACCTCTGTTGTCGGGTTATTGGGAAAGCTTATGATGAGCATTCGCGGCTGCGGCCATGTTGTTTTCACAGCGATGTTCAATCTCTCGAAAAACTCTTCCTTGGGGAGAAGGGGTATGGTCCTCAGGTCACCCCCGGCAATGACTACAGAATAGGAGTGGATAGGATAGGCAGGGTTGGGAACAATTACCACCTCCCCCTGGCTGACCGTCGCGAGGACGAGATGTCCCAGCCCTTCCTTGGCCCCCATGGTTACTACGATCTCCGTCTCAGGGTCTACGTCGACATTGTACTTTCTCTTGTACCAGTTGGCAATGGCCGCTCTCAGCTTTGTGATCCCCCGCGTGACCGAATAACGATGGTTTCTTGAGTTCCTCGCCGCTTCCACGAGTTTCGCGACGATATACTTAGGGGTGGGGATGTCGGGGTTCCCCATGCCGAGATCGATAATATCCTCGCCTTTTTTTCTCGCCTCGATCATCAGATCCCGTACAATCCCGAAGGCATACGGCGGCAGTCTTGATATCCTATAGAAATCGTCCATTTAGATGAACATTACCATATACGGCACCTACAATCAATACTCTTCCGGCAAAATTATTGCTCCGGTAGCATCATGCATACCGTCCGTAAAGGACTTGATCCCGGGCATTCCATGTTCTCATTATATGACCGGGATAGACTATCTTCTTTGCAAATTCAAATGTTCAAACCTCGCTTCCTGTTCAGATGTGTTTGGGTGCCGCTATAGCTTATACCCGAATCTCCGGAGGAGCTCCTTCCGTGCCTTTTTGTCCTCTTCCTGCTCTACGCCTATGGGCTTCGAGCCGTCGATGACGCCGAGGATGCCGCAGCCCTGGTCCGTCTCCGCAACGATCACCTGCAGGGGATTGGCAGTGGCGCATATGATGTGGCATACTTCCTGGCATGCCTTCAGGGCGTTTAATACATTGATCGGAAACCCCTCCTTCAGGAATATGACAAAGGTATGGCCGCAGGAGAGCGAGAAAGAGGTTTCATACGCAAGCTTCATAAGCGTTGCGTCATTCCCTTCGTACCGCACAAGGCAGGGACCGCTTGCTTCCGAGAATGCTATGCCGAACTTGAGCGACGGAGAGGATCCCACAAGGATCTCATAGGCGTCCTCAACGGTCTTGACGAAATGGGACTGGCCGATAATGATGTTGAGCCCTTCGGGGATGTCAACCTTTACTGTTTTCAATTCCATATTACCTCCTTATTTTTTGAGCAGGCCAAGGTTGAGGCTAAGGTTAAGGGGCTGCTCGGCCTTCACTTGTCCATCTTTTCTAACTAGCTACTTTTCTCATCCAGCATCGAGCATCCAGTATCTGCTTTGCTGTGAGCCGTGAGGCGATTTAACCCCGTACCCCTTACGACTCACGACTTACGGGTTTGCCGCTCCCAGCTATAAAGGGTTCGGGTTTCTGAAAGTCCGGTACGAAGAGCGGGGCGCTGTCAAGCTCCTGTATGAAGACATTTTCAAAACCTTCATTCAACAACAGCCTGACAAGCCTGTCGTACTCATCCTGCCTGACCCTCCTTTGCAGTGGAGGATAGACATGGACATCGTGGAGCGGGTAATACTGGGACATAAGGCTTATATAGGTGTCGGTCCCGAGGGTGTCCCTGATCCACCCGATAATCTTTTCTGTACCTGCGAGGCCTCCGGGAAGAACGAGGTGGCGTATGAGCAGACCTTTCTCTGCAAGCCCTTCCTTTATCGTCAGGTTGCCTACCTGTCTTTTCATCTCCGCGATGGAAAGGCGGGCGAAATGCGGATAACCCTGTCCGATAGGAGCGTCAGAGAGCTTTGCCGCGATCTTCGGGCTCCAGTATTTAAAGTCCGGGAGATAGATGTCCACAAGCCCATCGAGGAGCTCAAGGGTTTCAACACATTCGTACGCATTCGTGTTATAGACGAAAGGTATGTCGACCCCCTGTCGTTTCGCCTCGCTGACGGCGAGGGCTACAAGGGGAACATAAGGCGTAGGGCTGACAAGGTTGATATTGTGGTAGCCTTCCTGCTGAAGCCGAAAGAATATCTCAGTGAGTTTTTTCATCGGGAGGGCACTCCCGATCCGCTCATGGCTTATCTGGTAGTTCTGGCAAAAGAGGCATCGCAGGTTGCAGGAAGAGAAGAATATGTTCCCGGAGCCGTGCGTCCCTGAGATCGGCGGTTCTTCCCCGTGGTGAGGGCCGTAGTGCGCAATGAGGACCTCAGCCCCCACGCCGCAATACCCTCGCTCCCCCTTAAGTCTGTTCACGCGGCATTTGCGCGGGCACAGCTCGCATCTTTCAAGAAGGAGTAATGGATCGATCATAGGAATATATTATAATGGGTTTAATGTGTTCATAACAATTGCTTTACGTTCAGGTTGATAAATGTCCCCCCGCTTTCCTGCTTAAGGACAGGGGACGCAACAATCTGTATATCGCCGGACAGAGGGGTGGAAAACTTTTCCTGCATGTATCCATACCAGGCCCTTTTGTTGTCATCGGTGATCTTGACGCGCCCGTTGTTCAACGATGTGATCGAAGAGGGCGCCAGCAAAAGGTTTGGTCTTGGATTGCCGATCCCGAAAGGGGAAAGCTGTTCCATGTATTCCATGAGTTCCTTCGTCAGTTCGTCGAATCCCGCAGCGGTATCGATGTGAATTGTCTTTTTGCTGCCTTTCGGGAGGCCGTCGAAGGCGTTGTCAAAGGCATCTCTGAAGGGGATAAGGTTATCTTCGGAGATCGTTACGCCGCAGGCATATTTGTGCCCTCCGAACCTGATGAGGAGGTCGGATAGCGACGCCAGCGTACCGTAAAGATCAACGCCGTCAATGCCCCTGCCGGAGCCCTTCCAGAGGCCGTCAACTTCTGTTATGATGATCGACGGTTTTCCGAACGACTCCATTATTTTCTGTGCGACTATACCAAGAACGCCGACATGCCAGCCCTTTTTAAAAAGGACAATGGAATTTCTTCCGGCGACGCCATCCTGCTTCAGGACACCCGTGATCTCATCGATCATCCCCTTTTCGATCCCCTGCCTTCTTTTGTTTGCCTCATGAAGTTTTTTGAGGTGTATGGCCGAACCTTCATCGTCTTCGCAGGTAAGAAAATCAAGGGATGCGTGCGGGCTAGCCACTCTGCCTGATGCGTTTATTCTCGGCACGATTATAAAGTTCAAAGCGTATTCATCGATCTTTCTGTCGGGCGCAACCTTGCTGCTGATGAAAGACCGGTACCAGGTCCGCGGACTGTTATTTATCATGTCCATGCCGTGTTTTACCATTATCCTGTTGTCTTTTGTCAGGGGAGACATATCGGCTATTGTTCCCACTGCGACTATATCCAGCTCCTTCTTCAGGTTGATGGTGCGGCCGAGCAAGCCTTCGGCGTGCATGACCCTTCGCAGCGCCAGGAGAAAGAAGAACGCAACCCCACAGGCAGCGAGATCTCTCGTCGGGAACCGGGAGCCCTTTCTTTTGGGGTTGATGACGGCAAAGGCAGGAGGATCTTCCGTTCCCATCTCATGGTGGTCTATGACGATCGTCTCGATGCAAAGGTCCTTTGCCAGCTTTATCTCTTCTACGTTTGTGGAGCCGCAATCGAGGCAGATGAGCAGATTCGCGCCTTTGTCTTTTAATATTTTTACGGCCCGAGAGTGAAGCCCGTACCCCTCTTTGCGCTCAGGTATATAGATGAGCGGCTTTACCCCGAGCTGCTTGAAAAAATTCATCATAAGGGCGAGGGAAGTCACGCCGTCAGCGTCATAATCACCGTAGAGGCATATTGTTTCCCCATGCTGTATAGCCTCGATAACTCTCCTGACGGCTTTTGTTACATCAGGCATAAGAAAGGGGTCTGAAAGGTCTTTGAGCTTCGGGTGAAGGAACGTTTCCGCTTCCTCCGGTCCCGCGATGCCTCTCGCAACGAGGATTCTGGCCATGAGATTGGGAACGCGAAGCTCCTTCTCGATGGACCCTGCAATATCTGAATCGTCCCGTTTGTTATGCATATTTTGAATTATCAATGCCGCGTTTAGCGCGGCACCCTCGAAGCATAAAAATGATGCGCCCCGGACCTCCATCAATAAGGATGGGCATGGCGTCGGGACATCCCCCGCANNCTTTCCCCGCAAACACGCTCATTCCGCTCCAGCGGCGCTGTTACCGGGGCTCACGTCGCGCCCTCCAGCAGCAAAGCTGCCGGAGCCACCCCCTCTCGCCCACGGTGTGGGCTGTTATATGGTCCCTCGCGTTCGGCTTCAGAACTTTTGCTTTCGCAAAAGACCGAGCTTCCTCGCCTCACGACGGTTTGCTCCGGATGTCCCGACGCCATGCCCTCATGAGATTTAGGCTATTTTCTACATAAATATCGATTGTTTCAAACATGAATACCCTGTTGTTTTAAATTTTGCATATTCGAATTTGTTTAGAGCCTCGACACTGGGGTTTGGAATTTCGGGTTTATTTTCCATGGGCGGTCCTGACGATATCATCGATCTTTTTAATGCCGTTCGCATCCAGATAATCCGATATCTCCTTTATGATCTTCGGTATCGCGTAGGGGTCGATAAATGTTGCTGTGCCGATCTGTACCGCCCTTGCGCCTGCCATGAAGAATGAGACGGCGTCCATAGCATCCATTATCCCTCCCACGCCGATGATCGGTACCGATACAGCCTTTGAACATTCGTGGACAGCTCGCAGCGAGATCGGCTTCAGGACCGGGCCTGAGAGCCCCCCCTTTAAAGGGATGCTCTTTTTCTTAGCGTCAAAAGCGGCGGCAGGCATCGTATTGATGAGGGTAAGGCCATCAGCGCCGGCATCGCAGGCAGCCTTCGCTATATCGACAATATTTTTCACTTCAGGGGTAAGCTTTGCAAAGAGAGGTATCTTCGTTACGCCCTTTACCTTTTTCACAATTTTAAAAACCATAGAGGGTTCCTTGCCGAAGCTGATCCCTCCCGCCTTGATATTGGGGCAGGAAAGGTTCATCTCAAGGGCAACGATCAGCCTATCCGGTTTTATCTTTTCGGCGCAGGCGACATACTCATCTTCAGTGAAGCCGAAAAAGTTTACGATAATGGGGAGACGTTTTTTTCTGAAAAAAGGGAGGTACGTGTCGAAAAAGCGGTCCACGCCTACGTTCTGAAGTCCTATGCTGTTGATCATGCCGTGGCGCTCTTCCCATACCCGGGGCGTAGGGTTCCCGTGGTGAGGCCTTATTGACAACCCCTTTGTAACATATGCGCCCATGGTCTCAACGCTCCAGAGGGGTTCTATCTCTACGCCGTACCCGAGGGTCCCGGAGGCATTGAACACGGGGTTTCGAAGGGTTTTTCCGAATAGCTTTATAGAGATATTTCCCATAAGTTGAATACAGGCCCTTCTTTGCAGACCCTCTTATAGGGTTCCTCTGCGTCCGTCGTTTTCATTACGCATCCAAAACACAAGCCCATACCGCATGCCATCCTTTCTTCCAGCAGCACCTGACAGGGAATTTTATGCGGTACGATCAGCCCCTTGATGCTTTTTACCATATTAACAGGGCCGCAGGTAAAGATCTCCACGTTTTTACCTTTAAGTCCCTTCAGGTGATTCTTGAACAGCTGGACCACGTTACCTTTGAAGCCGTACGAACCGTCGAGGGTCGCGATAAGGGGATCAAAGCGCACCGCATCCCTGAGAAGGGGAATCTCTTCTTTCGAGGAACAGCCGAAAAAGATAGACGCTTTACCTTGCAGCTTTTTGATCAGAGAATATATGCCCGCAAAGCCGATCCCCCCGGCAATAACAACAGGGATATTCCGTCTGTCCACCGTAAACCATCTGCCAAGCGGCCCAAGCGTTAAAACTGATGTGCCTTTTGACGCCTTGCTAAGCTGTTCCGTCCCTTTGCCGACTATTTTATACATAACGGTAAGAATGCCCTGCTGATAATCATAAATGCTGAAAGGTCTTCTAAGGAATACTCCTCCGTCAGGAATTTTCATCATAATAAACTGCCCCGGCCTTACTGTGCCCATGGATCTGGACAACCGTATCCTGAGCAGGTGGTATCCTGGCGCTATTGAGCTGTTTGAAAGTATCTTCCCTTCTATGTCATCCATAAATAACCTGCGAATTGCGGCTCAATGTTCACAACGCCATGCTCATCCTCGCTTCCTCAGCGACATGTGCATCACGTATGCATCCTCGCCCGACTCACGATAGTACCCCTTTCTTTTGCCTATGACCGAGAAGCCAAGCGTCCTGTAAAGGCCCTGCGCACCCGTGTTGCCTTCTCTCACTTCAAGAAAAAAATCCGTAATTCCGTCCTTCGAGCATTCTTCGATAATATGCTGTACGAGATAGACGCCGAACCCCTTCCTCCTGTGGGCAGGGTGTATGGCGATGTTCATGATGTGAGCCTCATCTTCAACAGAGTATAGCATAATATAGCCGATAACCCTCTTATCTTTTTCAAGCACGAAATTCTTTGCTACCGGCGAATCTAGAGTGTCTTCGAACATGCCCTTTGTCCAGGGAGAGATAAAAGAAAGCCTTTCGATCTCGAGGATGTCCTCGAGATCCATCCCGTCCATTATCCTTATGGCAACAAATTCAAAGAGTGTCTCCGCGCACTTTCCCACCCTTCAACCCCTGCTGATGCCCCGCGCTCTTTCAAACTCTTCCTTTGTGTTGATATTTGTGAAGACTGAAACCCCGTTACAAAAAAACAGAGGGGACTCTTCTACAGTCTTGATCGAGAGGTAGGGAAATATATCCCTTACCTTGTGCCCTCCCCTCCCGATCACGTTAAGCACATATGAAATACACGACCTGTTGTAGATCGCATGGAGCGGTTCATACCCCTTGTCTGTCTTCGGTATGATGATATCCTCGCCGGAGATATTGTTCAGTATGTGCTTCATTGCCTTTGCAGATAGAAAGGGCATATCGCAGGCGAGGACAAAGACATAATCAGCACCGGTATGAATGAGGGCGGAAACAATGCCGGTCAAGGGGCTTTGCACAGGGACAACATCTTTTATGATGGGTATGCTCATGCCGGGCAGAACCGTGTGATCATTTGAAACAACAATAATATGGTCAAAGACCTCTCGTGCCACACCGTGTACCCTTCGAATCAACGGCTCACTATCGAGAACAAGCGTGGCCTTGTCCTTTCCCATCCGTGTGCTTTTACCGCCTGCAAGGATTGCGTTTACGACATTTGCCATAGAGACTTTTATCATCTTTTTGAACGTGAGTAAAGGGCGCTTTACAAGGCGTTGTACATTTTTTCACTTGACAAAAAGTACTTATCATGAAAATATGTAAACCACACTGTTTTTTAATCATGTCATGCACGCTAAGAAATAAATAGCCGTTTTTTTAGGAGGTGTTATGGGCGGACTGCTTTGGATCATAGAAAAATTAAGCAGGATCATGAATGGCATTGCGGCTTGTTCCCTGACATTCATCATGCTCCTTACGGTGGCTGATGTCACCCTCAGATATTTCGGACATCCTATTGTAGGCACCTTTGAGGTCGTTGGTTTCGGCGGGGCCGTTGCGATCGGGTTCGGCATGCCGCTGACCTCATGGCTCCGGGGGCATGTATTCGTGGATTTCTTCACTCAGAAATTCCCGCGGGTACCGCAGGCCGTGATCAATACCCTGACAAGGCTTGTCTGTATTATGCTTTTTGTGCTCATAGGCTGGAATCTCTTTGTTTACGCTGCCGACCTGTACAAATCCGGTGAAGTATCCCTTACGCGGCAGATCCCGTTTTATCCTATCGCCTATGGATTAGGCGTATGCTGTTTCCTGCAGTGCCTTGTATTGATTGCCGATATCGTTAAGATCTTTGGAGGACAATATGAGTGAAGTCACAATAGGGATAATAGGTTTACTGATTGTCCTGGTCCTTTTTTTAACCGGTATAGAGCTTGCCTTTGCGATGATCCTGATAGGATTTCTTGGTTTCGGCTACCTCATATCCTGGGGCGCTGCATTTAACCTTTTGGCAAAGGACTTCTATGATGTGCTGAACTCTTACGGATTTACCGTAATCCCCCTCTTTGTCTTGATGGGCCAGGTAGCGTTCAATTCAGGCATAGCGAAGCGGCTCTTCGATACCTCCTACAAATTCATCGGCCATATCCCCGGCGGGCTAGCCATGGCAACCGTTTTCGGCGCCACTGCCTTCAAGTCCATCTGTGGCTCTTCTCCTGCCACGGCAGCGACCTTCGCAAGCGTTGCCGTGCCCGAGATGGACCGTTACGGGTATGACAAGAGGCTCTCAACGGGCATAGTCGCAACCGTGGGGACGCTCGGAATTCTCCTTCCGCCAAGCGTTACCCTCATCATCTACGGCATTATCACCGACCAGTCCATAGGGCGGTTGTTTCTTGCGGGGATATTTCCCGGCCTTCTTATCGCCCTCTTTTTTATCGGCATTATCTATGGATGGTGCAAGATAAACCCCGCGCTCGGACCGAAGGGCGAGCGATCGACATGGGGTCAAAGAATCAGGTCGATCCCTGAGGTCATGTGGGTTGTCCTTATCTTCCTTCTTGTCATAGGCGGCATCCTGCAAGGGATCTTTACGCCTACCGAGGCAGGCAGCGTGGGGACCTTCCTTGTCCTCCTCCTTACCTTCCTCAGGAGAGACCTCAACATAAAAGGCTATATAAAATCTGCCGTTGAATCCATAAGGACCGCTTGTATGGTTCTTTTGCTCATAGCGGGTTCAACAGTACTCGGCCACTTCATCGCTGTAACAAAGATCCCGATGATAACCGCCGACTGGATCGTCAGCCTGCAGATGCCTTCCTGGATAATCCTTTTCTTTATCGCGATCATTTACCTTATCGGCGGCTCCTTTATTGACGACCTTGCGTTCATGATCCTTGCTACCCCGATCTTCTACCCTGCCATTATAAAACTCGGATACAATCCTATGTGGTTCGGCATCCTGATAGGCATTACGGTCATGATCGGAGTTGTCGTGCCGCCTATGGCCATATGCGTCTTCGTTGTTAAGCAGATAACAAAGACGCCTTTTGGGGTAGTGTATGCGGGCGTATACCCATTCCTGATAAGCCTTATTGTCGGCGGCATTCTTGTCTTCATATTCCCGGGAATTGCGACATGGCTGCCGGGCTGGCTGATGCCGGGATAGAAAGGTTGTAAATCGTTAGGTGTGAGCCGTCAGTCGTAACGGCCTCTTAGCATTACAATGTTGCATAGTTCGAGGGCCTCCCGACCGGGAGGCCCTTTTTTGTGGGTCGGAAACTTCCAGCTTGTATTTGTATTTTATGGTGTGTACAATTGCCTTTAAATAGCCGGGAAATATTCGGAGCGTATTGATAGACAAGGAGGGGGTTATGGATATACGAAGAAGATATGGAGGTATCTCTTTCGCCGGGTTGATACTCTGCCTCTTGCTGACTGCTCTCACTGCAGTCCCTGTTGATGCGCAACAGGTCCTGCCGCGGCCTGAACAACCTTTTGGGGGGGTGATAAACCGCAACGCGAGCGGGTCGCAGGAGTGGTGGCCACCCCAGGTGGTACCCCCGAAGGGCGCGCCCAATATCCTTCTCATTATGACCGACGATGTAGGGTTTGGTGCGAGCAGCACCTTCGGCGGCCCCGTCCCTACGCCGACCTTTGACCGGCTCGCGCAGAACGGCCTGCGATACAACACATTCCACACTACTGCCCTGTGCTCGCCGACGCGTGCCGCCCTTATTACGGGGCGCAACCACCATACGGCGCACACCGGCAGCATCATGGAATTTGCGACAGGATATCCGGGATACGACTCTTTGATGGGAAAGGACACGGCGACCATCGGGGAAATCCTGCTGCAGAACGGGTACAACACGGCTTGGTTCGGAAAGAACCACAATGTCCCTGCCTGGCAGCACAGCCACGTTGGGCCCTTCAATTTATGGCCGACGAGCCTCGGCTTTGAATATTTCTACGGATTCATCGGTGGTGACACAAACCAGTGGCAGCCCGCGCTCTATGAAGGGACAAAGCCTATCGAGCCTTACGTCGGCAATCCCAATTACATCCTGAACGAGGATCTTGCCGATAAAGCGATCTCATGGATCAGGCAGCAGAAGGCCATCGCGCCGGACAAGCCCTTCTTTGTCTATTTCACGCCGGGGGCAACTCACGCGCCCCACCACGTTCCAAAAGAATGGATCGCGAAACATAAGGGGCGCTTTGATCATGGCTGGGATAAGCAGCGGGAGATGACCTGGCAGAAACAGAAAGAGATGGAGATCATTCCGGCAAATGCGAAGCTGACCCCGCGACCCGATGTCATTCCCGGCTGGGATACGCAGTCAGCGGAGGAGAAAAGGCTCTCCGCCCGCATGATGGAGGTGTATGCCGCATTCCTTGAACACACAGATCATAATATAGGCCGCGTAATCAGCGTTATCGAGGAGATCGGCGAGCTTGACAATACCCTCATCATATACATCCAGGGCGATAACGGGGCAAGCGCGGAAGGGACACACCACGGCACCATCAATGAACTGCGCTCCCTTACCATGCCCCCGCAACTGCAGGAGGGCGTGAAGGAGATGCTTGCCCAGATCGACACGATAGGGAGCGACAGGCATTACAACCACTACCCCGTTGGCTGGGCACACGCCATGGACACCCCTTTCCAGTGGACCAAGCAGGTAGCATCCCACTTCGGGGGGATCAGGAACAACCTTGTGATCTCATGGCCCGGGCGTATCAAGGACAAGGGCGGCTCGAGAGAACAGTTTCATCATGTTGTTGATGTTGTACCTACGATCCTTGAAGCAGCAGGGCTGCCCGAGCCGGTCATGGTCAACGGCGTGCCCCAGAGGCCCATCGAAGGCGTGAGTATGGCATACACCTTTGAGAAGAAGAGTGAGAATGAGCCGTCCCGGCGAAAGACACAATATTTCGAGATGTTCGCAAACCGCGCCCTCTATCACGACGGCTGGATCGCGTCGACAACGCCCAGGCGCCTTCCCTGGGATATGCTGAAGCCTCTGTCTAAAAACCCTGCCGATGACTACACATGGGAGCTCTATAACCTGAAGGAGGACTTCAGTCAGGCAAACGACCTTGCAAGGCAGCACCCGCAAAAGCTGAAGGAATTGCAGGACCTTTTCTGGATCGAGGCCTCAAAATACAATGTCCTTCCACTCGATGACAGCTTCATCCGCGGGCCGGAAAAACTTTTGGCGGGTCTTGCGGGAGGGCGGACCAGGTTTACCTTTCCCGATGGCCTGACGCGCCTGCCGGAACCGAATGCCCCTAACATACGGAACAAATCATTTACCATTACCGCCGATGTGGAGGTGCCGAAAGGAGGCGCAGAGGGTGTGCTTGTGACGACAGGAGGACGCTTCGGCGGCTATGCGCTCTATATGAAGGACGGAAGGCCCATCTTTTTCTATAATTCTCTTACCGTCGAAAAGGTACGCTGGGCAGGAAGCAAAAGGCTTGCACCCGGCAGGCACTCGATAGCCTTCGACTTTACTTACGACGGCGGCGGAAAAGGCAGAGGAGGCGCAGGCAGGCTTACCGTGGACGGCAAAGCGGTGGATGAAAAGAGGATCAGAATAACCGTGCCGTCGCTCTTCTCGATCGACGAGACCTTTGACGTAGGCACTGATACGGGTACGCCTGTCTCCGATGAATACATGGTGCCCTTCAGATTCACCGGAAAACTGCATAAGGTGACGATCGACATAAGGCCAGCCGCAGGCGCGCAGGCGCCCCGCGCTGCTGCCGACCCGGTGCAGATGAAGTTAAAGCTGAGGGAATGACATGGCTCATGGCTGATAGCCCATTGCCCGTGCTATAATATTACGCAAGGAAAAGGGAAAGCAATGAGAAGGAGACGGTACTCACATAGGGGCGCAGGCCCGAAGAAGAAAGAGAGCGATAAGCCCATCGAAGAGATCGTGCGGGAGCTGAAAGAGATCGGGGCATCGAAGAGCGATTACAGGGAACAGTCCCTGCGGATCCATGGCCTTATCTGTGCAAAATGCGCCAGGGAATTCGATTATAAGGACAGGCACCTCCTTACCGTTCACCACAAGGACGGGAATCATAATAACAACCCCCCGGACGGCTCCAACTGGGAGAACCTTTGTGTCTACTGTCACGACGACGAACACAGCAGGGGGCTGCTTGGAGATTATTTCAGTCAAAAAAGCTGATCGCCTATCCAGCAGTGGAGGCAAAGCTTCTCACGTGGGAGGCCGATCGCTTCTACCATATCGTCGATCCGCTGGTACCGGAGCGTCGTCACATCAAGCTCTTTTGCGATCCAGTCTACCATCTTCCGGTACTTCTCCGACCTGTCATCGAGGTACTCACTGATATCCTCCGTGTCGCTTCCCTCCAGCTCACGAATTGCGCGCCGGGCGGCAAGCTCGTCGATGGATCGTGTGGAGAGGGCGAACCTGCAGGGAAACATGAGCGGTGGGCAGGCCGGACGAACATGTACCTCTTTGGCTCCGGATTCCCAGAGCTTCTTCAGGGTGTAATTCTTAAGCTGTGTGCCTCGCACGATGGAATCCTCGCAGAGGACTATCCGGTTTCCGGCGATGATATCCTTGACCGCAATGAGCTTCATCTTTGCCACAAGGTCGCGGATCTCCTGAGAGGGCGGGGTATAGCTCCTCCCGTAACCGGGGGTATACTTGACGAGGGGCCTCCGGAAGGGAATGCCCGATTGCATGGCATACCCGACGGCATGGCCTACCCCTGAATCAGGCACCCCGGCCACAAGATCTGCCTTCACGTCGTCGTTTTTCGCGAGAAACCTCCCGGACCGCTCACGGACGAGCTCAACATTGATCCCCTCGTAGCTCGAGGCGGGGTATCCCGTGTAGATCCAGAGAAAGGAGCAGATCTGGTTGCTTATCTTTCCTGTAAGCTGTTCTTCCAATCCATGTTTTCCTATACGGACGATCTCGCCCGGTTCGAGGTATTTTATGACCCTGTACCCGAGATTAAGAAAGGAGCACGTTTCCGTAGCGATGACATAATCTCCGTCCCTTTCCCCGACAACGAGGGGCATTCGGCCAAGGCGGTCCCTGACCGCATAGATCCCGTCCTTTTTCATGAGGAGTATGGAAGCCGAACCCGTTATCCGGTTATAGAGCCTTTCGATGCCGTCTATGAGCGTTTTTCCCTGGTTGATCAACTTGGCGATGAGCTCAACGGAATTGACCCCTCCGCTTGACATCTCGCCGAAGGTCTCGCCCTTCTCGAGGAGTTCCTCAGCCAGTTCCTTCGTGTTGTCAACAAGCCCTGCGGACACAACGGCAAAGGTTCCGAATTTCGACCCGATGATGAGCGGTTGGGCATCCCGGTCGCTTATGACGCCGATGCCCAGATTTCCTTCCATCTCTTTATAATCCTCGTAGAATTTTGATTTGAACTGGGATTTGCTGATATCATGGATAGACCGGTGGAAGCGTTCTCCCAGAACGGCCATTCCGCCGTATTCGGTGCCCATGTGGGAATGGTAGTCTGTCCCGTAGAGCAGTTCGCTTGCACAGTTCTTCTTCGATACAATGCCAAAAATGCCGCTCATGGATCCTCCTTTACGTTGAAAAGCCCAATCGCTCGCGGGAAAAACAGGGTCGATCAGACGCTGATATGATACAACCTCTCCACAATTTTCTCCAGCATTATTAGTAAAACAATATCATCTTATAGGCTTATACACCCTTGTTTGGCAAATTAAGCACCTCATTTCTTGACAAAGGTGTTATATATCATTAAGTTATTTAATGAAGGCCGGTATGTGACCATGGATATATTGACGGAACGGCAGAGCAAGATCCTGGAGCTTATTATAGATAATTACATAAACGCAGCCGAACCTATAGGTTCAAGGACCATATCAAAGAGAATGAGGAACAAGGTAAGCTCTGCGACGATAAGGAATATTATGAGCGACCTTGAGGAGCTCGGTTTTCTTTATAAGCCCCATGCAGTGGCAGGGCGCGTACCGACGTACAAGGCTTTCAGATATTACGTAAACAGCTTGTCGTCGCTGATGGTTCCCGGCAAGAAGGAGCTGAAGGTGCTGGAATCGCTGGCCCGGCCCCGCTACTCCTACGTCGAGGAGATTATGGAAGATGCGTCGAAGGCGCTCGCATCCATATCGCAATATACAAGCATCGTGATTGAGCCTAAAGTGAACACGATGCTCTTTAAAGAGGTTGAGTTTGTCAAATTGTCAAAATATACGGTCCTTGTTGTTTTTATAACCTCTTCGGGCATGGTCCATGAGAGGATCGTACATACCGATGAGGAGCTGGGCGCCAACGCTCTGATCGAAATGAAATGGTATATGAACGAAAAGTTCAGCGGGGTCCCCTTCTACGTCCTGCGGGACGGCATACTCGGTGACGTGAGGCAGGACAAGGAGGTATTCAACGATCTCTGCGCAAAGATCCGCGACACCCTTGGCGCGATCATTGATGAAAAGAACAAGCGGGAGGTTTATATAGAAGGGACTTCAAAGATGATAGGCGTGCCGGAATTTTCAGACCTCGAAAGATTGAAAGAACTTTTTCAGACATTGGAAAAGAAAGAAAAGCTGATTAAATTGCTTGACAGTTGCCTCCGGGAGGACGGCATAAGTATTATCATGGGCCACGAGAGCGATTTGAAAGAAATGCGCGGCATGAGCATTATCTCCTCACCCTACCGGGTTAGCGAAGACAGCTACGGTTTCCTCGGAGTGATAGGCCCGATCAGGATGAATTATTCAAGAATAATACCAATCGTCAATTACACCGCCAAGGCGGTTACCAATATCTTAAGGATAATGTAGGTGAACAACATGGAAGAAAAGGAAAAAAGGAATACCGGCGACATAACTGAAGAAAAAGAAGAAGGACAGGGAATCGCCAGGCAGGAAGAGCATAAGAAAAAAAAGAAGAAGGATGACGCAACGGAGGAACTGAAGCGGGTCCTTGCGGAGAAGGAAGAGGTTATAAAGTCGCTTCAGGAAAAAATGCTCTATTTGCAAGCCGAGTTTGAAAATTACAAAAAGCTCAAGATAAAAGAAAGACAGGATACATTGAAATTCGGCAACGAAGTCCTTATAAAGGAATTGCTGCCTGTGTTGGACAACCTCGAAATGGCCCTGGACCATACGGCAAAGACGGAAGATTACAAAGGGATCTACGAGGGGGTCAGGATAACCTTCAACGAATTTCTTAAGGTGCTTGAGAAGGCAGGCGTCACCAGGATAGAGGCTGCCGGGAAAAAATTCGATCCCAATCTCCACGAAGCCTTTTACCAGGAAGAAAAGGAGGATCTGGAGCCTGACACCGTCTTATCAGAGTTCCAAAAGGGCTACCTCCTGAACGACAGATTAGTGAGGCCCGCCAGGGTGGTTGTTTCAAAAAAGCCGGAAATCCAGTAATATACGGTTGATCAATGCGGACAGAGCACCAAGACTACCACGAGATCCTGAACGTTTCAAAAAATGCCACTGACGAGGAGATAAAGAAGGCTTACCGGAAGCTTGCGCTCCAATACCATCCGGACAGGAACCCCGGCAATAAAGAAGCTGAAGAGATGTTCAAGAAGATAAGCGAGGCATACGCCGTACTCAGCGATCCCGAGAAGCGATACCGGTATGAAAGGTTCGGCACTGCAGACGACGCCGGCTCTATCTTCGATTTTGGATTCAGGGGAAATTTCGACACAGTCTTTAACGACCTTTTCAGTGATTTTTTCGGCTCCCCCAGGCAGAGGGAAAGGAAAGGGCAGGACCTGCGCTACAATCTTTCCATAGAGTTCGAGGAGGCGGTGTTTGGCGTTGAAAAGGAGATAGAGATACCGAAAGAAGAAAAATGCCAGGCCTGCGGCGGATCCCGGATAGAGCCTGGACACCGGCCCGTAACATGCAAGCAGTGCGGGGGCAGGGGACAGGTCAGGCAGAGTCACGGGTTTTTTACGATAAACAGGACCTGTGAATATTGCAACGGCGAAGGCCATATCATTAAAGATCCCTGCAAGGCCTGCAAAGGTAGAGGAAGCGTCAAGACAAAGAAGAAGATGAAGGTCAAGATCCCTCCCGGCGTCGATACGGGCATGAGGTTAAAACTGCGCGGAGAAGGGATGCAGCAGTTCGGCGACACTGCCCCCGGCGATCTGTATGTTGTTCTGCAGGTAAAGGAACATCAAATCTTTGAACGCAACGGTGACGATATTATTGTTCAGATTGATGCCGGCTTCCCTCTTTTGTGCCTCGGGGGGGAGTTCAAAGTGCCGACCATAGAGGGGGAAAAGACCCTCACGATACCGCCGGGCACGCAGCCCGGCAAGATCTTCCGCATCAAGGGGCTTGGCGTAACCAGGTCTAATGGGCACGGAAGGGGGGACCAGCTTGTTTACCTCAATATTGTCATCCCTGCAAAGCTGAGCGAAAAACAGCGCCTTCTCATGGAAGAGCTCGCGAAGGAACTTAACGATGACAGCGGGAAGGCACGCAAGGGGTTCAAAGAAAAGTTCATGGAATTCTTCGAATAATTCACCTCACAGACAACAGCATATCGTGTATTGTAGTTCGTATATCGAAAGAACATCAAAGGCCAGGATATGTCATCGCAAAGCCCCTGTTCTTGTTGCTATCGCAAGAAGAGGCGCGATGATCTGACTTCGGATTTTGTTTCATATTTCGATATACGATATACGAACGACGTATATACGGTTTGTATAAGTTATGAGCTGATCTTCCCCGCACTTTCCGCCATCAGCTTCGCGACCGCCTTTGAGAATGCCGCGGGATCTTTTGGCTTTGATCCTTCAAGGAGAAGGGCCTGATCATAAAGGAGCTGTATAAAATCACGCAGCCTATTGTCATTCGCATCTTTTTCAAAAATCGCCTTCATCGCTGAAAAAAGCGGGTGAGAGAAGTTGATCTCGAGGATGCGCCTTTTCAAGGGAACCTCCTGGCCCATGGCCTTGAGCAGTTTTTCCATCTGTGGGTCCAAGTCACCCTCATCGGCAACGAGGCAGCAGGCTGAATCCGTCAGGCGGCCGGAGAGCCTTACGTCCTTTACGTCGTCCTTCAGCACATCCTTCATGAGGTCCATCAGTTTTGCATATTCCTTTTTTATCGTCTCTTTCTCCGCTTTTTCCCTCTTATCGAGGTCGACATCACCCTTCGTAATAGATTTCAGTTTTTTCCCTTTATATTCGAAGTTGCCCAGCACGAGGTCATCGATATCGTCGAGCATGACAAGGACCTCATAATCCTTATTTCTAAATGCCTCGAGATAGGGCGAATGCAATGCCTCTGCGAGGGATGTGGCGGTAATATAGTAGACCGCCTCCTGATCCGTCCTCATATCGTTGATGTAGTCATCGAGCGTTCTCGGCACGCCATCCCCGGTCTTTGTTGAAGGGAAAAGAAGAAGTTCCGCTATAGCCTCTCTCCGGGTAAAATCGTAATGGAGCCCCTCTTTAAGGATTCTGCCGAACTCCTTGTAAACCTTGGCGTACTCCTCATGCCGCTCCTTTTTCATGTCGCCGAGCGTATCGAGCACCTTTTTTGTTATGTTTGTACGGATGATCTCAACCTGCCTGTTGTGCTGGAGAATCTCCCTTGAAACGTTGAGGGGAAGATCGGCCGAGTCTACCGCCCCCTTTACGAAGCGGAGATAGTGCGGGATGAGTTCCTCGCAGTGTTCCATGATCTGAACGCGCTTTACGTAAAGCATAGGCCCTATCTTGTAGTCCCTGAAGAGGATATCATAGGGCGCATGGGAGGGGATATAAAGGAGAGCCGTAAACTCCGAGGTGCCCTCCGCCTTGTAGTGGATGACCCGTGCGGGGGCTGCGGAGTCGTGCGATATGTGCTTGTAGAACTGGTTATATTCCTCTTCCGATACCTCTGACCGGTCCCTGAGCCAGATGGCCTTCATCGAGTTAAGGGTCTCTTCTTCCTTTATCGTGACCTTCTCGCCCTTTTTGATCGTGCTGTCCTGTTCCTTTTCCACATCCATTACTATCGGGTGTTCGATAAAGTCAGAGTATTTCTTTACGATGCTGCGGATCTGCCATTCGTCAAGATATCTCTTTTCTTCCTCCCTGAGCTGAAGGATGACGTCGGTGCCCTTTCGCACTTTCTCCACATCCTCGATGGTGAAAGACCCGTCGCCGGTCGATTCCCACTTTACCCCGCCTCCGCCCTGCTGTCCTGCTTTTCTTGAAAGGACGGTGATCTTGTCGGCGACCATAAAAGACGAGTAGAAACCGACCCCAAACTGCCCGATGAGCTCGGGGTTGTCTTTTATCGCCCTGCTTTGAAGGGCCGCGAGGAACTCTTTTGTCCCCGAATGGGCAATGGTCCCGAGGGCCTCGACGATCTCTTCCTTCGTCATGCCGATGCCGTTATCGCTTATCGTCAACGTGCCACTGTCTTTGTCTGCGGTGATCTTTATCTTCCACCCGCCTTCATTATCGAGGATAGCGCTGTTTGTCAGGGATTCATAGCGCGCACGGTCGATCGCGTCGGAGGCGTTCGAGATAAGCTCCCTGAGAAATACCTCTTTATGTGAATAAAGCGAGTGGATCATGAGATCGAGCAATTGCCGTACTTCTGTCTTAAATTCCAGTCTCTCAAGACTCATAGTCATTGCACCTCAAATATTTTTTTATAAATAGACATGAAATAAGCGGACATTATCTATCTAATGTTTTTCAATAAATTAAGACAGCTTGCCCATCAAGTCAACCTTGGCCGGCCTTAAATTATATTTCAGCATTTATTTATATGAAGGCCCTTTCCATGCTATAATGAACAACAACACATATGAAGATCATCCCGAAGAAACTCCAGCAAATGCTCATAATAATTATTGCCATCGTAGCCATCGGCACTATCGGTTTTAAAATTATCGGCGGCGAAAGCAAGGGCTTTCTCGATGCCCTTTACATGACGGCCATAACGATTACCACGGTCGGCTACGGGGATGTCATCGGCCTCGATGATAAGCCGTACGGAAAGCTTTTTACGGTCATTTTCGTATTCATCGGCGCGGGCGCCATCGCCTATCTCTTCACGACGCTCGCCGCGTACATCATCGAGGGGGAGTTGAAGAAGGTCTTCAGGAGGAGAACCATGGAGAAACGCATAGCGAAGATGAAAGACCATTACATCATATGCGGCATAGGGATGGTGGGGCTTTATGTCACCCATGAGCTGTTTATTACGAAGCGGCAGCTTGTTGCCATAGATACCGATGAATCCAAGCAGGAGCTGCTGAAGCTGCACGAGCTGAACGTTGACCTCCTTGTAGGAGATGCGACAGAGAACGAGGTACTCTGGCAGGCCATGATCGAAAAGGCGCACGGCCTCTTTGCCACGACGGATTCCGACAACGACAACATCGTCATCGCCCTCACCGCGCGGCAGTTGAACCCCAATCTTCGTATCGTTGCACGTTGCAACGATACGAAGAACACCGATAAGCTGCGCAGGGCGGGGGCCGATAATGTTGTTGCCCTCAACTTTATCGGAGGATTGCGGATGGCGTCAGAAATGATAAGGCCCCACGTGACATCTTTTCTTGACATGATGCTTCGGGACAAGGAATCGCCGATACGCGTTGAGGAGGTCCACATCACTAAAAATTCGCCCTATCTTGGAAAGCCGGTGAAGGAGATCGATTTCAAGATGATCGGCAACATCATGGTGATCTCTGCGCGCAAATCGAGCGGGGAATGGATATACAATCCTTACCCCGATACGATCATCGAAAAAGATATGAAGCTTATCGTTATCGCGACACCGGAGGAGAAGGAGATCCTGCGGTGTCATGTTTGCGGTGAGTCTCAATAAGGAAAGCTACTCGCATGAAGATAGCCATTTCAGGAAAAGGAGGGGTGGGGAAGACGACGCTGGCAGGTGTTATGGCGCGGATCCTTGGAGAAAGAGGGTACAAGGTGATCGCCATTGACGCTGACCCGGATTCGAACCTCGCAAGCGCCATCGGCATCGGCGAGGAAAAGATGAAGTCCCTTCAGCCCCTGGCGCAGATGAAGGAGTTCATAGAGGAGAGGACAGGGGCGAAGAAAGGGTCATACGGGGCGTTCTTCCAGTTGAACCCAAGGGTCGATGACATACCTGAAAGGTATTCTGTAGAAAAGGATGGCGTGAGACTGATCCTGCTGGGCAACATCCCCCAGGGCGGGGGAGGCTGTTTCTGCGCCGAGAATGCGCTTTTGAGAAGCCTCATGGCCTATGTAATGATCGAGAGGGAGGAGTATGTGATCGTCGACATGGAGGCCGGCCTCGAACACCTCGGAAGGGGGACAACGGAATATATGGATGCGTTGATCGTTGTCGTTGAGCCGGGGAGAAGAAGCTTTCAGACCGCCTACCAGATAAAAAGATTATCAGAGGACCTGAACATGAAGCGGGTCTATATCGTCGGGAACAAGATCGTGGACGAGGCAGACAGGTTGCTGATCAGGGAAAGCCTGAAAGACCTCCCGTATCTCGGCGATATGATCTACAACGAGAAGGTAGCGGAGGCGGATAAAAAGGGCGTATCTCCCTACGATACGGACGCAAGGATAAAAACAGAGGTGGAGCAGATACTTTACGCCCTTGAACAAGAGGTGGAATGAGGAAAGCCCTCTCTTTGCTCAATCTTCTGTTCACCACCATATTCCTTTGCATTATTGCCCTCATCATATCCCCCTTTGACGGCAGGGGCAATCTCATCCACAGGATAGCGAGGTTCTGGGCATCCACCCATATCAGGCTGGGCGGCATCGAGGTCGTGACGAGCGGCCTTGACAAGATCACGGCGCCTCCGTATATCTTCATGTGCAACCACCAGAGCGCCCTCGATATATACGGCCTCCTTTACTCGCTGCCCCTGTCCTTCAGGTGGATAGCAAAGAGACAGCTCTTCCTCATCCCCCTTTTCGGATGGGCGTTAAAGAGGGCGGGGCATATAAGCATTGACAGAGAGAACCCGCGGGAGGCGCTCAAGGCCATGGACGAGGCGGCCAGGAAGATAAGGGACGGGATGAACATCATTATCTTTCCGGAGGGAACGAGAAGCAGGGACGGCAGCCTTCTTCCCTTTAAAAAGGGTGGCTTCTCCCTTGCCCTTCGCGCCATGGTCCCTATCGTGCCCGTGGGCATTGTGGGTACAAGCGCGCTCCAGCCAAAAGGCAGTTTCATTCCCGCAAGAAAAGGGGTAATATACATTCATATAGGAGACCCCATGCCGTTGGAAGGGATGAATCGCTCGGCAAAGGGTGAGGTAATGAACAGCGTGAGGACAAGCATCGAAAGGCTCATGCAAAAGGGTGGAAGCGGCAGCGATCGATAAGCCGCAATGAGAACGAAGAAGGCCTTCTGTATGTCGACGGAACTGAAAAAAGAGATCATCGGGGTAGGGCTGCTGGGGATCTTCATCTTTCTCTTCGTAAGCCTTGTTTCTTACCATCCCCTTGACCCCTCTTTTCACACCGTTGCCGGGGGGGCAACCCGAAATCTTTGCGGCAAGGCAGGCTCATACGTTGCAGACCTTATGATCCAGGTATTCGGGATGATGAGCTACGCAATTACTGCCGTCATCCTTTTTTTCGGATTGCTGTACCTGAAGAAAAAAGAGCCTCCTCATATACTGGTCTTTTCGGCAGGACTTGCGCTGCTTTTTCTGGCGCTTTCCTCGCTTTTCCAGATCGTTATCGGCAAGATCCACCTGAAGGGTGTTCCTGTTGAGTTTTCGGGTCTCCTCGGCTCCCTCCTTGAGAGGGCGCTGATGTACGCATTCAATTATTTCGGGAGCGTCCTCATATCCTCCATCATTCTCCTCATCTCCATATTCCTTATCATCCAGGCCCCGCTTCTGTCCATCCTTGAAGAGAGGATCGCACGGAGGAAGGTTGTCGAGCGCAGGAGGGAGATAAAGGTAACGGAGGAGAAAAAGGAGGAACCGAAGGTGGAGAAAAAGGCCGCTGCCGTACAGGAGACCTTCGAGTTCTTTAAGGAGATAGGGCCCTATAAGCTCCCGCCGACATCCTTGCTCGATCCTATCGAGAGAAAAGAGGTGAAGGTTGACAAGGAGAGCATCCAGGCCAATGCGAGCATACTCGAGAAAAAATTAAAGGACTACGGTATCGATGGAAAGGTCACGGAGGTCAGACCGGGCCCCGTGATTACCATGTACGAGTTTGAGCCGGCCCCCGGCATCAAGGTGAGCAGGATCGCAAACCTTGCCGACGACCTCGCAATGGCCTTAAGCTCCGTATCGATACGGATCATCGCCCCTATACCCGGGAAATCGGTAGTAGGCATAGAGATACCCAATACGGTGCGGCAGACGGTCTACCTGCGGGAGATCATCGAATCGGATATGTTCGCCTCTGCACATTCCCACCTTACGCTCGCCCTCGGCAAAACGATATCCGGGGAGCCTTACGTTGCAGAGCTTACAAAGATGCCCCACCTGCTCGTTGCCGGTGCAACAGGCTCGGGCAAGAGCGTCTCCCTCAACAGCATGATATGCAGCATCCTCTTCAAGGCAACGCCGACGAACGTGCGGTTTCTCATGATCGACCTGAAGATGCTCGAGCTGTCCTTCTACGAAGGCATACCCCACCTCCTCCTCCCTGTAGTGACGAACCCGAAGAACGCGAAGACGGCGCTCAGGTGGATGACCGACGAGATGGAGCGCAGGTACTCCATGATGGCCGAGAAAGGCGTGAGGAACATAGAGAAATACAACCAGAAGATGGTGAAGCAGGAGTCTGAAACAATCCCTTACATCGTTGTTGTCATCGACGAGCTCGCAGACCTTATGATGGTCTCGCCGAAAGAGGTCGAGGAATATATCGCACGGCTGGCGCAGATGGCGCGGGCATCGGGGATCCACCTTATCCTTGCCACACAGAGGCCGTCCGTGGACGTTCTGACAGGGATCATCAAGGCCAACTTTCCTGCAAGGATCTCCTGCAAGGTCTTTTCCAAGGTAGATTCACGTACGATCCTCGATACCAACGGCGCGGAGAGCCTCCTCGGGTTCGGAGACCTGCTTTTCTTGAGCCCCGGCATCGGGAGGCTCCAGAGGCTCCACGGACCTTTTGTCTCCGAGGGCGAGATACGGCGCATCGTGGAGTTTTTAAAGCAGCAAGGAACCCCTTCATACCAACAGGAGATACTGGAGGAGAAGGAAGAGGAGGATGCAGGAGAAGAGATGGATGACGAGAAATACCAGGAGGCGGTAGAGTTCGTTATGGCTAGGGGAGAGGCCTCCATCAGTATGATACAGAGGAGGTTCCGGATCGGCTACAACAGGGCCGCGAGGATCATCGAGCGCATGGAGGCCGAAGGGGTTGTCGGTCCGTCGGATGGAGTAAAGTCGAGAGAGGTGTTAAAAAGACCGTGAAATACAGCAGTCAGCAGTCAGCAGTCAGCAGTCAGCAGAAAAGGACTCATTGCATAAAGACCATAATATGTCTATTTATTCTCATATGCATCAGTTCTATTAATATTCATGCGGCCGAACGCCGAACGCCGAACGGCGAACGGCAAGTTGGTTCTTCATCTCCCTTCGACGGCTTGAAGAACACATACTCCGGGGTGAATTCGCTGGAGGCGGTATTTCATCAGAAGATATTTATAGCGAGTTTGAAAAAGGAAAGGACATTCGAGGGAGATTTCTTCTATAAACGCCACAAAGGGTTTTTATGGAAGTACAGGACACCGAAGGTGAAGTTCTTTCTTTACGATGGGCAATACATGTGGCAGGGAGAAGACGAGAAGCCTTTTGTTGTAAAAGAGAGGATCAGGAAAGAGAAGACAACGGGCACGTTCCTCGACCTTATCGAGGACATTGCAAGGGTGGACGAGCTTTTCACGCTCAAGCAGCAGTCGATCGACGGCAGCCTTGAGGTCCTGGAGATCGTGCCGAAGAAGGACAGCACGGCGAACGCGGCAAAGATCTGGATCGATAAACAGAATATTGTCCGCAGGATCGAGATCCATGAATTTACCGGCAACATCAATACGATAGAATTTTCAGCAGTGAAGATTAACCAAGGCGTCGAAGATAGGCTGTTCATATACAGGCCGGAAAAAGGCAAGGAGATCTTGGAGAAGTAATGGCGCTGCATAAGGATGAGGCGATAGTCCTCTTCAAGAGGTCCTACGGGGAGTCGGATAAGATCGTCAGGCTCTTCACGCTTTCGTCGGGAAAGGTCGCAGCGATCGCGAAAGGGGCGAATAAAAGCCGGAAGAGGTTTGCCAACACCCTCGAGCCCTTCAACCGCATCAGAGTTGAATACTTTGAAAAATATGGAAGAGGGATGGTGCGGATCGAGAACGCCGACATCGTTGAGACGAACAGCGGGATCGAGAAAAGCCTGAAACGGGCCTGCACAGCGGGCTTTTTCGTGGAGTTCGTCGACAGGCTGACGAAAGAGAGGGAGCGGCACGAAGATCTCTTCAACGTATTGGCAGAGATACTGGAGGGCATCAGAGGCGCCGAGTTTACCTATGACGATATACTCCATTATCAGCTCAGGATGCTTGGGATCCTCGGCTTCATGCCCAACTTCCACACCTGCGTCTATTGCGGGCAGGCTATGGCGGCAGATGAGAAGATATTCTTTTCCAGGGAAAGGGGAGGCATCCTTTGCCCTAAGTGCGCACCGTCCCTCCCCCACCAGGTCTGCACAGAAGGCGTGATAGAGGGCATTGTATCCGTGCAGCAGGCAAACGGCAATGCGGCGCCGGGATTTCAGGCTGTATGGAGATGCGCAGAGAATGGACCTCCGTATCTGAATAACGGCTTTGAGAGAGCGGCTCAGGATATTATGGAGGGCTTCATGACCTTCCATCTCGATGTGGAGTTCAAATCGTACCGGATACTTAAGAGGCTTATCGTATAAATCGCTCTCCAGCCATCAGCAGTCAGCTTTCAGCGAACAGCGGTATATCGTATTTTGTAGTTCGTATATCGAAAGGTGGCTTAATACAATTTAATTCATGACAATCATCCTGCATGGAAGAGCCGGAGTTAAGGTAATTCCTTATTTGGACAGCAGGCTATTTTTTCTTCAGCACGATCATCCCGTCTTGCACATCTGTTTCGTACCGTGTCGATCGTTGAAGTTCTCCTGCCAGGTTACTGTCAGGATTATCAATGATGATTACCATCCTGCCACCCTGTTTCAGATAGGGCATGCCCCTTTTCACGTATGCCCTGGTTGCCTCGGCGAGGGGAAAATTTTCTTCCCAGATATATTGCAGGGCGGGCTGGACAAAGATAAAATCGAAGGCGCCGTTGAGGAGGAAAGGAAACTCCACGTCAAAATGGAAAAAACCGTTGTTTCGCGCCAGTGTCTTTGCATTGACGAACCAATCTTTTTTCGCCAGATTTTCCCAGTCAACATCATCACTGTCGAGGTGCGAAAGGACATCCTGGATCCTTTTATTGTCCACCGTTTTGTTGAAATACGTTGAGACGATAAGGTCCATGGCGCCCCGTATCCTTTCGCCGTTTCGTTTTAGTCTTTTTTCAAGTTCTTCCCTGACCTGGACATCCTCCTTGATCCTGTCTGAAAGCGAGAAGTATAGCCTGTAAGTCTCTTTAAAGTCGTTGATGATGTCCTGCGGGTTTTTATCGAAAAGGCCCATCTGGCTTTTTGCATCAAAATAGGTTGACACGTCCTCAACGGACATGCCGATAAGCGGGTTGCCGTATGTGAAATGCCTTGCCGCTGCATTGAAACGTTTTCTGATCATGATTTGCAAGATATCAAGGGCGAGGTGCGAACGTTCTACGCCGTATAGGATGTTATCAACAATGTACCGTTTGACCAATGTTTCATCCTCCCATTCGGCGATAAAGGTATTTTTTTCACGGTATGGAAGGACAAAGGCAAAATAGGCGAGCCCTTCTACGAGGTCGCTGGCCAGATTGCCGAAATTAGGGGTCATATCGAGTATCTTCAGCGCAAGGAGCTGTTCTTTTGTGGCATTTACGCCTTTTTCGGCAAGAAAGATGCCTTCGAGGTTTGTATTCACCTCGTACCCTTTTTTATTGAAAAGAAAGGACGAGATGTCTGATACATTATGTTCGTTGATCCCATCAGGCTGCGCGTAAGTCTTCTGCGACAGGTCTGCCTTTTTCTCCAGAAGGTATGCCTCCGAGCATGCGAGCTCCCTGTCCCCGAAGAGATCCTTGAAGGCATCAATCATCTTCGGGTATACCTCGACCCTTTTTCTGGCACCCTGTAACGATTGCTGGACCAGGGCCCTTTTTTCTCTCAGGAGCTCAATAAGGTAATCCCTCTCCTCGTCAAGGATATTGGGGATTGTCTTGGTGAGGCCCGTGAGGGAGAAGATCGCGTTGAAGATATGAAGGGCATCCCGGTCATTTTCAAACATCGCCGTTTCAAGATCCAGCGAAAGGAGCCGTAATTCATAATGGGCAGGCCTTTTTACAAGTATCCATTCGCGGCCGTTCGTGAGAATCCCCCAGGGGGTTTTCGATTTCTTTAAGAGATATGCGATCTGGTATGTGGGTATCCTGTTCTCGAATTCAAGAAAGAAGCCGGTTATGCCTTCCTGCAGGTTTCTCCCGTATCTTTTGAGAAGCAATATCCCGAGGGCCTTTGCGTAATATTCGACGGTGCCCCAGAGCTGCGAACTCCTGAACCTTTCTTCTTCTGACGAAAAAAGGACCGCATCGGGCTCCTTAATGTGTTCCTCAAAGAACTTCGGCTTTGATTCGTAGGAAAGCCCGAGGAGCTTCAGGATGGGCTTGATGACGTGGATCTCCGTATGGATCTCGCTGGCAAACTTTTTGATATCCTGGAATTTTGCGAGGATCTCCAGGAGCGATGCGCAGGCGGTCTCGTCTGCCGGCAAGGCGAGTATTTTGTTAACCGCAGAAGGGGTAAGAAGGGTATTCCTTACGACAGAACGATACATTGTGTGAAATCATAATAATTTGGAACGGTTTAGTCAAGGAGAGGGATATCTTTCTCTTCCCGGTCTATTCCCATTTTTTGAACCCTCTCTATCTCCTTCAGCTTCATCCTGATGATGACAATAAGGCCGACAATGGCGACCCAGAATAAGGCAAGGGACTGGAAGATGATGTACCTGTCATAAGGCGCCGTCGGGAAGACCTCGACGGGCGCGGCCTCCTGGGCAAAGAGATCGAGGGCGCAGGCGATGACGGACAAGAAGGCGAAGATGATCCTTTTCATATGCATATCCCCCTAACTCAAAAACCCGATGATGGTCATAACGATAAAATACAATGTATAGAAAACTCCTATCCAGGTGAAGAGGACGCTCTTTTCGCCCCTGCTCGATCTTCTGTCAAAGAAGGGGATGAGGAAGAAGAAGAGTATCCCGCAGGATATGAGGATGATCGCTATGGTTTCGCCGTTCATCCCGAGGATCTCGCCGGGGAAGAGCTTCAATGTCTGGAAGAGGAACAGGAAGTACCATTCCGGTTTTATATTCTCCGGCGCCGGCGCGAGTGGGTCGGCCTTCTTTCCGATCTCGGGAGGCAGCAGGGTTGCCAGCGTCACTGTCAGGCCCAGAACCAGAAGCCAGATGATGAGATCTTTATAAAAAAGGTTCGGGAAGAAGGGTATCTGCTTCAGGGGTTTCTTTTCCAGGGACATGGGCACGCTCATCCCGTGATACTGGACGAGAAGCACATGGATGCCGACAAGGAAGAGCGTGATAAGCGGCAGGACCGAGACGTGGAAGGCATAAAAGCGCGTAAGCGTGTCGCCGGTTACATCAAGGCCGCCCCGAAGAAAGGCCTTGATAAAGCCGCCTATGACGGGAAGGTTCCCTGCTCCGCCGGTCGCCACGCGAACCGCCGCGAATGCCCGTTCATCCCAAAGGAGGAAATAGCCGCTCAGGCCGAAGAAGATCGATATCCCGAGGAGCATGAACCCCGATATCCAGAGGAGCTCCCTCGGCTTCCTGTAGGACTTGAGGAGGAACGTGCTGAACACGTGGATGAAAAGCGCCGTGATCGCGAGCTGCGCGCCCCAGTGATGGAGGGAGCGGAAGAACCACCCCATGTTCAGCTTGGTGACGATCTCGATGATGCTCTTGTTGGCATGCTCGAAATAGGGGATATAGTAGAAGGAGAGGACCATGCCGGTGATGAACTGAAGGATGAAGAGGAACATGGCGATGCCGCCCGTGTAATACCAGATCTCATACTGGTGGACGGGGACGAGCTTGTGCCTGGCGAGCCTCTTCATCCCCTCTACATCGTATCTTTCTTCGATCCAGTTCCTAAGCCTTTGGCAGCTCAACCTTTATCCCCTTCTTCGCGACGATCAGCTTTTCGCCCTCGGTGGTGATATCGAAAAACTCGAGCGGTTTCGGCGGCGGGCCGGCGATATTCTTGCCGTCCTCATCGAACCAGCCCTGGTGGCATGCGCAGTAGAACTTCTTGTCCTCCGGTTTATAGGTGACGTTGCATTCCATGTGCGTGCATACACCCTTCAGGGCGTATGTTGAACCGTTCTGCTTTTTGTAGAAAAGGCCGAGCTGTCCGCCCCAGGCGAAGGGTTTGACGGAGTTGGGCGATATGTCCATGAAATCGCCTGTCTTGAGGACGACGAAATCAGGCTCCTTGCCGAGCGTAGGAAAGGCAAACTTCAGGAGCGCATAGAAGGTCCCGCCGCAAAAGGCAGCGAGCCATCCGCCAAAGAGGGTGTTGAGAAAAGTTCTTCTCGTTACAAGGGAATGGTTTATCTTCATTTTATCCCCTTTCCGAAGAGCCTGTTCTTGATGAGCTTTTTCCTCAAGCCTACGACAGAGTCGGTGGGACGCACATCTTTGGGGCAGGCATCTATGCATCGCAGTATCGTATCGCAGCCCCAGACGCCTTTCTCGTTGTTGACCGCGTCAAGGGCGCTTGCCGGCCTTTCATCCCTTGAATCCAACACAAAGCGCTCGAGCTTTGCGATGGCCGCGGGCCCTGCATATTCAGGGTCTCTGGAGAGGACAGGGCAGGCCCCGTAACAGCATGCGCAGAGGATGCAGTTGACAACCTGATCGATGCGGCTTCTTTCTTCTTCGCTCTGCTGGATCTCCTTTTCAGGGTCAGGGCTTGTCCGTATCAGGTAGGGCCTTATCTTCTCATACATGTTCCAGAAGGGGGTCATGTCCACAACGAGGTCTTTTATGATCTCGAAATTTGGCAGGGGCTCAAGGACGATCGTATTGGATCCGAACGTCGCAACCTGGGTCCTGCACGCGAGGTCTATCTTCCCGTTGATCACCATGGCGCAGGAGCCGCATACCGCTGATCTGCACGAGGAGCGGAACGAGAGCGTTCCATCTATCTCCTCCTGGATGCGAAGAAGAACCATGAGGACCGTCAGGCCCGATACCACCTTGATCCGGTAGGACTCAAAATGGGGCTCGACATCCGGTTCTTTCGCATCGTACCGCAGGATCTTAAAGGTATAGTAATTCTCGGTTATCAATATTTTCTCTCCATAGGCTGATATTTGGTTATGATGACCTTTTTGGAGGATATGACGGGCTCGCCGTCAGGGCCCATCTTCGCGATCGTATGTTTGAGCCAGCCGGCATCGTTCCTTGTGCTGAAGTCCCGCCTGAAATGGGCGCCCCTGCTTTCTTCCCTGAGGTATGCCCCAAGCGCGATAGTGTGGGCAACCTCGAGCATATATTCGAGCTCTATGGCATTCAGGAGCTCATGGTTCATATAAAGCTTGGAAGATGAGACGTGCACGCGCCTGTAGCGCTCCTTTACCGCTTCGATATCTTCCAGCGCCTGGCCCAGCTCTTCCCTTTTTCTGAATATGCCGACGAGGCTGCTCATCGTCTTCCTTAAGTCAGCGAGGATCGTGTATGGCTTTTCATCCCCTTCGTTCACCAGTCTGTGTATCTTTGTTTCTATCTCACCTTTCTTGCTTATGAGGAGGCCTTCGTCCTGCCTGATCTCGCTGCTCTGGAGATATTCATCGATGGCAAAAGAGGCCAGCTTTCCGAAGACGATCGTTTCGAGGAGGGAGTTGCCCCCAAGCCTGTTCGCGCCGTGGACGCTCACGCAGGCGCATTCTCCGGCAGCGTAGAAGCCTTTTACGTCGGTCGCGCACTTCTCGTTGGTGTCTATGCCTCCCATGGAGTAGTGCTGGCAAGGCATGATGGGGATCGGTTCAAGTATGGGGTCGATTCCGATAAAGTCCAGGCATATGTTCCGGATGCCCGGCAGCTTTGCCAGTATCTTCTCTGCGCCAAGGTGGCGCAGGTCAAGGTTGATATATTTGCCGAGGGGGTGTTCGAGCCCTCTTCCCTCGTCAATCTCTGTCTGGATGCTCCTCGAGACGATGTCCCGCGGCGCAAGCTCCATGGCGTTCGGCACGTAGCGCTTCATGAACCGCTCGCCGTCCTTGTTCGTCAGGTAACCGCCCTCGCCGCGGCAGGCCTCTGTCATGAGGATGTTCGTGCCGATCAGCGCTGTGGGATGGAATTGGACGAATTCCATATCCTTGATGGGGACGCCTGCCTTATAGGCGATCCCGATGCCGCTCCCCGTATTGATGAGGGCGTTCGTGGAGTAAAAATAGACCCTCCCGTACCCGCCCGTGGCGAAGAGCGTTGCCTTTGCGCGTACAGGGATGACCTCCCCGTTTTTAAGGTCAAAGGCGATAACGCCGTGACACTGGCCTCCGTCGTTTACAAGGGCGATGACGAACCATTCGGGATAGACGCGTACACCTTTATATACGGCCCTCTCATGGAGCGTGTTGAGGAGGACATGCCCCGTAAGGTCCGTTGAGTAGCACGTCCTGGGGTATCCGGCCCCGCCGAATGGTCTCTGGGCGATAGTGCCGTCAGGGAACCGGCTGAAGGGGCATCCCCAATGCTCCATCTCATAGACGATCTTGATGGCCTCCTGGCACATAAGCTCGGCTGCGTCCTGGTCGGCAAGATAATCGCTGCCCTTGACCGTGTCAAAGGTGTGTTTTTCCCAGGTATCGTCCTTCGCGTTGGGATTGTTCGCGAGCGCCGCGTTTATCCCGCCCTGCGCGGCGATCGAATGGGACCTTATGGGATAGACCTTCGAGATAAGCCCCACATCGTATTTGTCGCACAAGCCAACGGCAGCCCTGAGTCCGGCAAGACCTCCACCAACAATGAGCACATCGTGAGAAAGCATAATTACGACATTAAGAAGTAGATGTAAAGCAAGAAAGCAGAAAGGACAGACGCAACCACATTCGAGGCCAGGAACAGCCTCTTTTCATTTTTGTAGCCCATATCCATGACGATCGTCCGTATACCGTATATGCTGTGAAAGGTGAAGAGAATGAGGATCAGGACGTCGACGATCGGTTGCCTGTGAAGGCTCAATGCCCAATCCGGCTTGTTGTCTTTTGTAAAGAGGAAGAAGCTGGTAAGGATCTTTATCCCGAAGAGGGCGATGAGGGAAACGCCGCTTATCCTATGAAAGAGCCAGATGAACATGCTAAGTAAGAATAATAACAAGGGCGGTTTTTTTGTCAAGAAAAATCTCTCGCGAATTATCAGTAACTACATAAAAATCTCTTGACTTTTGATGGTTAGCAAACGAATAATTAAGGGAAACAAAAGAGGCAGGACAGAATGGAAGAGAAGCAGTTCGAACAAGAAGACAGCGAGATAAATCTCCTCGATTATGTGAAGGTAATCCTTAAGCATAAAAGGCTGATAATTTGGATTGTGGGTATTGCCGTTGTTCTGACAGCCGTCATATCCCTCATTATGACGCCTGTATACAGGGCTAGGGCCGTTATTTTGCCCATCGCACCCCAGAACGAGAGGCTTGGTGCGAGCTCTATCGCCGCGCAGTTCGGATTCGCAGTCCCAGAACAGCCGAACAAGTCCGAGATCGTGGGTTTGCTCAACAGCAATATCCTTCGGGAGAGGGTACTAAAAAGATATAAACTTGTCCCTGTACTGCTCGGAGAAAGCTCCATTAAAGGAAAAACAGAAGACGAGCAGCTATGGTCAGCCTTACGGTACCTTGAAGATGCATTGAAGATAAATCCCAAGCAGAAAGAAAACACGATAGAGATCTCTATGGAGTTTAAGGATCCCAAGGTGGCATCGGATATCGTTAATTATGTGCTCAGCGAGATCACTGATTACATGAGCGGCGAAACACGCAGGGTTGCCGAGACGAACCAGAAATACCTTGAATCCCAGATCGATAAGACCGCCGATCCCTTTATCAAGACAAAGATCTACGCGCTTATAGCCCAGCAGATAGAGACCTCGGCAATGGCCGAGGCGAAAGAAAATTTTGCCTTTAAGATGATCGATCCGCCCAAGGTGCCTGACAAGAGGATCAAGCCGAAAAGGCGCTCCATGGTGGCCATCTCCTTTGTGGTTTCCCTGTTCCTGGGTATCTTTGTGGCCTTTGGGAAGGAGTTTCTGGAGAAACAGAAGGAAGGGCCGAACAGAAAGGAATGGGACGATATCATGAAGCAGTGCGGCGGCGCATTGATAAAGGAAAAGTTCAAAAAGATGAAGGGCAGAACAAAGAGAAAGAAAATATAATAGATTAGAAACAATAATCATTTTATACTATAAGATTAAACAAATAAATCGGGAGGATGACGGAATGAGAAGATTCATTCTAAATACCATACTTGTTGCATTTTTAATAATACCCGCCGGTCTTGCCGGCGCTCAACAGCCGGCAGCACAGGGAGTATCGTCAAGAGTGATGGGGGCGCAACCCCAGATCCTTAAAAACACTCAACCGACGCCACTTCCGAAAGCGCAGTTGAAATTGACCCCTGAGGAGGAAGAGAAGCTCAAAAAATTATCGCCGGAGCAGCAAAAGGCCATTCAGGCAGAACTTGTTAAGACGGGAGGCGTTTTGACCCCTGAGGCGCTGGATGCCTTAAAAAATACCCCGGAGTTTAAGGACCTGACCACAGAGGAGATTGTAAAGGGGAAGGAAGCGCTTGAGAAGAAAGAAGATATAAAAAAGAAAGATGACGAAAAGAAGAAGGTGGAGGAAAAGAAGCCTTTAGAAGAGGTTGTTCCTAAACAAATAGAGGTGACAGCCGAAGAAGATAAGACCCTTTTTGAGCGTTTCCGGGCAATAGGCGGATACCAGGACATCTCTACATCACTTAAGCCTTTCGGTTATGAGTTCTTCCGGGAAGCAGTGGTAAGGGTGGTAACAGACAGGAAGGACATACCGGTACCCAGCAATTATGTTGTCGGGCCAGGTGACGAGGTAAAGATACTCCTCTGGGGCAGGGTGAACGCACAACACAACCTGACCGTTGACAGGAACGGGAATATCACCATCCCCCAGATTGGTCCCACCCCGGTCGCAGGCATGACCTTTGAAGACATGTCAAAGCACCTGATCAAGCAGTCAGAGCAGATCGTTGGAGGCAATATCGACATCACCATGGGTGCTTTAAAGTCAATCCCCATCTTTGTTCTGGGCGATGTGCGCAGGCCCGGCGCTTATACGATCGGTTCCTTTGCAACGATGACGGACGCGCTTCTCATGGCAGGCGGGCCAACAGGCATAGGCTCAATGAGGAGTGTCCAGCTAAAGAGAAAGGGCAAGGTCGTAAAGACCTTTGACCTTTACGACCTGTTCCTGAAGGGGGACAAGTCAAACGACAAGATGCTCGAAGCCGGCGATGTGGTCTTTGTGCCTGTTGCAGGCCCCCTTGTCGGCGTAGCCGGGAATGTGAAAAGGCCCGCAATCTATGAAATAAAAGACAAGCATGACCTTCACACCCTCTTCGACCTTGCGGGAGGCATTATCCCGACGGCATATACGCAGCAGATACAGGTGGAAAGGATTATCAAGAATGAAAAACAGGTGATCGTCGATATCGACGATCGGCACCTCCTGAAGACAAAAGATTTTTTACTGCAGGATGCAGACCTTGTAAAGGTATTCAATATCGTTGAAAAAGACGAAAACGTGGTTTTTGTAAACGGCCACGTAAAGCGTCCGGGCAAATATGAATACAAGGCAGGTATGCGCATCTCGGACATCATAAAAGATCCTGCGGACCTGCTGCCGGAGACGCACTATGAATATGCGCTCATTAAAAGATTGGTCCCGCCGGATATAAAGCCGGAGCTTATCCCTTTCAATCTCGGCAGGTTCATGTTTGATAAAGACAAGGCCAGTAATATAGAGTTAAGGCCGAGGGACAACATCTATGTGTTCTCCAAATGGTTCTTTAAAGAAAAACCCTTCGTGACTGTTCAGGGAGCAGTACGGGAGGGCGGAAAGTTCGAGCTTATCGACAATTTCAGGGTGAAGGACGCCATCCTGCTGGCAGGCGGCCTGTCAAAAGATGCATACGTTAAAAAGGCGGAGATCATCCGCTTGAATAATAAGCGGGAGTATGAATCGATATATTTTGATGTTGAAAAGGCAATGGCCGGCGATGTATCGAACAATGTCCTTCTTAAGGACGAGGATAAAATAGTGGTACATAACATTACAGGGTACACCTACAGGCAGACCGTGACCGTTGATGGTGAAGTGCCAAAACCGGGAGATTATCCTTTTGTGGAAGGCATGAAAGTAAAGGACCTCGTATTTGCCGGAGGAAACCTTGCTGAGTCCGCATACCTCGAAGAAGCGGATATTTCTTATCGATTTGTTGAAGACGGGAAAGGCGCAAGAATAGAGCATCGCAAAGTTAATTTAAAAAAGGCCCTGGAAGGCGACAGCGAGCATAACCTGGTGCTGCAGCCCTACAGCAGGCTTTTTGTAAAACAGATCCCGCGATGGAAGCTAATGCAATTTGTGACAATACATGGTGAGGTGAAGTTCCCGGGCAAATATTTGATAGAGAGGGGTGAAAGGTTAACCTCTTTGATAGAAAGGGCGGGCGGCTATTCAGACAAGGCTTATCTTAGGGGTGCAGTATTTACAAGGATAAAAGTAAAAGAAATGCAGGAGCGCAACATCGAGGATATAAGTGTCAGGCTTGAGCGGGAATTGCTCTCCGCAGGCGCCGAGCAGGTCAGCGCAGCGACCTCCAAGGAGGAGATAGAGGCGAAAAAGGTAGAATACGAACAGAAGAAGAAATTTATAGAGTCATTAAAGAAGCTTAAGCCGATCGGCAGGTTCACCATACGGCTTGCCCACCTTCGTCTCCTGAAGGGCAGCGAGTATGACATCGAGCTCGAAGAGGGCGATAACCTCTATATCCCGATGGCAAACAATGTCGTGAGCGTGGCAGGCTCTACGATGTTCCAGGGAAGCTTCGTGTATTCAGAAAGTCGCAGCTACAAAGACTACATAGAGATGTCAGGGGGGTATACGAGCAACGCCGACAAGGACAACGTCTTTATCCTGAAGGCCGACGGCACCGCGATCAAGCCGAAAGGCTCCATCTTCTGGAATTCCAACAGGGCGCGGTGGGAGCTCGCGGCCCTTGACGAGACGGCACGAGAGGTAGATCCCGGCGATACCATTGTGGTGCCCGATAAGGTGGAGCGCGTGGCATGGCTCAGGGATATAAAGGACATTACGCAGATCCTTGCCAATGTAGCCCTTACCGCCGGCGTGTTCAAGGCGCTCTATTAGCCGGCGATTACGAACAGGTATGGTATGGATAGATGTGTTCCCTTCCTCCATTCATTGACAGGCGATAGTGCAGAGCGTTCTCCATAAGCCCCGCTTGGTCTTTCTTTTCTTTTTTTTGCTATCAGCTATCAGCTATCAGCTATCAGCCGCTGTTTACGCTGACGACGAGCCCTTCACCTACCCCTCGAACCAGGGGTTTACGGGCATCATGGAGATACCCACGGCAAGGGTGATGAGAGAAAACCATTACCGGGCAGGCGCGGGCCAGGTACACCCCTACAGGTATTACTATGTCTCTTTCAGCCCCCTCAAGGGGATCGAACTTGACGGAAGGGTTACAGAGATCATCGGCGTAAGGGCAAACCCGGGGGATCCCTCTTGGAGCGGGTATGGAAACACAAAGGATAAATTTTTCGGGTTCAAGTACCAGTTCATAAAGGAAGACAGGATCGCCCCCGCGGTGGCGCTGAGCATCATGGACCCCACCGGAACGAGAAAATACGCGTCCCAGTCGATCATTGCGAGCAAACAGCTCTATCCCTTTGATTTCACCGTCGGCCTTGGGAACGGACGATACGGCAAAACACCATTGCCTGCCGCCGATGAAAAGTTCAAGTTCGAACTCTTCAGCGACCCGAGGACATGGGCAAAGGATTCTCAGTTCTTCGGGGGCATCCAGTGGGCTATCTCCGACCGCTATGCCCTGATGGTCGAGTACAGCCCCATCCGGTATCACAAGCAGACGAGCGACCCTGCCCAGGCAAAATACTTCCAGGACCCTGTGCCTTCCCAATTTAATTACGGCCTTCGCTGGAAGCCCTTCGGGTTCGCAGAGGTTGACATAAGCTATCAACGAGGGCAGGAACTGGGGATTAATCTTTCGATGAACTTCGACATCGGACAGCCGATGCTCCCTGTCTATGATCCGCCGTACAGGGAAAAACAGGAAGATATGGCGGCGCCGATAAACAAGCGGCTGACGACGGCGCTGCACCGGTCGGGCTTCAGCAGCATAGGGATCCTGATCGACAGGAACGACCTGTGGGTAATGGCTCAGAATGACAAATACTATTACAGCACCAAGGCAATAGGGGTCATCACGCGGACCATCAACGAGATCGTACCGCACCACATAGAGCGTATCCATATCACCCTCACCGACAACGGGATACCGATCTTTGAGCTCGATACGACGCGATACGATATCGCGGAGTTTTACAGGGATAAACTGACCGCAGGCCAGTTTCTTTACCTCGCCGGGATCAATACGGCAACAGGCCGGGCCCCCGAAATGGCCGTCGAGAATAAAAGGCCGATCGATTATACGATCAAACCTTCGCTGCAGACATTCCTCAACGACCCATCAGGTTTTTTTAAGTACCGGCTAGGCGCCGAGGCGCTGGTAAGCTACCGGCCGTGGAAAGGCGGCTCCTTCGTCACGGGGCCCGGGGTATATCCCCTCAACAATATTTCAACGGTGAACGAACCGCTGCAGGATAACGTAAGGACCGACATCACCGACTATCAGAAGAAAAGGTTCTCGCTCCCGAGGCTCCTCTATGACCAGGTCTATAAGACGAACAACGGGATCTACGGAAGATTTTCGGCAGGATACCTGGAGATTCAGTACGGAGGGTTTGACGGTGAGATCGCTAAGCCCTTGAAAGACGGCAGGTTTGTGGTCGGGCTGGGGGGTACGCTGGCAAGAAAGCGGGACCCCGATTCGGTCTTCGCCTTCAAGGATGATGACAGGAGGACCTACTACACCTCCTTTGTGAATACCCGCCTCAACATCCCCGAGTACGAGCTTGCCTTTGACGCAAAGACGGGCAGGTTCCTTGGCGGCGATCTTGGGTCAAGGTTCAGCGTCTCTAAATTCATCAACGGCGTTATTCTCACCGCATGGTACAGCGTAACCGATACATCGGGTTTTCGGGACAGCTACAACAGGGGCTACCGCGATAAGGGCATCGCCCTTGTGATACCCTTCAGGCTGTTGAGCGGCAGGGATTCGAAAACGACCTTCAGCTACGCCATTTCGCCCTGGACAAGAGACGTTGCGCAGGACATAAACCATTACAACCCGCTGTTTGATTTTATAGGCAGGAACACGAAAATATTTCTTGACAGGGATAGGGGCATGATGTATAAATGATGAATACGATTTAAACCTTGTTTTACAAAATGAAGGGGAGGTATTTAAAAATGAAAATTATCAATAAGCTTTCAGTTGTCTTAATCGCAATATTATTTCTGATTGGTTTTGTTGTGCCGTCAACGATATATGCGCAGGGAGCTGAAGGTGGAGCAGCAGGCGGAGCTGCAGGCGGTGGTGGAGCAGCAGGCGGAGCTGCAGGCGGTGGTGGAGCTGTAGTGTCTGGCACAGGCGCAGGCATGGGCGTAGCAGGAGGAGTGACCGCCGGTACCGTTGCAGCAGGGGCAGTAGCCGCCGGGGCATTAGCGGTGGGCATTGCGTCAGCAACAAGCGGCACCTCAAGCGACGTCACAACCGTACACCACTAAAAAGTTTCCTATAACAATCCATTAAGGCTGGGGGTTATCTTCCAGCCTTAATCTTTCCGATGACAAAGATTGCCGCAACAATCCTTTTTGCATTTCTCGCGATCCATCTTTCTGTAAGTGGTTATTGCCAGAAGCCCGGCGACGAGCAGGACCAGATCCTTGTTGCCGCGGAATCGATCTTCAAGGCGATGAAGAGCAGAGATTACCAGAAGATATGGACCCTCCTCACAGATGCCTCAAGGAAGATCATCCTCGACGATGTCATAAAGGAAGAGTCAAAGAGGGGCGGGCAGTATTCGCGGGAAGCGCTCAATGATGATTTCAAGACAGGCAGCGGGCTTGCAAAGATATACTGGAGCAGCTATCTTACCGTATTCAACCCTGATATTGTACTGGAGCAGAGCAAGTGGCAGATGGGCAAGGTCGGCGGCGGGAAGGCCGTCATTATGATCACCCATCACAAATCCGACAAGCCGGCGGAGCTCCAGTTGTTCAAGGAGAACGGGGTATGGAAAGTAGGCATGGAGGAGACCTTCCGGCCTTCCCGGCGATAGCTCCCGATCAACGCGCGCTACTGAAAAAAAGAGGGCGAAATGGCTGACTACGACAACGAAAGACCTGATTGGCGCGAACTCGACAGGAGGAAGGACAGAAGCGGATTCTATGGAAGGCAGGAGAAAGGCGAAAAGGGCGCCAAAAGGGAAGGACCGAAGAACAGGTGGCAATCAGGCCGGGTCAAGGAAGCGTTGGACAGGCTCTTCCTTGGCGACAAGGGAACGCCGGAGCACGATAAACTATTCAGCAAGCTCCACAATTCATATGGCACGGGAAGTTTTTTGAGATATGTGAATACATACACGAAAAAATACGGATTGCCCGATGATGCTCCGACCCTCTTGCTTATCCTTGATACAAAGGATGAGGGCGTTATGACCGCGGTCATAGAAAAACTAAAGGGAATATACGGCTCGCTTCAGGCAAGGCAACAAGAAGACGTGCGGAGAAAATTATCGATCCTCTCCATGGCCGACAGGTCGCAAAAGATCAGGGGGCAGGCAGGAGAGGCGCTGGAAGAACTGAATAAGGCAGCTCATGGCTCATAGCGTCGACCCGTTTCAACGTCTCCCCGTTTCTCCGATTCGACCTCATTTATTGTTTTCCGCTCGCGGCGGTGATAAGCGTTTTCGACCCGTCGGGGACAACATAGCAGACCTTGTTTTTGCCGTCATCGGCCGCGTTGATGGCGTCTTCTACGCTCTTTTTCGGGATAAGCCCCATCTTTCTCACTGATTCGTCGTCGAGATCGGATACGAAGAATATGGTGCACCGTTCCGCCTTCATGCGCGTCGCGTAGGCTGTCTGTGCGTAGACCTTGTCGGCCTTTCTTACGTATGGCTCCATGTCTGTTGACGGACCGTACTCGAACCACCTCAGGAAATCAGCATTCCCGAGCCCGTCTTCGCACTTACCGGCAACGATGACGGCGCCGTTGTCCTTTACCGCGCCTATTGCGTGCTCCATGGCCTTGTGTGACTGGATAAAGTTGATGTCCTTCGGGAATCCTCCGGAGCTCACGATGACGATATCGGCCTTTTCCTCAACAGCAGCCTCAAAATGCTCTCTATACCAGGCGCAGCCTTCTTCATGGGCGTCTTTGATGCTTCCCGCAAAAACATTGAGAAGGTTTTTCCTGTCATCGAGCACTGTGTTGATAAGAAAGAGCGGGGTTCTGATAAGCGCAATCCCCTCCATGATCTCTTCGTGCATGGGATTTCCTTTAAGGATCCCTGAACGGGCCAGTTCATGCTTTCCGGGGCTGTCTTTTTTGAAAACCTGCCTGTGGATGCCGAGGATCGTATCGTAGCCGGCTATTCCAGGGAATATTGATTTTCTCCCGCCGCCGAAACCGGCAAGATAGTGGAAATTGATGGAGCCCGTGACGACCGCCGCATCCGCCCGGAACAAGGCGGAGTTGAGGACAACGTCAAGCCCGGAGGACGTTCTGCCTGCAAGCGTCAGGCTGTTCCTGTCGTAGCAGTCGTGGTCAAAAGAGGGGACCTTTTCGTAGACTGCGCGGGAGATCAGCCCTTTCCTCTCATCGTCGGTCTGTTTTCTATGGTTTCCCAGGGCGAAGACGATCTGGGCACGGGTATCTTTTGGAAGCTTTTCAAGCAGTACGGGGAGCACCCGCTCCATCCCCGCGTACCTTGTCACGTCGGGAACGATGATAAGGATATTTTTGAACGGAACGATCCATTCTGCGAACGGCTGCGCTCCGATGGGATGTTCAAGGGACGTAAGCAGCGCACCTTCAAGGGGCGCCGGTTGCGGCTCCCTGTGATGGACGACCGTTGTCTGCCAGTTTTCAGGCAGCCGGAAAGATATCCCGCCCCTTCCGTATTTGAGGCTGTATGTGGACATAAAGCTTACAGCGATCAGCCTACAGCATCCAGCGACCAGCCAATGCGCATTAAAGCCTTTTGTGCTGACAGCTTAATGCTGATCGCTTGATTTATTTCCTTATGCTGTAAAACACGTCCTTGCCGAGGAAGACCGCCAGGTCTCCCAGTTCGTCCTCGATCCGCATGAGCTGGTTGTACTTAGCTATCCTTTCGCTCCGAGACGCCGAACCCGTCTTTATCTGGCCCACATTGGTTGCAACGGCAAGGTCTGCGATGAAGGTGTCCTCTGTCTCGCCTGACCGGTGCGAAATGACGCAGGTATAGCCGGCGCGCTTTGCCATCTCAATGGTCGTAAGGGTCTCGGTAAGGGTCCCTATCTGGTTGAGCTTTATGAGGATGCTGTTCGCTACACCCTTTTTGATCCCTTCCGCGAAGATCTTCGGATTGGTAACGAAGATATCGTCGCCGACGATCTGGATCTTTGATGAGCAGCGATCAGTAAATTCCTTCCATCCTTTCCAATCGTTCTGTGCGAGCCCGTCCTCAATGGAGATTATAGGATAATCACCGATGATCGACTCCCAAAAACTGATCAGCTTGCCGCTGTCCCATGCATTTTTATCGATATGGTATTTTCCTTTCTTGTAGAATTCGCTTGCCGCCGGATCGAGGGCGATGAAGATATCTTTGCCGGGCTTGTACCCGGCCTTTGTAATGGCGGTCATCAAAAGGTCCAGAGCCTCTTTTGTCGTTGAGATCTGCGGGGCAAAGCCGCCTTCGTCGCCGACGCCCGTCACATGGCCCTTGTCTTTCAGCACGCCTTTCAGCGTATGGAAAATCTCAGCGCCCATCCTGATGGCCTCTTTGAAGCAATCTGCGCCCGCAGGGACTATCATAAATTCCTGGGCATCAAGTTCGTTCTGGGCATGCGCCCCTCCATTGATCACGTTCATCATCGGTACCGGGAGTTCGCGGCCCCTGATGCCGCCTATGTACTGATAAAGGGGGATATCGAGATAATCAGCCGCTGCCCTGGCTATGGCAAGGGAGACACCGAGGATCGCATTCGCGCCGAACTTTGTTTTGTTCTCTGTCCCGTCGAGCTCTATGAGGATGTTGTCAAGATATGCCTGATCGATGGCGTCGAGGCCCTCTATCTCCGGCGCGATGGAATTGTTTACATTATCAACCGCCTTTTGGACCCCTTTGCCTTTGTATCTTTTGGTGTTGCCGTCCCTGAGTTCGAGGGCCTCCCTTTCTCCCGTAGAGGCACCTGAAGGGACAATGGCCCTCCCCATAACGCCGCTCTCAAGGGTCACCTCTACCTCAACCGTAGGGTTTCCCCTGCTGTCCAGCACTTCCCTCGCGAAGACATCGTATATCGTCGACATGATTACCTCCATTATCTTTTATTATATGCAGGACTATACCTAATAAGGGAGAATACCACAGGAGCGATAAACCTTCAAATATTTTGTATATGCTTTGTGGCTGCCTGTCCAGATTGCAGCAAATGCCTTTATGTTGTGATTTGCCGTTGAAGCGAAATTATGGTTAATTATCCTTATTTTGGGGGGTTAAGGCTGTGTCGTATCTCATAGATAACATCAAATATTCAAAGGAATTGGCGCTCCGTTTGCTCTGTGCCGAGGGCCCTGACCTCACCGAGCTATATAAAGCTGCCGACAGAATACGCTACGAGCATATGGGCGACGAGGTTCATATCCGGGGCATTATTGAATTCTCAAACATCTGCGCCAACAATTGCCTCTATTGCGGCATCCGCGCCGGGAATGGGAATATCGGGAGGTATGCGCTCTCTGCCGGGGAGATCTTTGAGGTAGCATCGGCAATGGCGGACAGCCGGCAGATGACCGTGGTCCTGCAGTCCGGGGAATCTACGGTTTTTGGAGACGGTGAGATCGGCAGCATCATCAGCAGGATTAAAAAGGAAACACCCCTCGCCGTTACGCTGTCAGCTGGCAACCGTCCCCGTGAGACTTACCGGTACTGGCAGGAGTGTGGAATGGACCGCTACCTCCTCAGGTTCGAGACAAGCGACCCCGGCCTGTTTGGACGCCTGCGTCCCGGTTCGTCCTTCGAAGAGCGGTTGCACTGCCTCGGACTTCTCCAGGAGCTCGGGGTGCAGACAGGCAGCGGTTTCATGATAGGATTGCCCGGAGAAACCTTGCATACGCTTGCCGACAACATCCTCCTCTGCCGCGCACTCGACCTGGATATGATAGGCATAGGACCTTTTATCCCCCACCCGGACACGCCCATTGGCGATGAGAAGAACGCCTATGGTGATCAGCCGGAGATATTCTTCAAGGCCCTTGCAGTGCTGCGCATCTTTAACCCTGATGCGCACATACCTGCTACAACAGCCTACGATGCCCTATTCCCCGGTAAAGGAAGGGACCTTGCATTGAAGCGTGGAGCGAACGTATTTATGCCCAACAATACGCCCGCCAGATACAGGAAGGATTATTTTCTCTACCCGGGAAAGCCCTCGGTCGATGGATCAGGGGAAGAATCCGCGAATAGCGTTATTACGAGGATCCGAGCCCTGGGAAGGAAGATAGGAAAAGGCCCCGGCCACTCGATAAAACAGAGAAGATGATTTTGATTACACGTATTTCCCGGCGATGTAATTGCTCAGGTGCTCGATGAGCGTCTCCTGTTCCGATATGATCGATTTTACCACGTCGCCGATAGAGATAATGCCCAGAAATTTCTCGCCTTCAAAGACAGGAATATGGCGGATCTTTTTCCCTGTTATAAGGACCATGCAGTCGTCCACTGTGGTCTCGGGTTTTACGGTGTACATATTGGCAGCAGGCGTCATGATTTCTTCTACCGGTGTTTCCTTGGAGCTTTTTCCCAGGAGGATGATCTTTCTTGCGTAGTCCCTTTCCGATATGATGCCCGCTACCTTGCCCTTTTCATCAATGACCATAAGGGCACCGATCTCTTTTTCCCCCATCAGTGCCAGGGCGTCGAAGACCATGGCCTTTGGAGAAATTGACCAGATCTCACTTTTTTTGTTTTTTAAAATGTCTCTTACGGTCTTCATTTATTATTCTCCCCTTCAATTTTATTTAAAGTTTGACAACCTACGCCAACAACCCGTTTTTTTTATAGTATACCAGAAAAGCATTGATGCGCAAGTGCTATTTCCGTCTTTTTGTTTTTCAGAAGTAAAGGTCTCGCTCGCCTTGCTCCAGCTTCTTCAGCCTTTCCTCGGTTGCCTTTCTGACCTTATCGCTGGGGATTGACTTCAGGTGCTCTCTGATGGTCTGCGCGCCGATCTCTCTTGTCTTCTCAGAGGCATAATCAAGGAGGAATTCCTTGAATGTAAGGATGGCATTGGGCTGGCAAAGGTTCTGGATCTCCCCTGATTTTGCGAGCGGCATGAAACGATCGCCTGTACGTCCCTTACGGTAGCAGGCAGTGCAGAAGCTTGGCAAATAACCTGATTCGCAGATGCTCCGCAGGACCTCATCGGTTGTGCGGTTGTCCTCGATCTTGAACTGGCCTTGAGTTTCCACTGTCTTTTTCTCGATATCCCTGTGGTATCCGCCGACGCCGGTGCAGGAACCTGCGCTCAATTGCGAGATCCCGAGGGAGATCACCTCATCGCGGTATTCGGCCTTTTCGCGGGTTGAAAGGATCATCCCCGTATAGGGGACAGCGAGACGTATTACGGCGATCACCTTTTTAAAATCTTTATCGTTAACCAGATAAGGGAAATTTTCCAGGCTTACCCCCTCGGCAGGACGCATCCTTGGTACGGAGATCGTATGGCACCCGACACCGAAGCGTTCTTCGAGATGAAGCGAATGGAAAAGAAGCCCCAGCACTTCAAATTTGTAGTCGTAAAGACCGAAGAGCACGCCAAGCCCTACGTCGTCGATACCTCCTTCCATGGCCCGGTCCATTGCGGTTACGTGCCAGTCGTAGCCCCCTTTCGGTCCGGACGGATGCATCGCCTTGTAAATATCCCGATGATAGGTTTCCTGGAATAATATATACGTCCCGATCCCCGCCTCTTTCAGCTTGCGGTAGTCTTCCACCGTGGTGGCGGCGATATTTACATTGACGCGACGGATGCTCCCCATCTTGTCCTTTACCTTATAGATGCACCGTATCGCATCCAGAACATATTCGATAGGGCAATGTGCAGGATCTTCTCCTGCCTCAAGGGCGAGGCGCTTATGGCCCATTGACTCAAGGATAATGACCTCCTGCTCAATCTCTCCTGTGCTGAGACGCCTGCGCGATATCGGGTTTTCCTTGCGGTATCCGCAATAATAGCAGTTATTTATGCAATAATTGCTGATATAGAGCGGAGCGAAGAAGACAAGCCTTTTGCCGTAGATCCTTTCCTTTACCTCATGGGCTGCCTGCAACATGCTTCGCAGCAGACCATCATCGTCAACATGTAATAGAACAGCGGTTTCATAGGGGGTAAGGCCCTTTGCGGCCCTTGCCTTTTCGATTATCGCTTCAGCATCTTGTTTCCGGACCTGTTGTGCCCGTCCGAGCATATCATGAATCTTTTTTTCATCGATGAACGCGCTGTCTTGATCGGTTGCGGTCTCTTTCATGGATTCCCTTATCTTGTCAATAATGTACTATTACTATACGGCAGACAGGTCGAATAGTAAAGGATTACCCCTTCATGTCCTCAAGGATTCCCGCAGTTTCAGGGAATACCGCGAGGGCGCGCCTCAGTATGCCGAGTACATGGGCGATCATCACGCCGTAATTCACCATCGGGATGCCGTTTTTCCGGGCTGTCATAAGGCGGTGCAGCATCTCCTTCCTGTTTATCATGCAGGCGCCGCAATGGACAATGAGCTTGTAGTCCTTGATGTCGGAGGGAAGCTCGTGGCCGCTTACCCATTTGAAGTCAAGGTCGCCGCCAACCTCTTGCTTTAGCCACCGGGGTATCTTGACCGTCCCGATGTCGTCCTCAACGCGGTGATGGGTGCACGCCTCCGCAATAAGGACCTTGTCGCCTGGCACAAGAGTTCTCACTGCCTTTACGCCTTCAACGAGGGTGGTCAGGTTGCCTTTATACCGTGCGAAGAGTATAGAGAATGAGGTCATAGGTACATCGCCTGGCGTATCGGCGGCGACCTTGAGAAATGCCTGGGAGTCGGTGACGACAAGGCGGGGTTTATTTTTGAGGCCGTCGAGGGCGGTCTTAAGGTCCCCTTCCTTTGCCACAAGCGCTATGGCATCATGGTCGAGTATGTCCCGTATGGTCTGAACCTGCGGGAGGATGAGCCTTCCCTTCGGAGCGGCGAGATCGATAGGCGTAACGAGAACAACGGTATCTCCCGGCGCAATGAGGTCGCCCAGTATGGTCGGCGCTACCCAGTCTTTGGGAGCCGACCTGATCATCGCCATCTTCAGATCATCGATACCCATGCGCGTGGCGGCGCTTACAGGGACAACGGGTACGCTCAACCGCGAGAAAAGGTCCTCTGCCGGGGACTCAGGATAGAGGTCGATCTTGTTCAGAACCGCAATGACCGGCACATTGTTATGCCGTGCCCTTTTGATCACTTCTTCTTCGTGCACACCGGCGCCTTCAGCAGGATCGATCACGAGAAGCAAAAGGTCTGTCTTTGCCAGAACGGCAAAGGCCTTCTCAATTCTGAGAGACCCCAGAAGGCCTGTATCGTCTATACCGGCAGTATCGATGAGGACTACCGGGCCGATGGGCAGTATCTCCATCGATTTATAGACCGGATCGGTTGTAGTCCCCGGAATATCGGAGACAATGGCGATGTCCTGGTTTGTGAGGGCGTTTATCAGGCTTGATTTGCCCGAATTTTGCCTTCCAAAAAGGGCAATGTGGAGCCTGCTGCCGCGCGGGGTCTGGTTAAGGGTTGTATCCGTCAACTCTCAGATACCTCAATATTCTCGTCGAAATAAATCTACCACTCCGAAGGATGAGCGTCTGTACCGGGCTTTCCCCACCAACACGCTCCATCAATAGATCCTCTGAAGCGGCGCTTCGGGGTAACGCATTCCCTTTCCCCTCCCGGCAAAGGGTCACGGCAACCCCATTCCCTCTCCCCCTGAGGAAAAAGGACGTGGAGCAGTATCATTGCCCCCTCTCCCTTGGCAGAACAGGGTCACGGCAACCCCATTCCCTCTCCCCCTTACGGAAAAGGGTCATAGCAACAATGTCCCCTCTCTCTTGGCGGGAGGGCAACAACAGTCCCCTCTCCCCCGGCGGGAGAGGGTCAGGGTGAGGGGGAATGATACGACCGGATTTCCTCATCAGAACTTGCTGCGGGGAGTATAGTGCGTATGCAGAAGATGGTGCGATCTTTCTCCTAAGGGTTCACCGAGAAATTCTGCATAGAGCCTTTTTATCGAAGGGTTCTCGTGCGATTTCCTGTAAGTAAGGCGCTCATCTTCCGAGTACAACGCCTTTGCCCTGAGCGCCCGTATCTCGTTGTTTACCGGTATCGGCTGCCCGCCCCCACCGACACATCCGCCGGGACAGGCCATGATCTCGATAAAGTGGTAAGCCGTTTTCCCTTCCTTTACTTTCTCCAGGAGCTTCCTGGCGTTGCCGAGCCCGTGCGCAACAGCGACCCTTACATCTCCAATGCCATCAACAGGAACAACAGCCTCCTTGATGCCTTCGAGGCCCCGTACTGTAGCAAATTCAACGTTTTTAAGCGTTTTTCCCGTTGCCAGTTCATATGCCGTCCGCAGGGCTGCCTCCATGACTCCGCCCGTTGCGCCAAAGATCGTTGCGGCGCCGGTATACTCACCCATCGGGTCATCATAGGAAGCGTCGGGCAGGCTGTTGAAATTAACCCCGGCCTGCTTGATCATCCTGGCAAATTCCCTTGTGGTAAGAACATAATCAACATCCTTGAAGCCGCTGTCTGCCATTTCAGGTCGGTTGCATTCAAATTTTTTGGCTGTACAGGGCATTACGGAAACGACAACGATATCTTTCGGGTCTACACCTGCCTTTTTTGCAAAGTATGTCTTTGCAAGGGCGCCGAGCATCTGGTGCGGTGATTTGCAGGTAGAGAGGTGGGGGAGCATGTCGGGATAGAAATGTTCGATAAACTTTATCCAACCGGGGCTGCAGCTCGTAATAAGGGGAAGCGTACCGCCCTCCTTCACCCTCCTTAAGAATTCGCTGCCTTCCTCCATGATAGTTAGGTCAGCCGCAAAGTTAGTATCAAAAACCCTGTCAAAACCGAGCATCCTTGCAGCCGCGAGCATCTTGCCTGTTACAAGCGTGCCCGGAGGATAGCCGAATTCTTCGCCCAGGGCAGCCCTTACAGCAGGGGCATCCTGTATAACAACAAACTTTGCGGGATCGTTGATGGCATCCCATACTTCCTGGATGCACTCCCTTTCCGTGATGGCGCCCACGGGGCATACGAGTGAGCACTGTCCGCAATAGGTGCAGGCCACATCGTTGATGTCCCTGCTGAAGACAGGCTCGACCTTGGCCTCAAAGCCTCTTCCCTGGGTAAAGAGCGCTGTTACCGTCTGGACCTCCTGGCAGACCGTAACGCACCGACGGCAGAGGATGCACTTGTTCTGGTCCCTTCTTAAGGCAGGCGACGATTCGTCAATGCGGCCCCCGCTTTTTGCGCCGGCAAAACGCACCTCACGGATGCCGAGGTCATAGGCAAGCTTTTGCAGTTCACAGTTGAGGTTCCTGGCGCAGGTAATGCATTCAAAGGGATGATCGGAGAGGAGCATTTCTACAGAGAATCTCCTTGCCTTCCTTACCCTTTCGGTATTTGTAAATACCTTGATGCCTTCTGCCGCAGGGGTCACGCATGAGGCCTGGAGGGTGCGGTTTCCTTCTATCTCGACGAGGCAGACCCTGCATGCGCCGATCGCCTGAACCTCCGGGAGGTAGCATAGGGTAGGGATATGGATATTCAGCTTTAAGGCCGCATCGAGGATTGTAGCGCCCTCTTTGACCTCTACCTGCCTGCCGTCTATTGTCAGGTTTATCATAATCGGTTATTCTTCTTGTTGTTCCTCCGCCACTATTTCTTCTTCCTCTTCCCTTAAGTAGCAATGAAGGCATCTTTTTGCCTCTTCTACTGCCATCTTTTCATGGTATCCTAGGACAACCTCGTTGAAATTCCTTTGCCTTTTTGGGATCGGGAGGTGAGGCATTGCGGTCCTCGGCCTTTCCTGCTGGTATATCGACTCGTCATAGGTGACATGCATGTTGATAAGCTCCTCGTGGAAGGCATTTCTCGGGAGCCCGTCGCCGCCTAAGTACCTGTCGATAGCGAAGGCAGCGTTTTTTCCGTCTGCCACCGCCTGAACTGCCGTTGCAGGTCCCCTGACGTTGTCTCCGGCGGCGAATATCCCTTCCTTCGTGGTGGCAAGGGTTTTCAGGTCCACTTCAATGGTGCTGCCTTTCCCGATCTTGATGCCGTCGCCGTTGATATAGGAGAGGTCGGGTATCTGGCCTATCGCAGCGATGACCATGTTGGCCTTCACGACAAACTCAGAACCCTCTATCGGCGAAGGCGTACGGCGCCCTCCTTTATCAAATTTTCCGAGGGACATCCTGACGCACTCTACTCCCGTAATCTTGCCCTTTTTGACGATAATCTTCTTTGGAGCGACAAGGGTGTGGATTGCAATTCCTTCCTTTTCAGCCTCTTCGATCTCTTCAATGTATGCAGGCATGTCTTCCTTTTCTCTCCGGTAGAGGATGAAGACCTCGTCCGCGCCGAGACGCAATGCAGACCGGGCGGCATCAATTGCAACATTGCCGCCGCCGATGACGGCGACCCTCCCTTCTGCCTGCACGGTTTCCTTGAGATTCAGGTTGCGCAGGAAGGTGACACCGTCAACGACCCCCTTTGCATCTTCACCGGGTATTCCGAGTTTTTGGCCTTTATGGGCGCCTGTGGCCATCAGGATCGCTTCGTAGCCGTCTTTCATGAGCCCGCCAATGGTGATGTCTTTGCCGACGGCGGTGTTGTATCTGATCTCCACGCCGAGGTCTGTGATCATTTTAACCTCTGTGTTCAGAACGCCTTTTGGCAGCCGGTAATCCGGGATCCCTACTGCGAGCATGCCGCCTGCAACAGGAAGCGCCTCAAAAACTGTCACCTTGTAGCCCTTGCAGGCGAGGAAATAGGCACCGCTAAGCCCTGCAGGGCCTGCGCCGACAACTGCCACCTTTTTATTCTTCGGCGGTTCTACCGGGGGACGGTATGAGGGGAAGGAGTTCATGTCCATATCCGCAACAAACCGCTTCAGCGAACAGATCGCTACAGGTTGGTCTAACTGTCCCCGACGGCATTTGCCCTCGCAGGGGTGTACGCAAACACGGCCCAGCACGGCGGGAAAAGGGTTCTCCTCTTTGATCAATGCAATGGCATCTTTAAATTTGCCTTCGCTTATAAGGGTCACGTAGCCCCATGCATTCTGGTCGGTGGGGCAGGCATTCTGGCAGGGCGCGTCAAAGAGGGCGCTGCACACGCCGGCACTGCAACGTTTGTCGTTTATATGCTCTAAGTATTCATGTTTGAAGTACCGGAGCGTTGCAAGCACAGGGTTGGGCGCCGTCTGTCCGAGCCCGCATAATGCCGAATCCTTGATCCTTGAAGCGAGCTCAATAAGGCTATCTATATCTTCCGGCACACCCTTGCCCTGAGTGATGCGGTTCAGTATCTCGAGCATCCTCTTTGTCCCGATGCGGCAGGGAGGGCATTTTCCACAGGACTCATGCTGGGTAAACTCCAGGAAGAACCTGGCAAAATCCACCATGCAGGTATCCTCGTCGGCCACGATAAGCCCGCCGGACCCAACGATCGCCCCAAGCTCAATGATCGATTCATAATCGACGGGAGTATTGATATGCTCGATGGGGACGCAGCCTCCTGATGGACCACCAAGCTGGGCTGCCTTATATTTCTTTCCCTTTGGGATCCCTCCTCCGATGTTGAATATGATGTCTCCAAGGGGTGTTCCCATGGGCACCTCAACGAGGCCGGTATTGTTCACGGCGCCGGCAAGGGCGAAGACCTTTGTTCCCCTGCTCTTTTCGGTGCCGAATTGGGCGTACCATGAGGCGCCTTTGGTGATAATAGCGGGAATATTTGCGTAGGTTTCAACATTATTAAGCAGCGTAGGCGCATCAAAGAGTCCCTTTACGGCTGGAAAGGGCGGCCTCGGTCTCGGCTCCCCCCTTTTCCCCTCTATGGAGATCATGAGGGCCGTCTCTTCGCCGCATACAAAAGCCCCTGCACCGATACGGATATCAAGATCGAAGTTGAAGCTGGTCTCAAAGATATTTTTGCCGAGGAACTTATACTCTCTCGCCTGTCCGATAGCCCAGATCAAACGCTCTATAGCGAGAGGATATTCGGCCCTGATGTAAATGTACCCCTGTTTTGCCCCTATCGCATATGCGGCTATGGCCATTGCCTCGATGACGCTGTGGGGATCGCCTTCAAGGACGCTGCGGTCCATAAAGGCGCCGGGATCGCCTTCGTCGGCATTGCAAACGACATATTTGATGTCCCCGGGGGATTGAAAGGTAAACTTCCATTTGAGCCCTGTGGGGAACCCGCCTCCGCCTCGTCCGCGAAGCCCGGACTTTGTTATCTCATCTATCACCTCTTCCCGCGTCATTGAGGTAAGGGCCTTGGCCAATGCCTGGTAGCCGTCGCGGGCTATATACTCCTCAATATTACGGGGATCGATGACGCCGCAGTTCCGCAATACTATCTTTGTCTGGTTCTTGAAGAAGTCTATTTCCTTCAAAGAGGGAATTGCCTCTGCCGTGGTCGGTTCCTTATACAGCAGGCGCTCAACGATCCTGCCTTTAAGAAGGTGCTCACTTACTATCTCATCCACATCACCGGGTTTGAGTTTCTGATAAAAGACACCCTCAGGATAAACAAGGGCAAGGGGGCCAAGATCACAGGAGCCGACACAGCCGGTTTCAATGATTTTCACCTCGTCCTGAAGCTTATATTCCTGTACTTTATTGACCATGGCGTCACGTATTTCCCGACAACCGGAGGATACACAAGCAGCACCTGCACAAATTAAAACATGGGCACGTATCCCATCCATATCATAGCCTCCTTATTGCTTGTACTTACTCGTATTTTTTTATGATCTCCATCATTTTGGTGGTCTTTACCCTTCCGTACACATCATTGTTGATCAGCATGGCAGGGGCAAGCCCGCAGGCGCCGATGCAGCGAACGATTCCCAGAGAGTATCTCCTGTCTTCGGTGGTCTCGCCGGCCTTGATCCCCAGTTCTTTTTCTGCCTTTTTCAGCAACGCCTGTCCACCGCGAACGTAACATGCCGTGCCAAGGCAGACCTTCACGTCGTTCCTTCCCTGGGGGACAGTGGAAAAGAAATTGTAAAAAGTAATGACGCCGTAGACCTCGCTGAGAGAGACATTAAGCCCTTCTGCGACCATCTCCTGGACCTTGCGGGGCAGATAACCGAAAAGGTTCTGCGCCTTGTGCAGGGCCATGATGAGCTCTTTCGGTTTCCCTTTATGCCCCTCTATGACCTCCTTAAGTTTGCCATAGAGTTCTTCTTCCTGTGCCTGCTCACAGTGACATTGGTTTTCAGTGACCATCGTGATCCTCCCTTGCTCTCTCTGTAACAGAGTTATTATTCAGCAATAATGTTGCCATCCACAGTGCTTCTTTTGTAATAACGCGTATGAAGCAGTTTGTGGGATCTTTCGGAATTCGGTCTTCCAAGGAACTTCTCGTACAATGCCTTGATCGAAGGGTTCTCGTGGGATCGCCTGTATGGCAGCGATCTGTCTTCCGCGTAGAGGGACTCCCCGCGGCGCGCCCTCTTCGCCATATTGCTGCCCCATGACTGCCCGCCGCCGCCCACGCAACCGCCCGGGCAGGCCATGACCTCGATAAAATCGTATTCGCTCTTTCCTTCCTTCCTGAGCTGATACTCTACCTTTTCCATCAATTTTCGCGCCTGGCTGCCGCTGTGCGCAACGGCTACCTTGACCTTCAGGCCGTCAATGTCGACCTCTGCCTCTTTTATCCCTTTCAGCCCTCTCACGGGTGTAATGTCGATGCCTTCCAGCTCACGACCGGTAACAAGAAAATAGGCCGACCGCAGGGCGGCCTCCATAACTCCGCCTGTTGTGCCGAAGATCGTTGCCGCTCCGGTATATTCGCCGAGGAGGTTATCGGCCTTTTCATCAGGCATCTCGTTAAGGTCTATGCCGGCTTCCCTGAGCATCCTGCCGATCTCCCTTGTTGTAAGCACGAAGTCGACGTCCTGGAAGCCGCTTGCCCTCATCTCCGGCCTCTGGCACTCGAATTTTTTTGCCGTACAGGGCATGATGGATACGGAAACGATCTTTTCAGGCGCTATGTCCCTCTGCTCCGCAAAATATGTCTTGGCAAGCGCTCCGAACATTTGCTGGGGCGATTTTGCCGTTGACATGTGGGGTATCATATCGTGGAAGAAGGTTTCCATAAATTTTATCCATCCCGGGCTGCAGCTTGTGATGAGAGGGAGGTTTTTGCCTGTTTTTAACCGCGATACGAGCTCTGTGCCTTCTTCTATAATGGTGAGGTCGGCGCTGAAGTTTGTATCAAAGACAGCGTCAAACCCGATCCTCCTTAACGCAGCATACATTTTTCCTGTCACGAGGGTGCCCGGCTCCATGCCGAATTCTTCTCCGAGCATGACCCTTACGGCCGGCGCCTCCTGGACGACCACAAATTTTTCCGGGTCGTGGATGGCGTCCCAGACCCTTTCGATGTGGCTGTTCTCGTACAGCGCCCCGACAGGACAGTGTACGACGCACTGGCCGCAATTTATACAGACGCTATTGCCGAGCCCCGCGTCGAAAGCTGCCGTGATGACAGTATCGGAACCCCTATGATTGACCGCAAGGGCGTTGACAGTCTGTACATTGGCGCAAACCTGCGTACATCTGCCGCAGAGGATGCACTTGTTGGGGTCCCTGACGATGGACACGCTGGACCTGTCTATGGGCAGCTTCTCTTCAAACCCGCGCCACTCGACAGTATTGATACCGAGCGTGGCTGCCAGGGTCTGGAGCTCGCAGTTTTGATTTTTTATGCATGTAAGGCAGTCTGTATCGTGATAAGAAAGGATAAGTTCCACGAGCTGTCTTCTGATCTCCAAGAGGCGCGCGGTGTGGGTGTGGACCCTCCAGCCTTCGCCGAGAGGAGTCATACAGGCCCTCTTCAGTCCTGGTATCCCTTCTATTTCAACAACGCAGATCCCGCATTGCCCGCCGGGAACAAGGTCAGGGTGGCTGCAAAGTGTGGGGATGGTAAAGTTTGCCTTTCGTGCTGCCCAGAGTATGGTCGTTCCCTCCGGGACTCCCACATCGACATTGTTGATCTTTGCCTTTATCATGAAATATTCTCAAAATCTTTATTACCCTTGGTTGCTGCTCTACTGTCGAGCGCGGCTGCGTATCTCGTCCCCGAAATATTTCAGGGAGCTGGAGATCGGGAGGTAGAGTGACTGGCCGAGGGGACAAAAGGACGTGGCTTGCATAACCCTTGCGATATTCATGAGTTTATCGATATCGTCCTTTCTCCCTTTGGACGACGACATCCGGTCAATGATCTTTACCAGTTGTGCAGTTCCAAGGCGACAGGGCACACAGTGGCCGCATGATTCGTGTCTGAAAAAATGGAGGACGCTCTTGAGCATATCCAGCATATCGACATCTTCGTCCATAACGAGGATCGCGCCTGACCCCAATACTGCGGAGTATTCTTTTAGATTGACAAAATCCATTTTTACATCAAGCATATCCGGGCCGAGGAATGCACCCGCTGCTCCTCCAACGAGGGCGCCCTTGAATTGTTTTCCGTTTTTTATGCCGCCTGCATATTCATAGATAATATCCCGTAAGGTAGTCCCCATCTCAACTTCAATAAGCCCAGGTGTTGTAACATTTCCGATAATGGTAAATACCTTTGTACCGGGACATTTTTCTGTCCCGTATCCCCTGAACCATGATGCGCCATGGAGGATGATCTCAGGGACATTGGCAAGGGTTTCCACGTTGTTGACAACCGTCGGTTTTGCCCAGAGGCCCTCTGTAACAGGGTAAGGGGGCTTGTTCCGGGGATGGCCGCGTTTCCCCTCAAGGGATTCGATGAGCGCAGTCTCTTCACCGCAGACATATGCACCCGCCCCTTTCATCACGGTGATATCAAAGCTGAACTTACTTTCCAGTATGTTATCTCCAAGCAGCCCGTATTGCCTCGCCTGGCCGATCGCCTTTTCGAGGCGCTCTATAGAAAGCGCGTATTCGCCCCTGATGTAGACAAAGCCTTTGCTTGCGCCGACTGCATAACCTGCTATGAGCATGCCTTCGATGAGCTTATGGGGGTCGCCCTCGAGTATAAGCCTGTCTTTGAACGTGCCCGGCTCCCCTTCGTCGGCATTGCATACGATATATTTGATGTCGCCGGCGGCCTGGCGGGCAAAATCCCATTTCATCCCTGTCGTAAACGCTGCCCCGCCCCGCCCTACGAGTCCGGATTTTTTTGCCTCTTCGATCGCTTCTTCGGGGGTCATTGTAGTAAGCGCCTTGGCTATGGCCTCATAGCCGTTTTCAGCGATGTATTCGTCAATGTTCTCAGGATTAATGATGCCGCTGTTCTTCAGGACGATACGTGGCTGCTCCTTGAGAAGCCCGGTCTTTTCTTTCTTGATGACGTGCTGTTTGGGTATTTCCGAGAGTATGAGTCGCTTGAGAGGCCGTCCCTTTAAAAGGTGCTCTTCCACCAGCTCCGGAATGTCCTGCGGGGTAACATTGCCGTAATAGATTCCCTCAGGATAGACGACAAGAACAACCCCTTGGCCTGTTGCGCCGATACTGCCGGTTTCAAGGACAGAGATCTCGTCGGTAAGGCCCTGTGAGGCAATCTCGTCGACAAGGGTCTTTTCCACTGCGCGGGCGCCTGCCATTATGGTGCCTGCATCGATGCTTATCAGTACGTGGTTTCTCACCAGGTTCATAGCTCTTTTCTCCTTTTCTCAAGGATTGCGTCAACTGCAGCCGGTGTAAGATTGCCGAACATCTCTTCATTGATCATCATCGCCGGGGCTACTCCGCATGCGCCGAGACAGCTTGTAAGCTCAAGGGTAAACACCTTGTCCCTGGTCGTCTCGCCGACATTGACCTTCAACTCCTTTTTCAGGTAGTCGAGGAGCGACTGGGATCCCATAAGGTGGCATGGCGGGGAATCGCACAGCCGTATGATATAGCGGCCCCTCGGCTTGAGACTGAACATGGTATAGAAGCTTGCAACGCTGTGCACATAGCTGTATGGAACGCCCAGATAGTCCGCGCAGACCCTGATATCTTCTTTTGCAAGATAATGTTCAGGGTTGTTATCCTGGAGATCGTGGAGTATATAAAGGATATTATCCAAAGCAGGATTGAATTTTTTTAGGATCTGTTTTCTGTACAAGGTCGCCTAACCTCCTTTACATTACCTCGATGGCATACTCGGAAACAGGATTGCCGTTTACGATATGTTCTACGACGACCCTCTTCGACTTTTCAGGGTCCATGCTGCCGTAAATAACAACAGGTTTGCCTTCCTCAAAGATTTCAACCATCGGTTCCCTGGAGGCAAGGCCTTTTTCGCCGGTCTGTGTGACGACGACATCGGTGAGATTTCTCCTCCCGATCTCTTCAACGAACGTTTTCAGGACTTCCCGGGCCCCTGAGGCGATGCCGCTTGTCCCCATGCCGACCACGACCCTGATCCTTGCCTGTTTCTGCCTTAGCTCCACATCCTTTTGTGCCTTTTCGCGTATTTTTTTAAGATCTTCTAAGTTCATGTACAACCCTCCTTCGCAACTGAGATAATCTATCCGAATTTATAGATGTTCGTCAAGATATTTGCTTAAAAAGCTTATCACTTCCGGATGGTTTATGGGCACACCGCCAAGAAGGTCTTTAACCTCCGCCGTGTCAAGGAGGAACTCCTTGTCGCCATTCTTATACCTGAACAGAAAATTAACTTCCGGATTGCCCACTGCCAGCACGAGGATCGTATCCTTAAGATTGCCCAGCGGCGGGAGATCGGGGTGATCGGCGTTGAAAGTAGCCCGGATCTCCGTCCCCCTGCCTGGTTCGCTTGTAAGACAAAAGTCCCCGCCTGTCGTCTCTGCCGTGCCTTTCAGCAGGGGTATGCCGAGGCCGACCTTCCTCCCTGTTTTTGTTGAGAAAAAGGGGTCCTGCACCTTCATCGCCATTTCGTTGTCCATGCCGACCCCGTCGTCCTTTATGTCAAGGACAAGGAGCTGTCCGTCAACACATCTTTCTATAACCACGCTTATGTTCTTTGCCCGTGCGGTGAGGGAATTGGCAACGATATCCATGATATGAGAGGCGATCTCATCCATCATAACGAGTTGTTTCCTTTGTCGATGTGCACCCGGAGAGGTTGCCGTCATTATCTCCCAGGGCCTTTAGCGCCCTTTCTATCCCCTTGCAGCTTGGCTCACCGAGGTCAAGGCGCGTTGTCCTCCGCCCTATATCCTGCAGGTAATGGGCGTCGGAGAATGTGACAAATGGGACGTGCCTTTGGAGGATAAGCGGCGCGAGCGCATGGGCATTCTTTATGTCGCGTATCTCGAGGGCATCGAAAGGAATGCCCTCGGGCACATATCCTAGCTGGCTGATGACGCTGAAGGTCGGACTGTCAATGTGGCAGGGGATTGCAAGGCCGCCGTGAGACTTGATCCACGAAACAGCCGCGGTTATCGAGATCTGCGCGGAGTTGAGAAGCAGGCGGTCCTCGAACCGTACTATCCGGTCATTGCCGTCAACGACGACCTGGTCGCCGAAAAAGTCCGGATCGTTCTTCACCGGCGGCAAAAGGTCGTAGACGGTCTTTTGAAAAAGGAATGCCGTTTCAAAGGAATCAAAGACGGCGAGCACATGAACCTCTTCTTCGGTCTGGAGTTCCATGCCGAAAAGGACAAGGACGCCCGATTTTTCCCCAAGTTCATGGGCATAAAAGGAATTTTCCGTCATATTGTGGTCGGAAATTGCGATGATGTCGAGCCCGAGCTCCTTTGCCTTGCTCACGATATTCCTCGGGGACATCTCGAGATCACCGCATGGCGACAGCGTTGAATGGATATGAAGGTCGCAGGAGAAGCCTTCCAACCCTGTCAGACCTCCTTCAGCGCATTGTAGAGGAGTCCGGAAAGCTCAAATGCAGTGTTCCGGCCCCTCAGGATCGCTATGGATTCTGCACGCGCCTTATCAATGACTTCCTGGTCAAGCTGAAGGTTATTAGGTATAAGGATGGCGGCTATATCTTTCAGCTTGGCAACGCCGAGTATATTGATGTGCCTCTGGATTGTGATCCACACCGCATCCTCTTCGATGTTGGCGATAACATCAGACAGAAGGTCAGAGGTATAGCCTGATTGTATTGTGCGGTCAAGGTTGACGTTGCCCGTTAAAACCTCCAAACCAAGAGCTGATGCCAATTCACCGACCTTCATGGTTCCCTCCCATTAAGCATATATTTTTTCGAATCAAGTACAACCGATTGAAAATATTGAGGCATCTGCACCTGCCCTAATACTTTTCCTACCTGTTCGTAAAATACACGGTTGCCTGCAGCAGGGTCCCAACCCCTACCTTGCTGTCTATCTTAAGCTCATCGGCGCATTGCCTGATGTTGGGCAGCCCCATCCCGGCCCCGAATCCCATCTCGCGTATCTCGTGTGTGGCGGTTGAATAGCCCTCCTTCATGGCGAGGTCAACATCGGGGATCCCTCCGCCGGCGTCATCGGTTTCTATGGTGATGGCCTCCGGACTGATGAATACCCTGAGCATGCCATGGCTGGCATGGATTGCAACGTTCATTGCTGCTTCATATATGATGACGGCGACTCTTTTGATGATCTCCTGCTGCATGCCCAGCTGCTGCAAGGTCTTTTTTACCCGCGAGGCAGACTCCCCAGCCACAAAGAAGTCTTTTTCTCTGATTGCAAACTCGAGGTTGATTTTCGGGGTAAATTGAAAGGTATCCACTGCCATATAAGCCTTCCCGTTACAGAGAGTCTTTCCTGTCGGCCTGAACCCCTCTCGCAAAAAGAAGGCCGCAGCAATCGAACATCTGGCATTTTGTTGTAAGGATCGGTATGCTGCTGTTCTTTTTCACGATTTCGATGACATCCTCGGCGGGCCTCCTGCCTCCAACAAAGATTACCCCCAGGGCATCGATAACCTCTGCGGTGTGGATCACATGTGCGTTGGTAAGGGATGTGATGAGCAGCATGTGGGAACCGGCAGATGCCAGCATCTCACTGATCAGGTCACAGGCAAAGGCCTCATGTACCTCCCTGTCAAGCTGACCTTCACCGCAGAGAACCTCTGCGCCAAGATATGCCTGGATCTCCCGTAATGTCATGATCGAACCCCCGCAGGCCCTAGGTTTATATTATGCTGAGCCTGTAATGGAAACAGGGGCATTTTTTCAGGCAGGATACCACGCAGATGATAAAAGGCATCTTCGGATGTTGGCAGACATGTATAGAAAATATGCAAGCGTTTCCCAAAGTGTTAAAATCATAAAGTAAAAAACTAATACCGAATGTAGATTATAGATGATTTGCCCTTATTTTGCAAAGATAAACTGCACAGCCTGCAATGAATTGATCATTTTTTGTTGAAATCATTCCCAATCCGTTATAAAACAATCATACTATTATATGACGCAAAGGATGCATGGGGTGTACACGTCTTTCCAATGCATCATGCTTAGCCCGTACGGCCTGTTCGCGGGTGGGAAGAAGGGGTTCCACGGGCCTTGCTCGTGGAGAGGGCAACGCAAGCCCCGGCAATAGTAGATCAATTAGAGTCCAAGGAGCAAAAAAATGGAAGAGATTACTTTGTTGATTGACGGACGTGAAGTAAAAGGAAAACAGGGACAGACAATCATTGAGGTGGCGCGGGAAAACGGAATCAACATTCCTTCTCTCTGTTACCACCCGAGCGTAAGCAAAACGGGTGCCTGCCGTATCTGTCTCGTCAGGGTAAACAACCGAATGCTCAGGCCTGCCTGCGTCGAGCCTGCCATAAACGGCATGACCGTGGTGACAGAGGATGAAGATATTGTGAGCATGCGGAAGTGGATACTGGAGTTGCTCCTCTCTGATGGCGACCATAACTGTCTTTATTGCGATGCAGACGGCGACTGCGAACTCCAGAGCCTTGTGAAGCGTTACGGGGTGCAGGAGCCGAGAAAGGATGAACCGAAAAGAGACCGGACCGTCGATAATGAGTCGAGCCGGGGGATTAAAAGGAACGAATACCGGTGCATACTCTGTCAGCGCTGTGTCAAGGCCTGCAGGGAGATACAGGTATCGAACGTGTGGGGTTTTTCAGAGCGGGGCTTTGAGACCCGGCTTATCGCCGATGACGATCAGAAGATCGGCGAATCGAATTGTGTCCTCTGCGGTCAGTGTGTCCAGTTATGCCCGACGGGCGCCCTCACATACCAGACGGTCCTCGGAAGGGGGGCCAACTGGGAATTGACAAAAGAGTCGAGCATCTGCATCTATTGCGGCGTCGGCTGCAAGATCGATTTCTACAAGAACAGGGAAGGCATGCTGGTGAAGTCCCTTGGCAACTACGAAGGGCCGAACAACGGGCACCTCTGCGTGAAGGGGAGGTTTGGTTTTGATTTTGTGCAGAGCCCGAAGAGACTGTCAAAACCGCTCATTAAAAGAAACGGTGCCTTCGAAGAGGCAACCTGGGATGAGGCGCTCAATCTCGTTGCCGATAAATTTGCTGGGATAAAGGCAAAGAACGGCCCCGATTCGATCGCCGCATTGTCCTCGGCAAAGTGCACCAATGAAGAGAATTACCTGATGCAGAAATTCATGCGCGCGGTGATAGGGACGAACAACGTCGATCACTGCGCCCGTCTCTGACACAGCTCCACCGTCGCCGGTCTGGCGGCTGTGTTCGGTTCAGGGGCAATGACGAACTCCATCCGGGAGATCCCCTCAAGCGCAGGCTTTCTCGTCATAGGATCAAATACCACCGAGAACCACCCTGTCATGGGATCGATGATCAAAAACGCCGTCATCAATAATGGCAAAAAACTGATCGTTGTGGATCCGAGAGAGATAGAGCTTTCGCGGTACGCCGATTATTATTTCCAGATCAAGCCGGGCACCAACATAGCGATACTCAACGGCTTCATGCATGTTCTCATAAAAGAGGGCCTCTATGACAAGACATTCGTCGAGACAAGGACCGAGGGCCTTCAGGAGCTCGCTAAGGCCCTTGAAAAATATACCCCTGAATATGTGGCCGGGATTTGCGGGCTCGATAATCCGGAAGACATTAGGAAGGCGGCCCGGCTCATGGCAGAATTAAAGCCGATGGCCCTCTATTACTCCATGGGCATCACGCAGTTCGTGTCCGGGGTGAACGGCGTCAAGTCAACGGCCAACCTCCAGATGCTTCTCGGCAACATGGGCGTCCCCGGCGGCGGGGTGAACCCGCTTCGCGGCCAGAACAATGTCCAGGGCGCATGCGACATGGGCGCGCTCCCTGTATCATACCCGGCATATCAACCCGTGGCGAACGAAGAGAACAAGGCAAAGTTCGAAAAGGCATGGGGCGTGAACGGGCTTTCCGTGAAGCCCGGGCTGACTATCGTGGAGATGTTCAATGCGGCCATCGGAGGTCAGCTAAAGGCGGTCTACGCGATGGGCGAGAACCCCGTCATGTCGGACCCGAACCAGCACCACATCATCGAGGCATTGAAATCGTTGGAATTTCTGGTTGTGCAGGATATATTCCTTACCGAAACGGCCCAGTACGCAGATGTAGTGCTCCCTTCCTGCGCATTCCTCGAGAAGCAAGGGACCGCATCGAACACTGAAAGAAGGGTACAGCCGATGCACAAGGTCCTGCCGCCATGGGGCGATGCAAGGGATGACTGGTGGATCATTTCCCAGATCGCCAACAGGATGGGCGCAAAGTGGGATTACAAAAAGTCAGAAGACATCTTCGAGGAGATAAGGAAGGTCACCCCTTCATACGCGGGTATTACCTATGAAAGGATCGAGAAAGAGCTTATACAATGGCCGTGCCCCACAACGGACCATCCGGGCACCCAGTATCTGCATAAAGACAGGTTCTCCCGAGGGCTCGGATTGTTTACCGCGATCGATTATACCCCGCCCGCAGAAGGGACAGATGATGAATATCCGATGATATTGACAACAGGCCGCATACTTGAGCATTTCCACACAGGGACCATGTCGAGAAATTCCAGGATACTCGATGAGCTTGTGCCTGAAGGGTTTGTTCAGATCAACCCTAACGATGCGAGCAATTACAACATTGCCGACAATGAGGTCATATCGGTGTCATCGAGAAGGGGGAGCATAAGGATCAAGGCAAAGATAACCGATAAGCCAAAGCCGAATGTCGTTTTTATCCCCTTCCATTTTTATGAGGCGGCCGCGAACGTACTGACGAACGATGCGCTTGACCCGGCATGCAAGATCCCTGAATACAAGGTCTGTTCGTGCAGGATCGAGAAGATCGCGTAACCCATATTCTTATTTCAAGAAGGAGGAGCAATGGCAAATAAACCCGTAGAAATTGTTCAACTGGCTGGTGACGCGGGCAAGTACAAGGCGAACCTTACGCCGGGTAACTACCTTGTAAGGGCATTCATGGCAGGGCTTTTCATCGCGGTAGGAGGGGCGCTTGCCACGGTCTGTTCGACGGGCACCACGGTGCCGGGCATCAAGTCGCTCATCTCGGGATCGGTCTTCCCTGTAGGCTTGATCGCGATCGTTCTCACCGGCATGTCGCTTTTCACCGGCGACACGATGCTGATCCCAATGGCGGTATTCCAGAAAAAGTCAACATGGGGCAAAGTTTTCAACGCCTGGTTCTGGGTCTATATCGGGAACTTTATCGGCTCGCTCTTCTGGGCCTATCTTATGTCCGTGGGTCCCTTCAGCAAGGGCGGCGGCCCGGAGATAACGGTATTCGGCCAGAACGCAATTGCCATAGCAGAGGCAAAGACCCTGCCGTACATGGCGGTCGGGGGCATGGGGCTCTGGTCGGCATTTATGAAGGGCATTGCCTGCAACCTTTTGGTGAACGCTGCCATTCTTTTAGCCTTTGCATCGAAAAGCATGGTCGGCAAGTTCTTCGGTATCTGGTTCCCGATCATGGCATTCGTTTCCTCTGGCTTTGAACACAGCGTTGCCAACATGTATTTTATCCCCGCGGGCATCATGGCAGGCGCGAACGTAACATGGGGACAGTTCATCACATGGAACCTCATCCCGGTCACCATCGGCAACATCGTCGGCGGATTTATCTTCATCGGGGCGGTGTATTACTGGTCCTTCAAGAAGGAGCTTTCAAGCATAGCGCCGACATAGCAAGGCGGCAACCAATGTATGCGCAACCCCATCGGTTTATGTGATTGCGCTGCAAATGGGCTTTCCATTCACGTTTTCCACGAGCCAAAAAGATTGAGGCTGGGGGGTATCTCCCAGCCTCAATAGCATTATTGCAGAGAAGTTTATTTTAGTGGTGTACGGTTGGCGTGTCGCTTGAGGTACCGCTTGTTGTTGACGCAATACCCGTTGCTATCGCCCCGGCGGCTACTGCCCCTGCTGCAACGGTACCGGCGGTCACCCCTCCCGCTGCGCCTATGCCTGCGCCTGTGCCTGCTGCTCCTGCCCCTCCAGTAGCGCCTCCGCCAGCCGCTTGTGCCCCTGCCGCTCCTGCCCCTGCACCGGTAGCCGGCATCGCAACGCCAAGCTGCCCCATGATGCCCTGGATCATCGCCGGCGTAAAGGCGGCGGGTATGGCAGGTATTGCGCCGAGGGCGACGGTGGTAAACTGCCCTGCGGTAACGGTCACGATCTGTGCAGGGAATGCAGGGTTAAAGACCGAGATGGCCTCTGTCAAGGCGTAGAATGTCGCACCCGGGTTTTCAGATATGACGGTAAGGAATTCCGTCCCCCTGACCCCTGCAACGGCCATGGGCGCATGGACCTCAAATGTTGAATCCTGCTCGAACTTTCTTGAGACCTTGGTGTACATTGTGCCCGTCCTGAGAGAGAGAATGCTGGTGCGCTTATTCCGTTCCACCATAAATCTGGTGATCTCAAGTTTCGATTTTTGTCCTACGCTGAGAAGGCTGTCATCGCCGAGCAGCAGTTTTGCCCGTGACGCCTCGCCTGTAGATATTAGGTCCTTAATCTGTATCGCATCCTCAACCTTTGATTTGCTCACTACCTTGTCCCTTGTGAGAGAAACATCTCCCCTTACTTCGGTGATTTTCCCTACAGACTGGGCAAAGATATGAAGGGGAAATAATATCTGTATCGCAACACACAAAACGACGACCCTTTTTATCGTTGAGCATCTTACCATGGCAAGCCTCCTTATTTCTTTAGAACAGCGCTAAAGATAAATGCTACGCCCATGAACGAAAGTTGTCAAGGACGAAGTACAGGACAAGTCAACCTTGAGCATAGAACATAGAACGTTGAACGGGTGTTTATTTATGCTTTTCAGCGCGTGAAATGGTATTATAAAGGATATAATTATGGGACTTATCAACATAGCCGAAGCTGGCGTGAAGCTGGTCATGGTGGGAGGCAAGGGCGGTGTGGGAAAAACGACATGCGCCGCATCGATCGCACTTCAGCTGGCCATGGATGGAAAGCGCGTGCTGGTCATCTCCAGCGATCCTACGCCGTCCCTGTCGGACATCTTTGAGGTACCCGTTGGAGACAAAGAAAGCAGGATAAATGACCTATACGGGCTTTACGGCCTTGAGGTCTCCTCAGAAATTGTTCTAAAACGGTGGAAAGAGAGGTTCGGCCCGGAGATCTACGAAGTGGTCTCCTCCTTCGCCAGCGTTGATTACGATTTCGTTGATTACATCGGGTCTGCGCCGGGCATAGAAGAGGAATACATGCTGAATTTCATCATGGAGCTCGTGGAAGGCAACACCTATGATGTTGTCGTATGGGATACGGCCCCCGCGGGGCACACGCTGAGGCTTTTAAAACTGCCCGAGCTGTTTCTCGCCCACATGGAAGCGGCAACGAAGTTTTACATGAATATCTACAGTCATTTCGAAAAACTGAGGAACACGCTGACGCTCAAAGATTCAAAAAGAACGTTGCTGGAGATCATCGCAAGCTGGGAGGCCCTTGCTGAGCGGATCGTAGAGTTCATAAGGAACAGGGATGCGGTAAAATATCTTGTAGTGACCATACCCGAGGCCCTCGGTGTAAGATTGACAGAGAGGATGGTAAAGGAGCTTGAGGAGAACTCCCTGACTGTAGAAAACATCATAATCAACAATGTCATAAAGGATGAGGACTGCGAATTTCACAAGATGCGAAAACAGATGCAAGGACATTACATTCAGCGTATCCAGGCTGAGTACGGCGATAAAAATATTGTGCTCCTCTATCTTTCCCCATACGAAATAAAGGGGTTGGAGAGGATCTCGGAAACGGCAAAGAAACTTTTTCAGTAGGCATGGCAAAGATGGATAACCAAACTCAAATAACCAAGCTCCAAATAATATTCAATAACCAATATTCAATCCGGATGATTCCCCGCAGCTTGCTGCGGGATGACACCTTTCCCTCTCCCCTCCCGGGCGGTGGTCAGGGGAAAGGGCGACCCCCCGCACCACAGATGTATTTTCTCCGGGGGTACGGGCGACAGCGAGATGAACGGGCTGTACCACTATCCCCTCTCCGCTTGCAGGAGAGGGCCAGGCCACCTGCATTGTATGCCTCGGACGCAATACCTATCCCCTCTCCCTTCGCGGGAGAGGGTTGGGTGAGGGGGCATAATCATACTGTTTCTATTTGGTTATTAAATTAAAAAATGAACCAGTTACGGATAACCGGCGGATATTTGAAGGGAAGAAAGATCGCGACGCTTAAAGGGGCTTTCGCCCGGTACAGCTCTTCAAAGCTAAGGGAGGCGGTTTTCAATCTTATCGGCGATGTAACGGGGAAGAGGGTGCTCGATCTCTATGCAGGATCTGGCTCTTTTTCTTTTGAAGCAATAAGCAGGGGAGCAAAAGAGGCGACATGCGTTGAGATCTCCGGAGAGATGGCTGGCCTCCTCAGGAATAACGCGGCCCTGCTGTCGGTAAATAAATATTGCCAAGTCCTTTGTATGGATGTAAGATATGCGATCCCTTTCCTGCACGGGAAAAGGTCCATATACGACATAATCTTTATGGACCCTCCTTACGAGAAAGGGCATATAGGGGAAACGATGAGGCTGTTGAGTGCCCATGCAGTATATGACCAAAAAACAACAATACTCCTTGAATATTCAAAACGAGAGACCCTGGATCCTTCGTGCAGGGAGAAGCTGATCGAAGTTACGACAAGGAGATACGGTGATACGGTTATTACGATACTTGAAACGGGGACCGGATCGTGATCACAGATGTGCTCCCCTGGTATACATTTTCAGAGCGGGCAGGAACAGAGACATGGTCTTGCCTGCCGGAATCCATTAGAGGGAGTTATCGATGAGACAAAAGATTGCGGTATATCCAGGCTCTTTTGATCCTATTACCTACGGCCACCTGGATATCCTTATGCGCGGACTGGAGCTCTTTGACAAGATCATTGTTGCCGTTGCCAGCAATATCGAGAAACATGCCCTTTTCAGCGTCAACGAGAGGATGGAGCTTATAAGGCTCGCCATCGACAACGACGAACGCGTCATCGTAGACACCTTCGGCGGACTGCTCGTAGACTATGTGAAGAAGGTCGACGCGCGTTGCGTTTTAAGAGGCTTAAGGGCTATGAGCGATTTCGAATACGAGTTTCAGATGGCGTCCATGAACAGGAACCTGAATAAGGACATGGATACTATCTTTATGATGACAAGCAAGGATTATTTTTTCCTGAGCTCGAGAACGATCAAGGAAGTGGCGAGTTTCGGCGGATGTGTCCGGGACCTTGTCCCCCCGGCGGTAGAAAAAAGGCTTAAAGAAAAGTTTTCGCTGAAATGAAAAGATTTTATTCCGCCATACTTATAGGGCTCTTTTTTATTCTGTTTGTTCTTGCGCCTAATCTTTTCGCAAAAGACCTTTGTACAATAACGATCAACGGCGTTATCGGACCCCCCGTTGCAGGGTTTATAAAGGAGTCTATAGAAAAATGCAGCGCAAAGAACGGCGAGGCGCTCCTGATCCTCCTCGATACGCCGGGAGGCCTTGACACCTCCATGAGGGACATCATCAAGAGCATTATGGATGCACCAGTTCCCGTGATCGTATATGTATATCCTTCCGGGGCAAGGGCGGCCTCTGCCGGTGCGATCATACTCCTTTCCTCGCATATAGCGGCCATGGCACCGGGTACAAACGTTGGCGCGGCGCACCCGGTGACCGTTGGGAAAGAGAAGGTAGAGAAAGAGGTCATTCAGAAGGCCGTTCAGGATGCCGAGGCATATGCCAGGAGCATCGCCATGAAGAAAGGCAGGAACGTGGAGTGGGCAGGAAAGGCCGTGAAGGAAAGCTCGTCCATAACGGCGAAGGACGCCCTTGACAAGCGCGTTATCGATGTTATTGCCGAGAGCGTTGACGAGCTGCTCACGAAGATAGATGGAAAAAAGGTGGACCTGAGGGGCACGCAGGTAACATTGAAAACAAAGGGTGCAGCGAGGGTCGACATCGAGATGCCGATGAAATACAGGCTCCTTTCCTACCTCAGCGACCCCAACGTGGCTTACATCCTCATGATGATAGGCATATACGGGATACTCTTCGAGATATACAGCCCGGGCGCCATATTCCCAGGTGTCATAGGCGGCATATCGATGGTCCTTGCGCTCTATGCGTTTCAGGCAATACCGATCAGCCTGGCGGGCGTAGCGCTCATCTTTCTCGGCGTCATATTCTTTATCCTGGAGGTGAAGATCATAAGCCACGGGCTGCTGGGCATTGCAGGCGTTATATCAATTGTGATAGGCTCTATCATGCTTATCGACCTTCCTTCCGGCATACTCTCTATATCGTGGAAGGCGATCCTTGCCGTGGCGATCGTGTCGGCGATCTTCGTCTTCGGCATCCTTTCCTATGCCGTGAGGGCGCAATTGTCAAAAGTAAAGACCGGCTGGGAGGGCCTGATCGGGGAGACGGGCTTTGCGAGAACCGCTGTTCACAATAAAGGCAAGGTTTCCCTCCACGGGGAGATATGGCATGCGAAAAGTGATGAACCTATCGAAAAGGATGAAGAGGTGGTCGTTACCGGTATCGAGAAGCTTGTAGTAATAGTAAGAAAAAAAGGAGGGAATACATGAGTATACTGCCGGCCTATTTATTCGTGATAATTATCGTGATCTTTTTTCTTGCCAGCGCCATAAAGATACTCAACGAGTATGAGCGCGGGGTCATCTTCAGGCTTGGAAGGGTGCTGGGCAATCCGAAGGGACCCGGTCTCATTATCCTGATCCCCATCGTGGACAGGATGGTAAAGGTGAGCCTCAGGACAGTTGTCCTCGATGTCCCTCCGCAGGACGTCATCACACGGGACAACGTTTCCATCAAGGTCAATGCCGTGGTCTATTTCAGGGTAGTCGATGCCCTTAAGGCGATCATCGACGTGGAGAACTATCTCTACGCAACGAGCCAGCTTTCGCAAACGACGCTCCGCAGCGTCCTTGGCCAGGCAGAGCTTGACGACCTGCTCTCCCACAGGGAACAGATAAACGACAGGCTCCAGGAGATCCTCGATCTCCATACGGAACCGTGGGGCATAAAGGTATCAAACGTAGAGGTAAAGAACGTCGACCTCCCGCAGGAGATGCAGAGGGCTATCGCGCGGCAGGCGGAAGCAGAGCGTGAAAGAAGGGCGAAGATCATCGGCGCCGAAGGTGAATTCCAGGCATCGACGAAGCTTGCCGAGGCATCCGATATATTGTCCAAGAACCCGATGGCGCTCCAGCTGCGCTATCTCCAGACGCTCATCGAGATCTCGACAGAGAAGAATTCAACGATCGTTTTTCCTATTCCCATTGACATCATGAAGGTTTTTATGGACAAGGTCAAGGGCTCCTGATGACGGCTATGAAAAAGTGGATCATCATCGCGCTGGCGTTCTTTATGTGGGCGGGCATCGCAGACGCCAGGCCGGCAGCCTCCAGGAAGGCAAAAATCACAAGAAAACCCCAGGCGGCAAAATTAACGCCAGACCGGGAACCCTATAAGGCTTATATTGTGATGGAGGCTGCTACAGGGAAGGTGCTGGAAGGAGAGAACATTCATCAGAAGCTTCCCCCTGCGAGCATCACAAAGCTGATGGTTGCATACATCGTTATGGAGAAGCTTGCAAAGGGGAATGTGAAGCTGACGGACATGGTCACAGCATCGAAGGAGGCAGCCGGGATAGGCGGCAGCCAGGTCTACCTTAAGGAGGGCGAGACCTTTCCCCTGGAGGATATGATGAAGGCCATGATGATTGCCTCGGGAAACGATGCCGCATATGCCATTGCTGAATTCATCGCCGGCAGCAAGGAAGGGTTTGTCGCCATGATGAATGAAAAGGCGAAGACCCTCAATCTTGTTGATACAGAATTCCATACAGTGCATGGTTTGCCGCCATCAAAAGACGAAAAAGGGGACCTCACCTCCTGCAGCGACCTTGCGATCCTTGCCCGCGAGATCCTCAAGTACCCCAAGCTTCTTGAATGGACGGCAACACAATCAGATTCTTTCAGGGGCGGTGCGTTTATCATGACGAATACGAACAAGCTCCTTGCAAAATTTCCAGGTGCGGACGGATTGAAAACGGGCTATTACCGCGAGGCGGGTTTTTGCATCGTATCAACAGCAAGCCGCAACGACCTGCGGTTCATCGTCGTGGTCATGGGCAGCCCGACAGGAAAGATACGGGACAATATTGCTGTGGAAAAGTTGAAAAAGGCATTTGCACAGTATAAAATGTTGAACATTGTCAGGAAAGGTGAGCTGGTTGACAAGGATGTCCTGCTCTCGGACGGCAAGTACCGAAAAATGAAAGGGGTAACTGATCGGAATTTTCTTTACCCGGTACCTGTTGACAAAAAGGCGGATATAAAAAAGGAGATCGTCCTCCCAGATAAGGTGAAAGGTGAGATAAGGGAAGGACAGAAGCTTGGCGAAATGTTGATAAAACTGGATAATGCCACTATCGGAAAGGTCGATATCATCTCGCCGGTATTTGTACCGAAGGCAAACCTCTTTACGAGGCTTATAAGGGCTCTGGGGCTTAACATATGACGTCGCAGACCGTAGAAAAGCAATTTTCCATGTTGAGGAACAAAGAGATAATAGTGGGCATTACCGGCGGCATAGCTGCCTATAAGACTGCTGACCTTGTAAGGCAGCTTACGAAAAAAGGGGCGAACGTTCACGTTGTGATGACGAAGAACGCCATGGAGTTCGTCACGCCGCTTACATTTCAGACCATATCCGGCAATCCCGTGATCCACAAGATGTTTGAACTTTTCGCCGGGTCAAAGATAGGGCATATCACCCTCTCCGACATCGCAGACCAGCTTGTTATCGTACCGGCTACCGCAAATATCATCGGAAAGGTAGCAAACGGCATTGCCGACGATTTTCTTTCCACCATGGTGATGGCAACGACAGTCCCCGTGTTCTTCGTGCCTTCGATGAACACGAAGATGTGGAGCAGCAAGATAGTGCAGGAGAATATCGAGAAACTGAAGAATGCCGGCTATGAGCTTATGGAGCCGGCAAGCGGCGACCTTGCCTGCGGCACCGAAGGAAAGGGAAGGCTGCCCGCCATGGAAGAGATCCTCGAGAGAATGGAGGATATCTTTACCGAGAAAGACTTAACAGGTGAAACGGTGCTGGTAACGGCGGGTCCGACCATGGAATTTATTGATCCGGTGCGCTGTATTACAAACAGGTCCTCGGGAAAAATGGGATATGCGGTGGCGAAGATGGCAAAGAGAAGGGGCGCCGACGTTACGCTCGTCACGGGCCCGACCTCGATACAGTTCCCGAGAAACGATATCGATATAGTGCATGTTACCACTGCATGGCAGATGAGGGATGCCGTCATGGAACATTACGAAAAGGCCGGCGTTATTATCATGACCGCTGCCGTTGCAGACTTCAGGTGCAAGGAAGAGAACTGCCACAAGATAAAGAAGAAGGGCGACAGCAACTACATGATGCTGGAGCTTGAAAAAAATCCTGACATCATCGCCGAACTGGGAAAGGTAAAAGAACAAAGGATTATCGTCGGCTTTGCTGCAGAAACGGATAATCTATTCGATAATGCGAAGGAAAAGCTTAAAAGGAAAAACCTGGACCTTATTGTCGCCAACGATGTAGCAAAGGCTGGGATAGGCTTCGGCTCAGACAATAACGAGGTCACGATCATAGAGAAATCGGGCAAGGCGAAGCAGGTGCCTCTGCTAAGCAAAGATGAAATAGCGAACATCATCCTCGACTCGGTAAAGAAGGCCTTGAAGCACAAAAAAAGGATTAAAGAAGATTGGTACTAACCTGCCATCCTGTGCAATACTCAAAACATTGTTCTAATTTCTTGCTGATGTTCATGATCCTTCTTTTTATTCCGTTGTTCCTGCTGTCCTTTCCGGCGCCGGCGCTGTCGAAAGAGGACAAAATAGTTGAAGTCGTTGAAACAGCGAGCAGGTCTATCGTGAATATCAAAACAGAAGAACTTATAAAGACGACAGGGGAAGAAAAGAGGCCGTCGTTTTTCAGAAAGTATTTTTCAGGTGAAGAGGAAACGGAGGAGATCTCTGAAAACATCGGCTCGGGGGTTGTGCTCGATCCTAAAGGCATTATCGTCACCAACGAGCACCTCATAGCGAGGGCGATCAACATACGGGTAAAGTTTATCAACGGCAAGGAATACAACGCCTACGTCCTCGGCAGCGACCCCGAGTACGATATAGCACTCCTTAAGATCACCGACGCAGACAACTTCCCTTATATAAAGATCTCCAAGACAAAAGACATAAAAGTCGGCGAAAAGGCGGTCGTCATAGGCAACCCATACGGCCTTTCGAGTTCCGTTACTGTGGGCGTCGTGAGCGCATTGGGCAGAAACCTGAGGATAGAGAACAGGATATATGCAAACCTTATACAGACCGACGCCTCCATCAATCCAGGCAACAGCGGAGGCCTTCTCCTTGACGCCGAGGGGAACCCGCTGGGAATAGTCACTGCAATATACGGCGAGGGCAAGGGCATAGGGTTCGCTATCCCTATCGATGATGTGATGAGCATGCTCTCCGAGTTTCTGGAAAATTCGTCCCGGCGGCCTATCCTGGGGCTTTTCATGGAGAAAAGAAAGGATGACGATAGCGCCTTCCTCTATATCAACGGGATAATCCCAAAAAGCCCCGCAGAAAAAAACGGCATCCGCGTAGGCGACAGGATCGTTGAGCTGAATAAAAGGAAGATACGGGAAGGGATGAAGCTGCATAGCATCATACGAAGCCTGAAGGGGAAAAGCACTATCCAGCTTAAGATGCTGCGAGGAGAAAAGCCCTACCTCGTGAGCGTTGACTTCGAAGATATTCACCACTATACGCCGTCGCCCGTTGATGAAAATCTCTGCGGTATCAGAATTTCCGATATACGGGGATACCCGAAACTAAAATACAAGCTGAAAGACAAGGACGGGGTTGTTGTGACCAAGGTCTACAGCGGAGGCCTTGGTGAAAAGGCAGGCCTGCGCATAGGCGATGCGATTGTTAAGATTAACAATAACAAGATTGCCAACACCGCCGACTTTAACGCCTTCATGATCGAAGGGCTTCAGCGGAACTATATCCTGTACCAGGTGAAAAGAAACGACAGCATGTTTTTCCTGCCTGTCAAACTTGATATACTTTTGTAAGGGGGCAACAATGGGAGATGAAAAAAAGATTACCAATGAAGAAGGTTTTCCCGAATTGACATTTACCACCTTTCTACTTTCCCTCTCAACCTCTGCTATTGTGAGCCTCGGGGAATTGCCTGATCCTTTAAAAAATGAACAGTGCGTCAACCTTTCCCTCGCAAAGCAGACCATCAACATCATCGAGATACTCAAAGAGAAGACAAGGGGCAACCTAAATGAAGACGAGGAGCGCCTTATCGAAGACATACTCTATGATCTGCGGCTGAAGTATGTCAACGCGGCGAAGGAATGCAAGGAATAGAACAGCTCGTAGTTCATATCTCATGGCTGGCAGGAAGATTCGTTCAGCGCTCTGCGTTCAATTTTCAATGATAAAAAAAGGAAAGAATTAGATCGCCGCGTCGCTTCCGCTCTTGCGGGACGGCAACATTATTCCCTCTCCCCTTCCAGGGAGGGTTAATGCTCGGGCGGCACCTGGCAACAACGCTCCCTCTCCACTTTGCGGAAAAGGATCATAGTAACAACGTTCCCTCTCCCCTTGCGGGAGAGGGTCAGGGAGAGGGGATTGTTTAGGTTTTGGTGCTTAGAGTTTCTTGCTTGTATTCGCCACGAGCCATCAGCTATGAGCTTGCTTTCTGCTATCCAAACACTCTCTTAAATATCGTATCGACGTGCCTGAAATAGTGATCGGCGCTGCAGGTCTCCCGGATCTCCCCGCCGCTTAGGTATTTCCCGATATCGGGATCTTTTTCGAGCTCTGCGGCGAAGTCGAGCTTGTTCTCATGGCAGTGCATGGCGACCTTCTGGGTGAGCTTGTACGCCTCCTGCCTCGTTAGGCCTTTCCGGATGAGGGCGAGGAGGATCGCCTCGGAGTGGTAGAGCCCTTTCGAGATGTTCATGTTTTGGAGCATCTTTTCGGGATAGACGATGAGGTTCTTAAAGAGGTTCTTTACCCGCTCGAGCATATAATCGAGGACGATCGTTGCGTCTGGAGCTATGACGCGTTCGACAGAAGAATGGCTGATGTCGCGCTCGTGCCAGAGCGGCACGTTCTCCATAGCCGATATCGCATACCCGTGGAGCAGCCGGGCAAGGCCGCAAAGGTTCTCCGAGGCGATAGGATTTCTCTTGTGCGGCATCGCCGAAGAGCCGGTCTGTCCTTTTGAGAAGAATTCCTCTGCCTCCCCGACCTCTGTCCTCTGGAGGCCCCGTATCTCCATGGCCAGCCTCTCGATCGACGAACCTATCAGCGCCAGCGTGGCAAAGAACTCCGCGTGGTAGTCGCGGGGAATGATCTGCGATGATATGGGAGTTGCCTTCAGCCCCAGCCTTCTGCAGACATATTCTTCCACGGAGGGCGGCACATGGGCATAGGTGCCCACCGCTCCCGATATCTTGCCGTAGGATATCCGCTCCCGTGCGGCTTTCATCCGTTCGAGGTTTCTTCTCATCTCATCGTAGAAGTGCGCTATCTTGAGGCCGAACGTGACGGGTTCCGCGTGGATGCCGTGGGTCCTGCCGATAGCAGGGGTCATCTTGTGCTGGTAGGCCTTTTCTTTCAGCACATCCATCAGGGCATTGATGTCATCAACGAGTATATCGGAGGCCTCTTTTAAAAGGCAGGCAAAGGACGTGTCGAGAATGTCCGATGAAGTGACGCCCATATGGATGTATTTGGACGATGGCCCCACGTATTCCGCAACACACTCTATGAATGCGACGACATCGTGCCTTGTCCTCTTTTCGATCTCGAGGATCTTCCCCGCATCGAACCTGGCCCTTTCCCTGATCGCCTTCAGATCTTCAGGGGGGATGAGGGAAAGCTCCCCGTAGGCCTCGCAGATAAGGACCTCTATGTCGAGCCACTTACCAAACCTGTTCTGATCGGTCCAGACCTTCGCCATTCTCTGCAATGTATACCGCTCGATCATGTCCCTATCTTACCCGATATATATGGTGTTGTCAACGTTGCCGCCCCTGCCGCGTGCCGTCAGCCGGGCTGAACGAGAAATCTTTTGAAGATCGCCGGTATCATCGAGTGGGTTGTCTTTGACCTGACCGACGCCCATTCCGTCTTTAATCCTTCCACGAGGGGCTCGTCCTTGTCGGAGAGGATCGATGATTCACCCAGCTCGTTGTCTGAAGAATCGTAGTCTGTCGCGGGGATGACCCTGTATCTTTTTTTTGCTGCGTCTATCTCGACGAGGCAGAGGGTATAGCGGAACCGTTGGTATCCCTTCGCCGGCAGCCCTGCCCCTTTTCTCTGCTCTTTGTACCTTTGCGCTGCCTCTTTCGTTTTGAATATCAACGAGACCCACACTGCGAACTTCGTGGGGAGCTGCCGGTAGCACTCCATTGAGGCGAAGATATTGTCCTCTCCGCCTTCCGTATCGATAATCTTGTCAAGGTCGCAGTATGAGGCTACCTCGCCGTCCTCGTAGATTAGTTTCCAGTTCCACATAGATGTGCCCCTTTCTTTATGTGCAGTCCCAGACAGAGACGGTCTGGAACATGCTCACATGGATGCACTGAACGATGTCGACAACGATAATCGCTGTTGACGGAGAGTGAATAAAACCTTCCAGGGCAGGGTGTTTCTTTGTAAATGTTGCTACGAACCCATCCCTCGTCCTGCCTTTTTTCACGGGCCTTCCTTTTCCGATGATAGTTACGGCCTCTGTCTCCATGAGGCCCTTTTTCTTTCGCGAGCGGCTGTCGATGAGCAACGCGGCATTCCGTGAGCGTATAATATTTCTGTATTTGCGGGTACCTCTCGGCGTTGCAAATATAATCTTTTTCAGGTCCGGCGTGAGGGCAAAGGAGACAAGGGACGCATAAGGGACTCCCTTGTCATCGGTTGCGAGGACGGCAAAATCTTCCGTTTTGTCCAGCTCCCGCAGCCTGTCCGGAACCGACACGGAACCCTTTTTTGTCTTGCTTGGTATGGCCTCTTTCTGTTTCATTGTTTTTTCTCCGGCGTAACGATCAGCCCTTATTCTTTCTTCATGGCGCTGACGTTTTCAATATAGCGCCTTATGTCGAATTTCGATCTGCATCCATTATAGCTCATGTAGCGGATTTTACCAAAGATATTCCGTTCGCCCCACGCCCTGTCATGTACGCCCCCTATGCTCCAGGCGATGCCGGCGTATCCGTTCGGGTCCCTTCCGTCGAGCTCGTAGCGATCGTTCAGATATATTGCTGTTTCCATTGCCTCTTCGGGAGACCCTGACCACTCAAGGATCTTTTTTGCCCAGTACATCCGCATATAGCCATGCATCTTCCCCTTTAAGACCATTTCAAGCTGGGCGGCATTCCAGAGATCGTCGTGGGTTGCACCCCTCTCAAATTCCTCCACGCTGTATCGGTAGAATCTTTTATCATTCCTGTGGTCATTGAGGGTCTTTTTTGCCCATTCGGGAAACCCCTCGAAGCTGTCATAATGTGGGTTGTAAAAGCAGAAATTATCAGAGAGCTCCCTCCGGACGATCAGCTCTTCGAGGAAGGACGCCCGCATCGGGACGTCGGGCACCCTTCTCGTTACCTCGATGGCCGCGCGCTGTGCTGATAATTGGCCGAAGTGAAGGTAAGGAGAGAGATTGGACTGGCAATCTTTCGACGGGTCATTCCTGCTGGTGTTATAATCACCTATCTTTTTCTCGATAAAGCGCCTGAGCTCCTTTCCGGCAGCCTTTTCTCCCGGCACGATCCAATCCGCAGCCTTTACGGCCCGGTCGGCACGCGGCATTCGGGAAAGACTTTCCCAGTCCGTTTTGGCGTGCGCCCTGTCCTGTTGCCACGGGTGCTCCTTCGTTTTCGGCAGATCTTCCAGAAACTCGGGGAGGAGCCTCTGTATCTTCTTCCGTATCGTATAGGCGCCGAATTCCTGTTTCGGCGAGGCCGTACGGCAGGGAACGATATTGTGGGCATCTACTTCGTAAAAAGGAATGCCGATCTTTCGGGCAGCTTGCTCTTTCCATTGCCGCTTGACGCGAAGAGGGTCGAAATCGGAGACGAGGCAGGCTATTCTGTTTGTAGCAACAAAGACGGGAATGGTATTCCCCGGTTCTCCCGTTTTGACAAGGAAGGGGATCTTCAGTGCGCCCAGTCTTTGCTCCACCTCCTTCAGGCCGGCAAGCATAAAATCATAGTGCCTTACAGCAGCTTCCAGAAATTGAGGCGCGAGGCAGAAGACAACAACAAGAGGAGATCTTTTTTCCATGGCGAGCTCCTGTGCAAAGATAAGCGCCCAGTTGTCGTTTACCCGTTGGTCGCGGCTCATCCAGTATGCCACAGTCCCTGGAGCATCTCCGCCCTCTTTAAGTATTGTTACCCTCTCATGCCTCACAGATATTCTCTTCAGCGTCATATGAAGATTTTATATTATCACCGTACCCGAAACTTTGCTATACTAATCAAATACAACCAGAGACATCTCGCTGCCGGAAGGGGGCCGCGGATAGCCATATCATGAACTTTATGGAGGGAGAACATGAAGCTTAGTGAATATTTCGAGAATACGAAGGGACGAGGAGTGCTCGCAACATCTGATTCCGAAGGGAAGGTCGATGTGGCGGTCTATTCGCGGCCCCATTTTATCGATGAGGAGACGATCGCTTACATTATGACCGACAGATTGACCCACAAGAATCTCAGGTCAAACCCATATGCTGCATATCTTTTCATGGAATCCGGAGAAAAATTCATCGGCAAGAGGCTTTACCTCAGGAGGATCATGGAAGAGTCTGACCCAGAGAAGATCAACGCGATCAGGTGGAGAAAAAGCTACACAGTGCCGGAAGACCAGAAGAACGAGAAGCGCTTCCTTGTCTACTTCAAGATCGAGAAGGTTCTCCCGCTCATCGGGGACAAGGAATAGCATGAGCCACAACCACGACCGCCCCAGCATCAGGGCGTTCTTTACCAATATGAATGCGCCCATGCCTCTCCCGCGCAAAATATGGCTCCTGCTCAGGAATAACCTTAAAAAGATCATCACGATGAGGAGCTGCTGCGGCCACCCGGGCGAACCAGGCTGCTGACAAGGGCCGACGCATCACACCGGTCGGTGAGGATCAGATATCTTTTGCCTTCTCCGCAAAAATTGCGCTATACTTGAATGGGAACAACGAAAGGCCGGGCGAACATGAAGGTCGTCTATAAAGTATGGCTTGATAATGAAGGAAAGGCCTTCGGCGAGGGGCCTTACCAGCTCCTCAAGCACGTTGAGGCAACGGGCTCCCTGCACCGCGCCGCGAGCGACCTAAGGATATCCTACCGCAAGGCCTGGGCGACGCTTCACAGGGCCGAGAAAAGGCTCGGGTTTGCCCTTCTGGAAAGAAAGATCGGCGGCGTATCGGGCGGCGGATCGGAGTTGACAGCCGAGGGAAAAACACTGATGGCAAATTATGAGAAGTTCCGGGAAGAGATCAAAACGCTTGTTGAGAAGGCATATATAAAGCATCTCGGTGACCTATGAATGGGGCTCGCGGTCGCCACCCCTTGTCCCCTCTTCGGGCAAAGCCACACCCACTTCGTGGGTACCCGGCCTCTCCCTCTCGCTCAAGAATTCGCTATTACCTATAAATCATAAGGCTCACTGCATTTCTTAATATCGAAACGCTAATATCGTGCGGTTCAATCCTGACGAAGGAGTGACAATCTAAAATACCCATGCCGCGATCCGGGGCAACAACACTCCCCCTCCCTTTGCGGCCGAGGCCGGGGCACCGGTAGTGCTTGGCAACAACCCCCTCCTCCTGAAGAAAAGGGTTAAGGCACAAATGGCACTTGGTAGCGCATTCCCTCCCCCCTGGAGGACGAATTCGAGGCGCTGGTAGTACATCGCAGCAACATCCCTTCTCCCTAGCAAGAGAGGGTCATCGCAGCAACATTCCCTCTCCCCTTGCGGGAGAGGGTCAGGGTGAGGGGGGAATGGCTGGGCCGGACCCCTGCTTATTTACCTGCTTCGTTTCGCGGCACGGAACTCCTGCTCATCGAGGACCCCGTCTCTGTTCTTATCGTATTCCCTGAATTGCTGCAGCGTAAGGTCTGGGAATATAACACTCAATTCCACTGCCGATACCTTCCCGTCCTTGTTGTTGTCCACGTCCCGAAACTCCGAAGTCATCGGCCTGTCACGGAGTCTGACGGGTTTTGTCCTGATGGAGGCTGTTTTCTGAGGTTTTTTCGCCTCTGTTTTTAAAGATGGTTTTTTTGATTGCCCGGAGGCCGCATCAGAGGCCTTTTGTTTCATTGCCTTTTGTACGGTCTTGTTTTGTTCCGGCGGCCGTGCCTGTCCAGGCCCGGCATGAGCGGTTTTCGTTTGTGTTGCCGCAGGGGGGAGGCCTTTTCTGATCTGCAGCCCGCCCTTCTTATAAGAGATAGTTACGGTATCCCCTTTTTTTATCTCATCGAGATCTGTATACCCGATGAAAGAAGGGTTGACCATGTCAAAGGTTATTGTCTTTCCCTTGCCCTTCAGAGTGATACTCTTCGCGGCCCAGTCGATATGTATGACAGAGCCGGTGACGTCGACGGCTGAGCGGGTTTTTACCCGGATAAAGTAGCGTTCTTTCGGTGTTGCAGAAGACTTGTCCGAGGCATCGGATACTACCTTAAGCCCCTGCTGGGACGCTGCGGGATTTTCCCCGGCCATGGCAAATAAAGCGGCTATCATGCTTGCTGCGCCAAAAAGTCCTAAGATCAGGATTTTTTTCATACCGGCAATGTGATGTTTTAACTATGTCTCTGTGACAAGTCAAGACTTTCATGGCTATCCATGAGATTATATGCTTGATTTTTTTAGCTCCAGACCGTAACATTCTTTGTTTGCTGCTGCATTCTCCGGACGCATTATGCTGATAGAAAAATTTATCGCCCATATCGCGCGAAAAAAGAACGCCGCATATCTACAGTTCTCTCCGCGCGCGTCGCATACCATACCGCGCAAGCGCAGCGATACGCCTCTTTTGCTTTATGTCCATGTCCCTTTCTGCGAGGAGCTCTGTCCTTACTGTTCCTTCAATAGGGTCGTCTTCGATGAGGCGCTGGCGAGGCCGTACTTTGAGGCGCTGCGAAAAGAGGTCCTGATGTACAAGGATCTGGGCTACGATTTCGGCGCCCTCTATGTCGGCGGCGGGACCCCCACCATCCTCATCGACGAGCTTGCAGACACCGTAGAACTGATAAAGAAGACATACCGGATCATGGAGATATCCGTTGAGACGAACCCGAACCACCTGACGGACAAAAACATCGATATCCTGAAAGAAATAGGAGTGAACAGGCTTTCAGTGGGGGTCCAGACCTTTGAAGACGGGCTTCTGAAGACCATCGGACGTTACCATAAGTACGGAAGCGGTGAAGAGATAGCCGGGCGGCTTCGGTCGACACAGGGAAAGTTCAACACCCTCAATGCCGACATGATCTTCAATTTTCCGACCCAGACCATGGCTATCCTCGAAGAGGACCTCTCGCGGCTTACTGGACTGAAGGTTGACCAGATCACCTATTACCCCCTTATGGTTTCAGATTATACAAAGGGTGTGATGAGCGAAAAGGTGGGCGCCGTGAAGTATGGGCGGGGCAGGGAATTCTACACAAAGATCACGGACAGGCTTGCCCCGCTTTATGAGCCGACGACAGCATGGTGCTTCTCAAAGGCAGACGGAATGATCGACGAATACGTGGTCAATTACGAGGAGTATGCCGGTCTCGGAAGCGGTTCTATCGGCTACATCGGCGGGAACGTCTATGCCAACACTTTTGACATCGTCGATTACGTCAGGCGCATCGGAAGAGGCGAGTTTCCCGTTGTCGCAAAGCGCGAATGCTCCATAAAAGAACGCCTTCTCTATGATTTTCTCATGAAGCTTTTCGGCCTCCATCTTGATCTTACCGAGCTCNNCGAATACCTGAGGTGGGAGATCGCCTTTTTCAAGGCCGTGGGCGGGCTGGAACAACGCGAACACATACTTTCCCTCACGAAAAAGGGCCAGTACTACTGGGTCATCATGATGAGGGAGTTCTTTATCGGCGTCAA